>NZ_JBLNNF010000019.1:0-155913 GCF_047784845.1 Pseudomonas sp. NFX98 | reverse complement strand
TCGAGGGGTGGTGTGAGCAGCTGCTTCCGTTATTGCCCCAACGCCTGAACAACTAACAAAACCAAATCCCTGTAGGAGCTGCCGCAGGCTGCGATCTTTTGATCTTGATTTTGAAAAGTCAAAAGATCGCAGCCTGCGGCAGCTCCTACAGGGGAACTGTGATCAGTTCATGGAAACTCGCTGGCCGAGATTTTCCTCTTTGAGCACATCAAACAACGCCTGCGCCGCCGCCGACAGCTCTCCCCCCGGCAACGTCAAAACCCCAAGCGCCCGCTCCACCACCGGGTCACGCAACGTAATGCAGCGCGCCCCCAGCTCGCGCATCTGCCCGGCACACAACGCCGGCACCGCACTCACCCCCAACCCGCTGGCGACCATCCGCCCGACCGTCGCCAGTTGATGGCTCTCAAACTCCACCGGCAGCTTCATGCCCCGCGCCTGCAAGTGTTCTTCCAGCATCACCCGCACTGTCGACGGCCGCTGCAAGGTGATGAACGGCTCCTTGAGCAAAGTCTGCCAGTCGATTTCGTCCAGCTCAACCAGCGGCGAATCATGGGGCACCACCGCGACGAAGCGGTCGATGTACAGCGGCGTGAATTGCAGCGACGAACTCTGGGTCGGCTCGAACGCCACGCCCAGCTCCACCTGGCGATCGCGGACCATTTCCAGCACTTGCTCGTTGATCACATCGTTGACCGTGACGTTGACTTTCGGATACCGGGCGCGGAATGTCTTGAGGATTGGCGGCAACAGGTTGCCGGCGAACGACGGCATGGCCGCCAGGGTCACGCGGCCGCGCTGGAGGGTGAAGCGCTGACGCAGTTCGTCTTCGGCGTTGTCCCAATCGGCAATCAAGCGGCGCGCAAGCGGCACCAGGGATTCGCCCTCGGCAGTCAATGCCACATTGCGCGTATTGCGCGTGAAGAGGCGCCCGCCCAGGCCCTCCTCCAGCGCTTTGATGGTCAGGCTCAGTGCCGATTGTGACAGGTGCAGGCGCTCGCAAGCCACGGCAAAACTCAGGCTCTGGGCCACGGCCAGAAAGGCGCGGATCTGCTTGACGGTCATACTCGGCTTCTCCCGGCTATTGTAGGAGCTGCCGAAGGCTGCGATCTTTTGATCTTCGGCGACTACAACTCTGTCAAAAACAAGATCAAAAGATCGCAGCCTACGGCAGCTCCTACGTACTATTGAGCTTTATCTATCAATCAACATTAAAAATCAACTTAACAAATGAATCTTGCGGCGAGACACTCAACCCCACACGGCTAGCCAGCCGCCCACAAAGAATAAAAGAGGTGCATATGGCAGGTTTCGACAAGCGCGTGAGTTCCTACGAGGAAGCTCTGGCAGGTCTTGAAGACGGGATGACCGTGATCGCTGGCGGCTTCGGCCTGTGCGGTATCCCGGAAAACCTGATCGCCGAGATCAAGCGCAAAGGCACCCGCGACCTCACCGTCGTTTCCAACAACTGCGGCGTCGACGGTTTCGGCCTCGGCGTGCTGCTGACCGACCGCCAGATCAGCAAGGTCGTGGCCTCCTACGTCGGCGAAAACAAGCTATTCGAAGAGCAACTGCTCAAAGGCGAAATAGAAGTCACCCTGACCCCGCAAGGCACCCTCGCTGAAAAAATGCGCGCAGGCGGCGCCGGCATCCCGGCCTTCTTCACCGCCACCGGCGTCGGCACCCCGGTTGCCGAAGGCAAGGAAGTGCGCGAATTCCATGGCCGCAAGTACCTGATGGAAGAGTCCATCACCGGTGACTTCGCCATCGTCAAAGGCTGGAAAGCCGACCATTTCGGTAATGTGATCTATCGCCACACCGCCCAGAACTTCAATCCGCTGGCCGCCACCGCCGGCAAGATCACCGTGGTCGAAGTCGAAGAAATCGTCGAACCCGGCGAGCTGGACCCGGCGCAGATCCACACCCCTGGCATCTACGTCGACCGGATCATCTGCGGCACGTTCGAGAAGCGCATCGAACAGCGCACCGTACGTAAGTGATCCCCTGCCCCCGGACCGAATGAAGGAATAACAACAATGGCACTTTCCCGCGAACAAATGGCTCAACGCGTCGCCCGCGAAATGCAGGACGGCTTCTACGTGAACCTGGGCATCGGCATCCCGACCCTGGTCGCCAACTACATCCCCGAAGGCATGGAAGTCATGCTGCAGTCGGAAAACGGCCTGCTCGGCATGGGTCCTTTCCCGACCGAAGAAACCATCGATGCCGACATGATCAACGCCGGCAAGCAAACCGTGACCGCACGGATCGGCGCTTCGATTTTCTCCTCGGCCGAATCCTTCGCGATGATCCGCGGTGGCCACGTCGACCTGACCGTGCTGGGTGCGTTCGAAGTGGATGTCGAAGGCAACATCGCCTCGTGGATGATTCCCGGCAAACTGGTCAAAGGCATGGGCGGCGCCATGGACCTGGTGGCTGGCGCCGACAACATCATCGTCATCATGACCCACGCCTCCAAGGATGGAGAGTCCAAGCTGTTGTCCAAATGCAGCCTGCCGCTGACCGGCGCCGGGTGCATCAAGCGCGTACTGACCGACCTGGCCTATCTGGAAATCGAAAACGGCGCGTTCATCCTGAAAGAACGTGCACCGGGTGTCAGCGTTGAAGAGATTGTCGCCAAGACCGCCGGTAAACTGATCGTGCCGGACCACGTGCCGGAAATGCAGTTCGCTGCCCAGTGAGGAATCATTCCATGCAAGAAGTCGTCATTGTTGCCGCCACGCGCACCGCGATCGGCAGTTTCCAGGGCTCCCTGGCCAATGTTTCTGCCGTCGACCTGGGCGCTGCGGTAATCCGTCAGTTGCTGGCACAAACCGGCCTGGATCCGGCTGAAGTCGATGAAGTGATCATGGGCCAAGTGCTGACTGCCGGCGCCGGGCAAAACCCTGCGCGCCAGGCTTCGATCAAGGCCGGCCTGCCGTTCGCCGTGCCGGCGATGACCCTGAACAAAGTCTGCGGCTCCGGCCTCAAGGCCCTGCACCTGGGCGCTCAGGCGATTCGTTGCGGCGACGCTGACGTGATCATCGCCGGTGGCCAGGAAAACATGAGCCTGTCCAACTACGTCATGCCCGGCGCCCGTACCGGCCTGCGCATGGGTCACGCGCAAATCGTCGACACCATGATCAGCGATGGCCTGTGGGATGCGTTCAACGATTACCACATGGGCATCACCGCCGAGAACCTGGCCGAGAAGTACAGCCTGAGCCGCGAGCAGCAGGACGCATTCGCCGCCGCTTCGCAGCAGAAGGCTGTGGCTGCAATCGAAGCCGGGCGCTTCGTCGATGAAATCACCCCGATCCTGATTCCGCAGCGCAAGGGCGATCCGCTGTCCTTCGCCACCGACGAGCAGCCACGGGCCGGCACTACCGCCGAATCCCTGGGCAAACTCAAGGCCGCCTTCAAGAAGGACGGTTCGGTGACTGCCGGTAACGCTTCGTCGCTGAACGACGGTGCCGCCGCCGTGATCCTGATGAGCGCCGAAAAAGCCAAGGCGTTGGGCCTGCCGGTACTGGCAAAAATCACCGCTTACGCCAACGCGGGCGTCGACCCGGCGATCATGGGCATCGGCCCGGTGTCGGCCACTCGCCGTTGCCTGGACAAGGCTGGCTGGAACATCGGTCAACTGGACCTGATCGAAGCCAACGAAGCTTTCGCCGCGCAATCGCTGGCCGTGGCCAAGGACCTGGAATGGGACTTGAACAAGGTCAACGTCAACGGCGGCGCCATCGCCCTCGGGCACCCGATCGGTGCCTCGGGTTGCCGCGTGCTGGTGACCCTGCTGCATGAAATGATCAAGCGTGACGCCAAGAAAGGCCTCGCCACCCTGTGCATCGGTGGCGGTCAAGGCGTCGCCCTGGCGCTCGAACGAGCGTAACGCGTTCAACAGATTGCGCGGGGACCCACGAATAACCGCCGCAGCCTGGAAAAACACCCGGTGCGACTCACGTCGCACCGGGTTCTTTTTGTCTGCGTTTTTTTCGTAGACCGCGTTATCGTTCATCGCGAGCAAGCTCGCTCCCACAGGGTTTTGCATCGTTCACAAAACGGCGCCACACCGCCGATCACTGTGTGCGGGCTTGCCCGCGAAGAGGCCTGACGATTCACCCGAGAAACTGCAGAATCAACCAGCTATTGGCCCCACTGATCACCACAAACAACCCCCACGCCAATACCCGTGTCGGCAACCGGTTCACAAACGGCCCCATCAACTTCTGATCATTGGTCATGCGAATCAACGGATACAACGCAAACGGCAGCTGCAGACTCAACACCACCTGACTCAGCACCAACAGCTTGCCCACCGCGTCGTCGCCCATCAGCCACACACCAATAAATGCAGGTATCAGCGCCAGGCCGCGGGTGATCAAACGCCGTTGCCAGCACGGCAGCCGCAGGTCGAGGAAACCCTCCATGATCACCTGGCCGGCGATGGTGCCGGTGAAGGTCGAACTCTGTCCCGAAGCCAGCAGCGCCACGCCGAACAACACACTGGCCAACGCCCCGCCCACCAGCGGATCGAGCAGGTGATAGGCGTCTTGAATGTCGACCACTTCGGTGTGCCCGCTCTTGTGAAACGCCGCGGCGGCGAGGATCAGGATCGCGGCGTTGACCAACAGCGCTAAAGCCAGGGAGCCGATGGTGTCGATGCGCGCCAGTTTCACCGCGTCCTGCTTGCTGGCGATGTCCTTGCCGATCAATCGCGTCTGTACGATCGAGGTGTGCAGGTAGAGGTTATGCGGCATCACCGTCGCACCGAGAATGCCGATGGCCAGATACAACGGCGCGGCATCACTCAGGGCCGACAGCGATGGCTTGAAGCCTTGGGCGACTTCAGGCCAGTACGGTTTGATCAGCAGCAACTCGACGAAAAAACACGCGCCAATGGTGCCCACCAGCACCAGCATGATCGCTTCCAGTCGACGGAAGCCACGGTTTTGCAGTGCCAACACCAGCAAGGTGTCGAACGCCGTGAGGGCGATGCCGAAAGTCAGCGAACAGCCCAGCAACAAATGGAATGCCAGGGCACAGCCGAGCACCTCGGCGAGGTCAGTGGCAATGATCGAAATTTCCGCCAGCACCCACTGCGTGCGGGCTGTCCGTTTGCTGTAGCGCTGCCGACACAACTGCGCCAGATCGTGCCCGGTGGCGATGCCCAACCGCGAACACAGGCACTGCACCACCATTCCCGCCAGACTCGCCAACAGCACAACGAACAACAGGCTATAGCCAAACCGCGACCCGGCCTCGATGGCAGTCGCCCAGTTGCCCGGGTCCATGTAGCCGATGGACACCAGCAAACCGGGACCGGCAAAACGCAGGACCCGTTTGAAAAATGACGCGCTCGGGTCGACAGCAACGGTACCCGCCACTTCCGGCGGACAGAACGGCGCAGTGCCGACTTTGGGCAAACTGAATTTCACGCGATGATCCATCAACAGGTGGGAAGGCGCAGCTTAGACGTTTCGAGGAACACACAACACCCTGTAGGAGCTGCCGCAGGCTGCGCTCTTTTGATGTTGATTCTCGGCACATTTGAAATGGCTGAAAATCAACAGATCGCAGCCTGCGGCAGCCCCTACTTTGTATACAAAACTTCGACACATATAGAGCAATCCACCTCCCGCAGTGCTAACGTTGCCACCTGACACAGGTTGGAGATGTACGCGTGCTGATGCTCAAACTGCTGGTGATTCCCGGATTCCTGCTGCTGATTTCCCTGGCCGGTAAACGTTGGGGGCCAAGCGTGGCCGGTTGGTTGTCGGGGTTGCCGGTGGTGGTCGGGCCGATTCTGTTTTTCCTCGCCATCGAACAGGGCGAACTGTTCGCCGCGCAATCAGCCCAGGCAGCGCTGTCGGCCATGTTCGCGATGATCGCTTTCTGCGTGACTTACGCGCAGGTCGCCCAACGCACCGGATGGCCACTGGCGCTGACGGTTTCCCTGTTGGTGTGGGCCGTGATCGCCGTGGTGCTGTCGTTGGTTCCACCATCACTGGTGTTTTCGATGATCGCCGCCGCGACCGCGCTGTTGGCCGCGCCTTACCTGTTCCCAGCGGTGCAACCCATCGTTTCCGGTCCAAAACCGAAGTCCGACAAACTGCTGCTGCGCATGGTCGCCGGCGCCCTGCTGACCCTGGCCGTCACCCTGCTGGCCAGCACTGTCGGCGATCGCTGGAGCGGGCTGCTCGCGGTGTTTCCGGTGCTTGGCAGCGTGATGGCGGTGTTCTCCCAGCAAACCCGTGGCCCGGCGTTTACCGCTGCCCTGCTGCGGGCGACGGCCACCGGCATGTATTCGTTCTCGGCATTCTGCCTGGTCCTGGCGCTGACATTGCCGAGCATGGGGATGAGTGCGTTTGCCGTCGGCGTAGCGGTGTCGGTGGCGATGCTGGGCGTGACCAAACGCCTGCTGGCCCGGCCCGTCGGCCAGGCTCCGGCGGACGCTGGACGAACCGCGATCAAGCGCTAAGCTGCAACAGGTCATCGGGCAAGGAAGTCGCCCGTTCAACACCTGAAGGAACAGACATGGCCACGTCCAGCGTCCGTAGTGCCCGCTCCGCCACCGCGGTCGGCGTGATCGCGATCTTCCTCTGGTCCTGCCTGGCGTTGCTGACCACCCTCACCGAAGGCATTCCACCGTTTGAACTGCTGACCCTGAGCTTCGGCGTGGCGTTTATCGCGACCTTGATGATTCTGGGTCGGCGCGGGCTCAGCGGTTTCAGCAGTTGGCGCCAACCCTGGCCCGTCTGGGCGACAGGGTTTGTCGGAATTTTCGTTTATCACGCGCTGTATTTTTTCGCGCTCAAGTCCGCGCCGGCAGCCGAAGCCAGCCTGATCAACTACCTGTGGCCCCTGCTGCTGGTGCTGCTCTCGGCCTTCGCCGCCGGAGAAAAACTGCACAAGCGCCAAGTCCTCGGTGCAATTCTGGGTCTGGCAGGCACCGCGTTCATCATGCAGCAACGCGATACCCATACCTCCGCCGTGATGCCGGTGGCCGGGTATCTGGCGGCGCTCGGATGTGCGCTGATCTGGGCCGGGTACTCGGTGTTCAACCGGCGGTTCAAGGAAGTACCGAGCAGCATCATCGGCGGCATTTGCGGCATGTCGGCCTTGGGCGGGCTGGTCTGCCATCTGGCGTTCGAAACCACGGTGTGGCCCGATTTCAGGCAATGGACTGCGATCGTCATTCTGGGCCTCGGCCCGGCGGGGCTGGCATTTTTCGCCTGGGACCACGCCACCAAACACGGCAGCCTGGCCACGCTGGGCGCGCTGTCCTACCTGGCTCCGCTGATTTCCACGGTGTTGTTGATCGTCGTCGGCCGCAGCCATGCCAGCCCGATCCTGATGATTCCTGCGCTGCTGATTATCGCCGGCGCGGTGATCGCCACCGCGCAACCGTCGGTTAAATCCCCTACAACACCTTCGATGGTTTCGCACGAGTAACCCAACAACTCCGTACGTCAATCGAACAGGTTTCGCCCACCATCAGCCTCAGTTCAAACCACTAACCACTGAGGCCTACACCATGAAATTCTTTTTCCACCCTTCGCCGAACCCGATGAAAGTCGCCCTGTTGCTTGAAGAACTGCAAACGCCTTATGAGCTGATCGGCGTCGACACCTTCAAGGGCGAGCAACACCTGCCAGCCTTCCTGGCGATCAACCCGAACGCCAAGGTCCCGGCGCTGGTCGATGGCGACGCCACGGTCTTCGATTCCCAGGCGATCCTGCTGCATCTGGCGCAAAAACATCAGCGTTTCCTGCCCACCAGCGCTGCCGATAATGCCGAGTTGCTGTCCTGGCTGATGTTCATCGCCACCGGCCTCTCGCCGTTCTCCGGCCAGGCCGTACACTTCATGCACCACGCGCCGGAAGACCTGCCGTACGCGAAAAACCGCTACTTCAAGGAAGTCGAACGCCACTACCGCGTCCTCGACCAACGCCTGGCCGAACACCAGTACCTGGCGGGCGACACCTACAGCATCGCCGACATGGCGCTCTGGGGCTGGGCCAACTACGCGCCGTACATCCTCGGTGAAAACGGTCTGGCGGCCTACCCGAACGTCAAGCGCCTGTTCGACGAAATCAGCGCCCGCCCGGCGGCCCAACGCGCTCAGGGTCTGAAAGAGAAACTGGTGCTCAAGGCCGAATTCGACGAAGAAACCCGTCGCAACCTGTTCCCGCAAAACCAGGCCCAGTAAGCCATTCCCAATACAGGAAGGTGATGAAATGAGTGATCAAGTCGCGTTTATCGTTTACCTGCCGGCCAAACCCGAGCGTTTCGCCGAAACCAAAGAACGACTGCTGGACGTAGTGCACCAGATGTCGGCCGAGCCGGACTTCGTCAACACCTGGGTGCATCAACTCCAGGACGAACCGAACACCTTGGTGCTCTACGAAACCTGGAACTGCAGCAAGGAAGACTTCATCGCTCGTCACCTGAGCAAGCCGTATCGCCAGGAGTACGAAAAATTGCTGCCGGAGTTGCTGGCAAGCGAACGTCGGATCGAGTTTCTGGAGGTGATCGAGAGCTATCCGGTGCGTCGCGAAGATTGAGGCTGGCTCGGCAACGGACAACGACCGTCCGTTACCCAACGCTGGAACACGTCACAACCTCCATGGGATGATCGCCCCCCACCGCGCGACCATCCCTGGAGATTTCGAATGTCACTGTTGAGTAAAAAAGCCGTTGTCCTGTTACTGGCGGCGGCGGCCACTTTCGGGGCTCTGAATGCGCAGGCCGCCAAGGCCACGGCCAAGGAGACCGCATCGGCACAGAAGGTCTCGATGCTCGACGGCAAGTTCACGTTCACTCTGCCCAAGGGCTTCGTCGCCAATCCGCTGCCGACCAGTCCCACCGGCGCAAGCGGCACCATGTACGCCAACGAGACCACCAAGACAGTGGTCATCGCTGCGCAAAACAGTCTGCCGGAAGGCACCACGGTCAAGGACAATGACGGCGCGTTTCTGGATGGCACCGTGGCCGACTTCGACGCAGCGCAACGCAAGGCCCTGCCCGATTACAACAAGCTCAGCGAAAAAAGCCTGACCCTCAAAAGCACCGGGCTGGGCGTACGCCAGGTCGACAGCACCGCCACCCAGGGCGGCGGCATGACCCTCAACACCACGCTGATGGCCGCGTCCGGCAGCCACATGACGGTCATTCAGGTCATTTCCCGCCCCGGCGACATGGCCGCCCACGAGACGCTGATCAAGCAGATCGTCAGCGGCAAATAAATCTCAGGGATTGAGGCGCTGCAACCAGGCGCTCAAATCCTGCATTTCTTCGGCACTGATGTTGTGGCCGACACCCTGGTAGGCGTGGAACTCGGGTTCGAGTGAAATGCTCTGCAACAGGCTGTTGGCCTCCGTGCCGTCGCTGTATGGCAGACGTTTGTCCGCCGTGCCATGACCGATGAAAATCGCCAGCGATTGGCGTTTTTCATCCGGTTTCAATTCGGCCTTGAGCACCGGTAAAATCCGCCCGCTCAACGCGGCGATCCCGCCCACCGCTTCGGGATGGCGCAGCGCGACTTCGTAAGACATGATCGCGCCCTGGCTGAACCCCACCAGGAAAACCTTGCCCGGCTCGGTGTGATATTTCTTTGTTGCCTGTACGACAAAATCCAGCAGCACCTGGCCGCTGGATTTCAGATCATCGGTCTCACCGTTGTAGGCACCTTCGCCTTTCTTGCGAAACCACTGATAACTCCCCTCCTGTATCACCATCGGCGCCCGCACCGACAGGTACGTGTATTGCGCGGGCAATTCATCCTTGATGCCGAACAGATCCTGCTCGTTACTGCCGTAACCGTGGAGAAAAATCACCAGGGGCTGATCGTGGGAATCGGAGGGTGCCTGCTCCAGGTATTTGAGCGGCAGGTCGGTTTGCAGCGGGGTTTGAGCGTGGACAGCGGCGGATGCCAGCAGCATGAACAGAGCCAGAAATTTCAACATAAGCCTTCCTTCACAATGCGCAGGATTCGGGGAAGAGCCTAACACTGTGAAGCTGGCCGAGGAATTTTCGCTGTGCCAACTACCGCTATCGCCAGCAAGCTGCGCTCCTACAGGATTGGCGTTGTTCCGTAGGAGCACAGCTTGCTGGCGATGAGGCCAGACCAGATAGCAAAAATTGTCGGTCAGTCGTTGATCAACTTCCCAACCCGAATCGGCTCGCGCCCCGCCACTTTCGCCTGCCAGGTCCCCGGCTGCGTATAACGCCCGCGATCAATTGCAAACAATACGCCACTAGTCCCGGCACGTACGGTGGTGACCTTGTCACTCAACGGGTCGACCACCTCAAACAGCGCATCGCCCTTCTCCACCCACTCCCCGGCTTCGCGCAGGAAACTGACGACACCGTGATGCGGCGCGAACAGGTATTCGGTGCCTTCAAACGGCATGCCCTCACAGCACTCATCCGGCGCTGCCGGCCAATTGCCCTTGATGAAACCCTGCTCGGCGAGAAAGCCCAGAATTGCCTCGCAATTGGCTTGGGCCTGATCAACCCGGGTGTCGCCCATGCTGCCCAGTTCCAGAGTAGTCGCCAGGTTCGCCGGTGGAATCGCCGCCTCAGGGAACGCCCTGGCCAGACGCAACCACGGCGAAGAACAGGATTCGTCGAAAGAACTGCCGCCGGAATCCTCACACAACAACGCCACGCCAGCCTGCAAACGCGCCGCCAGGGATTGCCACTGCGGCCAGTGTTGCGGCAGCGCGTAAATGTGAATCGCCGCTTCGAAATCGCAATGCAGATCGAGGGTGATGTCAGCTTCACAGGCATGGCGCAGCAACAGGCGATGCATGGCTTCGAGTTGTGATGCCGGGGCCGGCAAACCGTCGAGAACCTGGCCCATGGTCTGACGGATCAGCGCGATGTTCGCCTCGGCATCGCTGCCCAGACGATCACCCACCAACTGCGCTACCGGTGCACTGAGTTCGACAAACGCGCGGTTGAAATTCTTGCCGCTGCCCAGTTCGAAGCGGCCCATGTGACTGCCTTGCAAGTGCTGATCGAGACCGATCGGGTTGGCCACCGGCACCAGTTCGATCACACCGTTCAACTGCCCCTGAATTTCGAGATCGGACAGACGCTTCTTCAATTCCCAAGCGGTGCGCATACCCGGCAATTCGTCGGCATGCAGACTGGCCTGGATGTAGACCTTGCGTGTGCCCGCGCCAAAACGGAACACACTGAGGGTGCGTTCGCTGCCGAGGTGGCTCCAGGGCAATGGATGGTCAATGCGTTGCATGGGAGAACTCCAGTTTTTCCGTAGGAGCTGTCGAGTGAAACGAGGCTGCGATCTCTTGACCTTGAAAAGTAAGATCAAAAGATCGTCCGAACGCGGCCCGAACCTGCGGCAGCTCCTACACCTACGGCGTATTAATGACCGTAAACGTCAAAGTCGAAGTACTTGTCCTGCACTTGCTTGTACTTGCCATTGGCGCGGATTTCAGTGATGGCGGTGTTGAATTTGTCCGCCAGCTCTTTGTCGCCCTTGCGCACAGCAATACCGGCGCCGCCGCCGAAGTACTTGGCGTCTTCATAGGTCGGGCCGACGAAAGCGAAGCCTTTGCCGGCGTCGGTCTTCAGGAAACCGTCGTCCAGGTTGACCGAGTCAGCCAGCAGCGCGTCGATGCGACCGGAAACCATGTCCAGGTTGGCTTCCTGCTGGGAGCCGTAACGCACCAGCTCGATACCGGCCGGCACCAGTACTTCGGTGGCGAAACGGTCGTGGGTACTGGCGCGCAGTACACCGACCTTCTTGCCTTTGAGTTCGGTCAGCGGGTCTTTGATGTCGGTGCCTGTCTTCATCACGAAGCGCGCCGGCGTGTGGTAGTACTTGATGGTGAAATCGACGTTCTTCTTGCGATCGTCAGTGATGGTCATGGACGACAGGATGGCGTCGATTTTCTTGACCTTCAGCGCCGGGATCAGGCCGTCGAATTCTTGCTCGACCCAAGTACATTTCACTTTCATCTGCTCGCACAGCGCGTCGCCGATATCAACGTCGAAACCGGTGAGCTTGCCGTCAGGGGTTTTCATCGAGAATGGCGGGTAACCGGCTTCGATACCGATGCGGATCGGCTTGGCGTCTTCGGCCACGGCGGTCAGGGACAACATCGACAGTGCCAGGGCACCGAACATCACTAGCTTCTTCATTTATAACTCCTGTGTGCGGAGGTTTTTATTGGCAGCTTTCGGTCGTTGCTTGTGGCGGGTAAGGACCGAAGAGGCCGGCAGTCTAGAGTGGCTGGTGCGGGGCAAATTGTTTTCAGGCGACATATACTTATAGAAACTGGCCGAGCCGATGATTGCCGTAGAAGCGTGTGCCAGAGCGGTGCAAAGCCTGTCAGACAATTATCGTTTTCGGAAAAAACCTACAAGATTTTGGGAGCATTCCGACTGAACAGTCATGCTGGCGATGAGCTCTTTTTTGCGGCACATTGACCACCCACCCCGCCCGTCCAAGAGAAGCACGATGTCCGAGTTGAACCTGATTCAGCACCACCCTGCCGAGGGTCCGGGCGCCATTGCCGCGTGGGCCGCTACCCGTGGAGTGAAGCTGAACGTCTTTCGCGCCGACCTCGGTCAGTTGCCAGCGGTGAGCGCGGCACCGGCGATTCTGTTGGGTGGGCCGTATGAGTCCAACGCCGGGCCGGCATGGCTGGAGGCCGAACGCCAATGGCTGGCAGGCTGCCTCGAACAAGGCGCCGCAGTGTTCGCCATCTGCCTGGGCGCGCAATTGTTGGCGTTGAGCCTGGGTGGAAATGTGCGGCGCATGGCGCGCACGGAAACTGGCTGGACGCAGGTGAACTTCGTCGATGGCCAGAGCCTGAAGGTGCTGGAATGGCACGAAGACGCCATCGACCTGCCGCCGAATGCGCAACTGTTGG
The DNA here is from genome assembly GCF_047784845.1 of Pseudomonas sp. NFX98. Taxonomy (NCBI): domain Bacteria; kingdom Pseudomonadati; phylum Pseudomonadota; class Gammaproteobacteria; order Pseudomonadales; family Pseudomonadaceae; genus Pseudomonas; species Pseudomonas sp. NFX98. The sequence continues at coordinate 143,002 of NZ_JBLNNF010000019.1, read as the reverse complement.
CCAGCAGCGAGCAGTGTGAACAGCAGATGTATTGCGTTGGACCGACACGGGTTGGCTTGCAGTTTCACCCGGAATGGGATGCCGAATCGGTGGCCCTGCTCAACCAGCACTTCGCCAATGAGTCGCCGCTGCCTCGAGGGACGCAGGACAGCGCCGCCTATACCGCCGTTTTTGACTGGTTGCAGGCGACGCTGGATCAGTGGTGGGTGAAAATTTAAAAGCCAGATCAAAAGATCGCAGCCTGCGGCAATTCCTACAGGAGGACGCATTTCAATGTAGGAGCTGCCGCAGGCTGCGATCTTTTCGGTTACATCAACACTCGCAACCGATCACGGCTTTCACCGGGCGTTGCGCCGTGACACTCAGCTCAAACCCTTCATCCAGCCACCCGGTCACGCCGCCAATCATCTCCTTGACCGGGTAGCCCAACGCCGCCAGTTTCACCGCAGCCTTGTTGGCGCCGTTGCAGTGCGGCCCCGCGCAATAAACCACGAACAGGCTGGTTTTCGGGTAGGCCGCCACACCTTCGGCAGTGAGCAAGCGCCCCGGAAGATTGATCGCACCCGGTACATGGCCACGTTCGAATGCCAACGGGCCGCGCACGTCAACCAGGACAAAGTCGATTAGACCGGCCTGTTGACTGCCATGGACGTCGGAACAATCGGTTTCGAATGTAAGACGGTTGCTGAAATGCATCAGGGCGATGGCCGATGGGGCGGCAGGAATTTCGCGAACAAGGCTGGTCATGGGCAGTTCTCCAGAGTGTCAGTGGGTGTGAACAGACTTTATCCGCCTGGCACTTGCGGCTACAGTGGCGCACAAGACACTCACCGGGAACTTTCCGCCAAATGCAATCATCCCCTGGATTGGTCGCGATTCTGGCCTACGACGGCCTCTGTACCTTCGAGTTCGGCATCGCTGTGGAGATCTTTGGCCTGCCGCGACCCGAGTTCGATTTCCCATGGTACGAGCATCAAATTGTCGCGGTCGATCAAGGACCGATGCGCGCGATGGGCGGCATCCAGGTCCTGGCCGATGGCGGTCTGGAGCTGCTCGAACATGCCCGGACCATCATCATTCCCGGTTGGCGTGATCGCAATGCGGCGGTGCCCGAAGCGTTGCTTGCAGCGCTGCGCCAGGCCCATGCCCGAGGTGCGCGGTTATTGTCTATTTGTTCAGGGGTGTTCGTGCTGGCGGCCACCGGATTGCTCGATGGTCATGGCGCCACGACGCACTGGCGCTACACCACGGAACTGGCCGAACGCTTTCCGAACATTCTGGTGGACCCGGATGTGCTGTACGTCGATTCGGGACAGTTGATCACCTCGGCCGGCAGCGCGGCGGGCATCGACGCTTGCCTGCATCTGGTCACACGGGATTTCGGTACGCAGGTATCCAATGCCGTGGCGCGGCGACTGGTGATGTCACCGCAACGCACCGGTGGCCAGGCGCAATTCATTCCGACACCGGTCAGTCCTACACCGCGCAGCGATCTTTCCCGCGTTATGCAGTGGGCACGTGAACGTCTGCATGAACCGCTGGAAGTGCGTGATTTGGCCAGTGAAGCGGCCATGAGCGAGCGCACCTTCCTGCGCCGCTTCAGTGAGGCCAGCGGCCAGTCGCCCAAGACCTGGCTGCAACACGAACGCCTGGGTCGCGCCCGCGAACTGCTGGAAAGCACCGATCAAAACACCGAGCAGATCGCGCAGCGCTGTGGTTATCGATCGGTGGAAAGCTTCCGCGTGGCGTTTCGCAGCGTAGTCGGCGTGCCACCGTCGGTGTATCGGGAACGGTTCGGGCGCAAGGTCAAGGCTATTTCCTGAGGTGTTGTTCAGGGCTTGCGCAGCAAATAGGTGTCCATGATCCAGCCATTGGCCAACCGCGCCGCCTTGCGCACTCGCTCGATCTCATCCGCCACAACTTTGAGCTTGCCGCTGATCAGGATTTCATCCGGCGTCCCGAGGTAAGCCCCCCAGTAAATCTCGGTGTCCTGATCCGCCACCTGATGGTAGGCATCCTGCGCATCCAGCATCACCACCAGACTGTCCGCATCGCTGACCTGTCCCGCCGCCAGACGCCGTCCGGTGGTGATTTCAACCGAGCGGCCAATCTGATTGAGCGGCACTTTGTGCTGCGCTGTCAGCGCCTGCACGCTGGTGATACCGGGAATCACCTCGAACTCGAACGCACACGCGCCCGAGGCCAGAATCGCGTTCAAGATACGGATTGTGCTGTCGTACAACGCCGGATCACCCCACACCAGAAAACCGCCGCACTGCTCGTCGGACATTTCCTCGATGATCAGCCGTTCGAAGGTCCGCTGCTTGGCCAGGTTCAGATCGTCGACACTGGACGTGTAGTCCACATCGCCACGCTGGCGTTCCGGGCTTTGGGCTTCGACGAAGCGGTAATCGTGATCGGTGATGTACCGCTCGCAAATTTCCCGGCGCAGGTCGATCAGCTTGTCTTTGCTCTGGCCCTTGTCCATCAGGAAAAACACGTCGACCCGATTCAGCGCCTTCACCGCCTGCATCGTGATGTAGTCGGGGTTGCCAGCACCGATGCCGATAATCAGGAGTTTTTTCATCAAAGTGTTCCTTCAGGGTCAGTGCCCGGCAAACGTAGCCGCCAGTATCCATTGAACCTCAGTTCGATGGCCGACAACGGTTCAACATCAATCAGGTTGAACGCCGAACTTCCCAGCACCGTGGTGAGCGCGGCACGGATGATGAACGGATGGGTCACGGCCACGACGTGACCGGGTGCAGGCTCCAGTGTCGCCAGCCAGGCGCTCACCCGCTCAGTGACTTGCGCCATTGATTCGCCACCGTGGGGCGCCGAATTCGGGTCGGCAAGCCAGGACTGGAGTAATTCAGGTTCGGCTTTTTGCAGATCGTTGATCCGAACCCCGCTCCAGCGGCCGAAATCGCAGTCCCTGAGGGCCTCGACAATTTCCACGGTGCTGCCGAACAATTCGGCGGTTTGCCGGGCCCGCCGTTCCGGACCACACAGCAGTTTCGGCGGGAGCTTGAATTGGGTACTGCGCACGCCCCTCGCCGACTGCCAATCCATCTCCAATGGCTCATCCGTAGGAAAACGCGCCAGTTTCTGTGCGACGGTTCGAGCGTGGCACATCAAGGTCAAACGGGTCGCCTGCACGAAGGATCACTCTGTCGATAGAAAGGAAAAACGGCGCCGCGGCGCCAGCCATCGCGCAATTGTGCCGTAAGCGGCCCTGATTCGCCGAGGCATTTCATCCACCAAGTACAGCCACGTCCGACCACACTTTAGGCGATAACCTACAAGCTCAGTCGACTTGCCCGTAGCCCTGTTTCACCCCATGGCCGGGCGTTGAAACACCGCACGAAAATTAACTAGACATGTTGTGCGCCTTAACTAAATACTCCTTTCAACGGATTATGACCCCCACCATCCAGCAGGAGCCCGGATGCCTTCATGCCAAGACTCAATCACCGATTTTGCTGATTCGCACGCAATGCCGTATGCATTTTGCCCGGCACCTGTTGCCGAGCCCTTTGATACAGGAGTGCATCCATGCTGGTCTTGCGTCCAGTGCAATTAACCGACTTGCCCCAATTGCAGCGACTGGCTCGCGAAAGCCTGGTGGGCGTCACGTCCTTGCCGGACGACAGCGAACGCCTGCGCGACAAGATTCTCGACTCCTGCACGTCGTTCGAACAACACGTGCAGAGCCCCGGCCCGGAAAATTACTTCTTTGTGCTGGAGGACTCGACGACTCAAAAACTGGCGGGCTGCTCGGAAATACTCGCCACCGCCGGTTTCAGCGAACCGTTTTACAGCCTGCGCAACCGCCACTTCAACAGTGCCTCGCGGGAGCTCAACATCGAGCATGGCGTACCAGCGCTGTCGTTGTGTCATGACCTCAGCGGCCACACCTTGCTGCGGGGCTTTCACATCGATGCCGCGCTGGAGCGCACAGCGTTCTCCGAACTGTTGTCACGGGCCAGGCTGCTGTTCATCGCGGCCCATGCCCGACGGTTTTCCGATGCGGTGATTACCGAGATCGTCGGCTACAGCAGCAACGACGGCCACTCGCCATTCTGGGACGCCGTGGGCAAGCATTTCTTCGACCTGCCCTACGTCGAGGCCGAGCGGCTTTGCGGCCTGGAAAGCCGGACCTTTCTCGCCGAACTGATGCCGCAATACCCGATTTACGTACCGATGTTGCCCCAGGCCGCGCAGGACTGCATCGGTCGCATCCACCCCGATGGCCAGGAAGCCTTCGATATCCTGGAGCGCGAGGGGTTCGAAACCAACAGTTATGTCGACCTGTTCGATGGCGGCCCGACGCTGTATGCACGCACCGCCGGGATCCGTTCCATCGCGCGAAGCCACACGGCTTCGGCAACCCCCGGCTCAACCATTGATGCCCGCGGCCGATACCTGGTAAGCAACGATTCGCTGGAAAATTTCCGCGCCATCGTTGCTGATCTGGACGATGTTGCCGGGCAATCGGTGACCCTGGACGCCGGGATGTGTACTGCGCTGAGGGTGAGCAATGGCAGTCCCGTCCGGCTGATCGCACTGTGAGCACCTTGTGGGCCCGTGCCCGATCACAACGCCTGAGCAGGCGCGCAAAAGGAGTTGCTGCATGATTGTTCGCCCGGTTCAGGTCACTGACCTGTCTGCCTTGCTCACGCTGGTGCAACAAGTAGACCGCGCATTGAACAGCCTGTCGGCCGACGAAAACCGCCTGGCCCACCGCCTGCGCTGGGCCAAAAGAACATTCGCCGAACAGGTCGAACGCGCCGATGCCGATTATCTGTTTGTCCTCGAGGACGACGATCAGCAAGTGATCGGCGTCAGTGCCCTGACGGGGGCCGTCGGCTTGCGCGAGCCTTGGTACAACTACCGGGTCGGGCTGACAGTCAGTTCATCAGCGGACCTGGGTATCCAGCGACACATTCCGACCTTGTTCCTGAACAATGAAATGACCGGTCAATCGGAACTCTGCTCATTGTTTTTGCGCCCCGATCAACGCCTGGGCAATCACGGTCGATTGCTGTCCCTGAGTCGCTTGTTGTTTGTAGCGGAGTTCCCGCACCTGTTTGGCGAAAAGCTCATCGCCGAACTGCGCGGCAGTGCCGATGAGCAAGGCTGTTCACCCTTCTGGGACAGCGTGGGTCGGCATTTTCTCAAGATGGATTTCAGTCATGCCGATCATTTGTCGGGGCTGGGCAACAAGTCCTTCATCGCCGAACTGATGCCACGCCAACCGATTTACACCTGCCTGCTCACCGAACAGGCCCAGGCCGTCATCGGCAAGCCTCATCCGAACAGCGAGCCAGCCTTGAAAATCCTTGCCGCCGAGGGTTTTGCGCACAAGGGCTACATCGACATCTTCGATGCGGGTCCGGTCATCGAGGCGCCTACCTCGGGCATCCGCACGGTGCGCGACAGTCAACTGCTGGAATTGGCCATTGGCACCCCGGACGACCAGGCGCCGACATGGCTGGTCTACAACCGCCGCCTGGAAAACTGTCGCATCACCGCGGTGCCGGCCCGACAATCGGGTCGCAGTTTGATCGTCGATCGCCTGACGGCCAAACGCTTGCAGCTACAGCCTGGTGATTCTGTTAGGGCCGTGCCGCTGCTCAACCAACAACAGCAGGCGGTGGCGGCCTGACCGTTCACGTGAGTACGCGGCACGCAGTATTACCGGGATCAAAAAGGCAGAAATTGCGCTAAATTCGTCATCATTCTCCACCTCCCTACGTGATAGCCTTTTACACTTTCGGCGTTGACACTTTTGCTCAAGCCCTTCCATTTCCATTGGTGGAACCCATATGTCCAGGCTGTCTCATCAAGATTTACGCCGCAATTTTCGTCAACTGTTCGCCTCCAACACCTGCTATCACACGGCATCGGTCTTCGATCCGATGTCGGCGCGCATCGCCGCCGACCTTGGGTTTGAGGTTGGGATCCTGGGTGGTTCGGTGGCATCGTTGCAGGTGCTGGGCGCCCCTGACTTCGCCTTGATCACCCTCAGCGAATTCGCTGAGCAGGCCACCCGTATCGGCCGTGTCGCCCAATTGCCGGTCATTGCCGACGCCGACCATGGCTACGGCAATGCACTCAACGTGATGCGCACCATCGTCGAGCTCGAACGTGCCGGCGTGGCGGCCCTGACCATCGAAGACACCCTGCTGCCGGCGCAATTCGGCCGCAAATCCACCGACCTGATCACCGTCGCCGAAGGCGTCGGCAAGATCCGCGCGGCACTGGAAGCCCGCTGCGACTCGGAAATGGCCATCATCGCCCGCACCCACGCAGGGATTCTGCCGGTCCAGGAAATCATCAGCCGCACCAAGCAATATCAAGCCGCCGGCGCGGACGGGATTTGCATGGTGGGCGTGAAGGACTTCGACCATCTGGAACAGATCGCCGAACACCTGAGCGTGCCGCTGATGCTGGTGACCTACGGCAATCCGCTATTGCGTGATGACCAACGCCTGGCCGAACTGGGCGTGCGCGTCGTCATCGATGGCCATGGCGCCTACTTCGCCGCGATCAAGGCGACGTACGACAGCCTGCGCGAACAACGGCAGATCTTCACCCAGGCCGCGGACCTGAACGCGACAGAACTGACCCATACCTACACGCAGCCTGAGGAATACATTCGTTGGGCGGAGGAGTTCATGCACGTTAAGGAGTGATGGGCAGCCAGCAACCCTCTGTCGTCTGACACGACGCCATCGCCAGCAGGCTCGCTCCTACAGTTGGATTGGGTACATCCGTAGAAATCAGGTCGGCTGTCAGGCCGCCATCGCTGGCAAGCCAGCTCCCACAGTGGTTTGGGGTGCACTTATGCTCTTCACCACTCAACAGGCCGAGCGTTAGCTCGCCTGCCGCTCTTGATCCACCCGCCCCCTCGGCAGGCTGAGTGGAGGCGTTCATCCGGGGGGCAGGCGCGTAGCGCCGTGCGGCGAAGCCGCACACATCGAGAGGAGGTCGTCGCGAAGCAGACCGTAGGCGATGCCCCCGGATGAATGCCGGAGCGAAGGAACACCGAGCCTTAGCGAGGGGCCGAACGTAAGGGGCGAGACTTTTTGGTTCCTTTTGGCTGGGCCGGCTTCCGGGCGTTTGACAAAAGGGACTCGCCGTAAGGGCGAAACCATAAGCCGCCGTTACCGCAGCAACGGATATGTACACAATCAACAAACTATAGCGAGCAGCGATCAAACCGAATCAAGCAGTTCATGCTCCGGCCGACCATCCCCACAACAGATAACCCGATTTCGACCATTGGTCTTGGCCTCATACAACGCCTGATCAGCATCGTTGAGCCACCGAGTGGCATCCGTGTGACTTGGGTTGAACGCCGCCAGCCCAATACTCAGGCTAACCTTCAGCGCCGGACTCTGCTCATAGCCCAGCGTAGCGAAGCGCTCCCGCAGGGCTTCCATGACAGCGGCAGCGCTACCCAGGGGCAGGTTCGGCAGGATCACGCAGAACTCGTCGCCACCATAACGCCCGGCGACATCAGTGGCCCGCAGGTTCTGCCTGAGTATCTTGCTCAATTGCCGCAACACGATGTCACCGGCGACATGGCCGTAGGTATCGTTGATGCTTTTGAAATGGTCGATGTCGATCAGCGCAATCGCCCCGCCCTGCGGCTGGCGTTGGCAGCGCTGGAACTCGACTTCCAGTTGGTCCTTCCAGGCGCCGTGATTGAGCAGGCCGGTCAGGCTGTCGGTGCGGCTCAGAGCCAGCAACTCACGCTTTTGCCGACCGAGGGTATGGGCCTGGCGAAAGCAGATCAGGCCCAACGCCAGCGGATAAAAACACATCAGGGGCAGGCAGGCGTACAGCTGCAGTTGGCTGGTTTCAGGAATGAACAGCGGCGTGAAGATCAGCCATCCGACACCGATGCCGAGAATCTGCGCGGCCGTACCCGCCAGCAGAAAACGCAAGCCACCGATGGCTACGTTATTCATTGCCATCATGGAAATGGTGGTAGCGCTGGGCAGCGGATTGAATTGCATGGCGGCAACCCAGAAGCCGCCCATGAAGGCATCTACCAGCAAATTACGGTGTTCGGCGTGGTATGGCCTGGCGGCACGTCGTGACCATTGATAGGCCAGATGTGGCCAGAGCAAGCCGTTGAACAGCATCACGCCCCAGACCCAGGGCGCCGGATTCAGCGGGTACATCGCCGCACTCACGCACAGCAAACCCAGAACGAGGCCGAGGGCACGCGATGCGTAGAGCCTCCTGGCCAGTGAAAGTCCTTTTCCTCCCACGTTTCCCATTGGGACCTCTGCACCACAGAACGGAACCTGATTACACCGAAGGTTGCGAGGTGTGCTCGAAGTCTATCAGGGCAACGTTAAATAGCCATCACCGGCTGGCAGGCTGAATACCCGGACATAGACACAATACGCGGGCGCCATGATTGGCTATACATGAAGAACAGGTTGGACTCGTCACGACAAAAAAGGAGACCCATGCAGACCTTCCAAGTGCTGATCATCGGCAGCGGCTTTGGCGGCCAGTGTGCAGCGGTGAATTTGCTCAAGGCCGGCATCACTGACTTTCGCCTGCTGGAACGGCGGGACTTCTTCGGTGGCACCTGGTGCCAGAACACCTATCCCGGCGCCGCCGTCGATGTGCCCTCGCCGCTCTACTCATTGTCCTTCGCCCCTTACCGCTGGACGCAGATGTTCGCCGAACAGGCCGAACTGCATCGCTACACCCGGTACGTGGTGGAGCATTTCGGCTTGCGTGACAGAGTGGAATTGCAGGCCAATGTCGAGCGTGTCGAATGGGATGAGGCCGGCAAACGCTGGGCCGTGCACACCGCCGGCAAAGGCACGTTCCACGCGCAGTTTCTGATCAATGCCACGGGGCCATTGAGCCAACCGGTAGTGCCGCACTTCGAAGGTCAGGAACGCTTTCAGGGCAAAACTTTTCACACCAACAATTGGGACCATTCCTACGACTACCGGAAAAAACGCGTAGCCATCGTCGGCAGCGGTGCCAGTGCGGCCCAGGTGATTCCGGCAATCGCCCCGGATATCGCGCATCTGCATGTATTCCAGCGCACGCCACACTGGGTGCTGCCTCGGGCGGACCGCACGTTCGGCCGCTTCCAGCGTTGGCTGCTCGGGCTCAAACCGGCCTACAAGCTGCTGCGCTGGATGATCTACTGGCAATTCGAAACCCGGGTGATTGCCTTCAAATACTCGAAGCCGGCCGTGCGCATGGTCCAGCATCAGGCCCTGCGATTTCTCAAGCGCCAGGTGCCAGACGTCGAACTGCGGAAAAAGCTGACGCCGGATTACACCATCGGCTGCAAACGGGTAATCCTTTCCAGCACGTTGTACCCGGCGCTGGCCCGCAGTAACGTGACGCTGCACAGCCGTGAACAAGGGATCGCCGCGATCGACGAAACCGGCATCGTCATGCAGGACGGCCAGCATATCGATCTCGACCTCATCGTCTGGTCTACCGGTTATGACGCCACCGACGGGGTGATTTCCTACCCGGTCAGCGGCAAAAACGGCACGCAATTGCGAAACGTGTGGGCCGAGTATCCTCGCGCCTACCTCGGCACTGCCCTGCCCGCCTTTCCCAACCTGTTTATCGTCACCGGCCCGAACACCGGCATCGGCCATACATCGGCGCTGTTTATCATCGAATCGCAGATGAACTACATCCTCGACTGCATTCGCACATTAAAAACACAAGGTTTGCGCAGTATCGAAGTTCGCCCCGAGGCAGAACGTACCTACACTGAAATGATCCATAGAGAAATGGAACGCACAGTGTGGAAGTCCGGTGGCTGCCACAGTTGGTATCAAAGCAAGAGCGGTCATGTGATTGCCATGTTTCCGGGGTTCAGTTTCAGCTTCCACCGCTTGACCCGAGCCCTGAAACCCGCCGATCACATATTGTCCTGAGCCTTTAGAAGGAAGACATCCGATGCTTTTACTGGTTGTCGCTATCGCGGTTTTCGCGGCCTGGAGCTGGCTGAGCTACCCGGCCATCGGTTATTGGCTGTACGACTTGAGCACCGCTGCCGAGGCCAAGTTGTACAAGCTGCACAAGATTGTCGTGCCCATCAGCGAAATGACCGTCTCGACCTGGCAAGGCGGGCCGTACGAAGCGTCCAGCAATGTATTGATGCTGCATGGCTTCAGTGCCGACAAAAATATCTGGCTGCGTTTCGCCCGGCACTTTGTCGGCAACTACCGGGTGATCATCCCCGACATCGCCGGTCACGGCGAAACCGGCTTCAAGGCCGGTGGCGGCTATGACATCCCGCTGCAGGCCAAGCGCATGATTCAGCTACTCGACGTTTGTGGGGTCGAGAAGGTACATGTGATCGGCAACTCGATGGGCGGCTACCTGGCGGCATGGCTGGCAGCCACGTATCCGGAGCGCATTGTCTCGGTCGCCCTGATCGATCCGGCCGGCGTCACTTCCCCCGAACCCAGTGACCTGGAGCGCCATTTGGCCAAGGGCCACAACCCGTTCCTGATTCACTCCCGTGAAGAATTCAAATACTTCTATGCCATGACCATGGCCGATCCACCGTGGATACCGCGCGTGGTGCTGGACGCCATCGCCCACCGCTATGAACAATCGCGTGACGAGCTGGAAGAAATCTTCAGTGATTTTCGCGCCAGCCCGCCGATGGAGCCAAAATTGCCGGAGATCACGGCGCCGGCATTGCTGCTGTGGGGGCGCAAGGATCGCCTGATCGATGTCAGCAGCGTGGCCATCTGGAGCAAGGGCATCGCCGATCTGCGGGTAGAAGTCTGGGAAGGCATCGGCCACATGCCAATGGTCGAGGCGCCTGCGGGTTCTGCACGCCTGTATCGGGAGTTTTTGGCATCGCTGCGCTCGGAAAGCCCTCAGGATCAACGACTGCATTGAGGTTGCAGTCCTTTGCAGAATGAAGTTCGTCAGAAACTTCGTTTGTCGGCGTCGCTGAAGGCTGCGATCTTTTCTCCCATCCTTCACGTCACCGCGCCAGGAATTTCGTTCATGAATCACCCGAGCTTCGTCAGCCCCGACCTGATCCGCCAACGCTTCTCCAAAGCGATGTCCGACATGTACCGCGAAGAGGTGCCACTGTACGGCGCGTTGATGGAGCTGGTGGAGCAGACCAACCGCCATGTGCTGGACAGCGACCCGCAAGTGGCCCGGCAGTTGAACAGCACCGGCGAAATCGAACGCCTGGACCTCGAGCGCCATGGCGCGATCCGCGTCGGGACGGCCGCTGAACTGGCCACCCTCGCCCGCCTGTTCGCGGTGATGGGCATGCAACCCGTGGGTTATTACGACCTGACCCCGGCTGGCGTGCCGGTGCACTCCACGGCATTTCGCGCCGTGCACGAAGCGGCGCTGCAAGTCAGCCCGTTCCGCGTCTTCACCTCTTTGTTGCGTCTGGAGCTGATCGAAGATCTGGAACTGCGAGCGTTCGCCCAATCGGTGCTGGATAAACGTTCGATTTTCACCCCGACCGCGCTGAGCCTCATCGATCGTGCCGAAAGCCAGGGCGGCCTTACCGAACAAGAGGCAGAAGAATTCGTCAAACAGGCGCTGGAAACTTTCCGCTGGCACCACAGCGCCACCGTCACCGCCGAGCAGTACCAGAAACTCAGCGCCCAGCACCGACTGATTGCCGATGTGGTGGCGTTCAAAGGTCCGCACATCAATCACCTGACACCGCGCACCCTGGACATCGACATCGTTCAGGCACAAATGCCAGCGCACGGCATCACACCCAAAGCGGTGATCGAAGGCCCGCCGCGTCGCCAGTGCCCGATCCTGCTGCGCCAGACCAGCTTCAAGGCGCTCGACGAACCGGTCGCCTTCACCGATCAGGCCGAAACACGGGGCAGTCACAGCGCCCGCTTCGGCGAGATCGAACAACGCGGTGCGGCCCTTACGCCTAAAGGCCGAGCGCTGTATGACCGCTTGCTCAATGCTGCGCGGGACGAACTCAAGGACTTTCCCAACGAAGCCAACGCCGAGCGCTACAACGCATTAATGGTGCAGCACTTCAGCGAATTCCCTGACACCTATGAAGGCATGCGACGACAGGAACTGGCGTACTTTCGGTATTTCGTGACGGAAAAAGGCCTGGCCGCCGCCGAGCTGAAAACCTTGCCTCTGGAAGACCTTGTCAGCGACGGTTATCTGCGGGTTGAACCGTTGGTGTACGAAGACTTCCTGCCGGTGAGCGCGGCAGGGATTTTTCAGTCAAACCTGGGGGACGCCGCGCAGACCCACTATGGTGTGCATTCCAATCAGCAGGCATTCGAAAAGGCCTTGGGGCGCAAGACGATTGATGAATTGGGGCTGTATGCGGAGACGCAGCGGCGTTCGATCGAGCAGTGTTTTGCCGAATTCGCTCACTGACACGGACCTGTAGGAGCACGGCTTGCCGGCGATGGCGATTGCACGGGCGCCATCGCCGGCAAGCCGTGCTCCTACAGGATTTGTGTCTATTTCAATTTCGCCAACAGCGCTTCAGCCGTCGCCTGCGACGACGCCGGATTCTGCCCGGTCAATAACAGGCCATCGGTGAGCACGTAGCTCGCCCAATCAGGTCCCTTGGAAAAAATCCCGCCCTTGGCCTTGAGTTCGTCCTCGACCAGAAACGGCACGACATCGGTCAATTGCACGGCGTCTTCTTCACTGTTGGTGAACCCCGTGACCTTCTTGCCTTTTACCAATGGCTGACCATCCGCGCCTTTGGCATGGCGCAACACACCCGGTGCATGGCAAACCGTCGCCACCGGTTTTCCGGCGTTGTAGAACGCTTCAATCAGGGCAATCGACTGCTTGTCTTCGGCCAGGTCCCACAGCGGGCCATGGCCGCCCGGGTAGAAGATCGCATCGTAATCGCCGGCTTTCACCGAGCCGAGTACGACGGTCGAGGCCAGTGCAGACTGCGTCGCAGGGTCCTTGCGGAAACGCTCAGTGGCTTCGGTTTGCGCGTCGGGCTCGTCGCTTTTCGGGTCCAGCGGCGGTTGCCCGCCCTTGGGCGAGGCCAGGGTCAATTGCGCGCCGGCATCCTTGAAGGCGTAATACGGTGCGGCGAACTCTTCCAGCCAGAATCCGGTTTTCTTGCCGGTGTTACCCAATTGATCGTGGGACGTTAAAACCATCAGGATTTTCATGTCGTCTTCACTCCGTCTCGGGACTGCGGTGGTGGCGTATGGCCGTGATGCGCAGGAAGCTGCATTTTTCCCTCCCACCGGAACATGGCACGGAAGGGATCGCTCAGCCTGCAAGGCTCTCCGACACGTTGCGCCAAAAGCAGTTCTCTGTCGCGCAACTTTCTGCGCAAATATTGAGGGCTTTTCGCTACAGAACGTTCAGTAAATTAACTCAACCACCCGGTTTACATGGCTTTCAGATTTATGGCACGGACCTTGTTAACTGTCAGGCCCCCATCAGGCGATAGTGCCTGTCGGGAGTTTGACTTAACCCTAGCAAGGAGAGCATCCATGGCTATACCCGCATATATGTCCGTGCACGGAATAACACAAGGTCGAATAACGGAAGGCGCATTTACTGCCGATTCTGTTGGCAACATCTTTCAGGAAGGATACGAAAACGAAGTAATGGTTCAGGCGTTCAGCCACGAAATAACGAAGCCCCGTGACCCGCAATCCGGTCAACCCACTGCTCAGCGCATTCACAAACCGGTAATCATCACCAAAGTTTTCGACAGAGCCTCCCCCCTACTGCTGAATGCCCTGTGTTCCGGTGAGCTCATCACTGAAGTGGAAATAAAGTGGTTCAGGACCTCGACTAAAGGCACCCAGGAACACTACTACACAATCAAACTGGAGGACGCCGTAATCGTCGATATCAAGGACTATATGCACAACTGCCAAGACCCAAGCAACGCACACTTCACCCACCTTGAAGACGTGCATTTCAGTTATCGAAAAATAACCTGGACTCATGAAGTGTCCGGCACTTCTGGCTCCGATGATTGGCGATCGCCTATCGCGGGCTAAATCCGCTCATCTTCAGTACATAACATTCAGGCTGCCGCCATTAAGTTAAAAAGCAGGAATTTCCGAATAGAAAGGTGTTCGCCCAGTGCAATGGCCTCGGCAATCCGTGCACTGGTAAAGAGCCGTGACACTGGGCGAACGGGGCACATTTTAATTGAAGTCGATGAATATGTCCGCGCTTAAAAAATGAAATTTTCCGATACATATTCCATTAAATGCCGACTCCAATATTACTTGGGCAGACGACTAGAAACTCACCAGCTCGACCATAAACAAGGCTGATTGTTCTTATACAAAAAGTTGTACAAGAACAATCTTCAAGTAGAGCTAATACTCAACTTCCGCGTTTGCTGGTCACGGTCAGGATGTCGGTGTAAGTCACATACACGCTTTGCCCAACTTTCAGATCCTTCAGTTTTGCTTGAACTTCCGGTCTTTCGACATCGACTGTTTTCGACTGGCCTTTAGGGTTTTCGAAGGTCACACGGTTGTTCTTCACATCAATGCCGGTGATCTTCAACTGGACCTGTACCTGGCGGTAGGCTTCGCCCCCAGGGTTGGCGCTGCCCGGCGCGGCGCGAACTTCGCCGGTGCGCTCGGTAGAGCCTGGCAAACCCTTGTCGACATCAGTGTCGAGGTAAGCCGCGACGGCGCGGGTCACCTTGACGTCGACCTGATCGCCGACTTTCAGGTTGTCGAGGTTCTTGGCCTTGTCGGTCAGTTGCACATGCACCTGGCGACCTTCCGGCCCTTCAAGGACGACTTGGTGACTGGCGGCATCGACCGAAACGACTTTGGTGGTGATCTGATCGGCTTCCACGACGGCAGACAGCGGAATATCCGCCGCAACGGCGCTCAGGCTGGCGGCAGACAGCAAGGTGGCAAGGGTGATGGCTTTGGTCAGTGCGTGGCGTTTCATAGGCAGAACATTCCCTGTGGTCTATTGGCGACAAACGGCGCTGAAACCCGGTTCAACGCCGCGTGGGAATGAGCATAGACGCTGTTTAGAGAGTTCGACGCTCAACTGCAGTCTTCGCCGTTTCCTGCGCAGTCGATTCGCCGCTGGCCGTACCCTTGCCGCTTTCCTTGCGCCGGGCCGGGTCGGTTGGGCGCAGGGCATCGTTGTCGCGTTCGGTTTCTCCAGCTGGACGTGGCTCGTCGGGGTTTTCTGATTCCGGTGTCGGCTTCATGGTCATTTACCTCAAGCTTCAGGATCGTCGACTTGACGGGCAACGTTAATGGCCGGTGAGTCTTTGTGGGATTGCTCAGCCTTGGCCCGCAAGTCTTGCCACTGTTGGAGATCAATGGCGCCCTGCCCCAGCAGATCGTCGGCCAGGCGCAGCAATGCGATGTAATGGGCGTCGGGGGACTGCTGCCAGTAAGCCTGGTCTTCAAACAGCCGCTGCCACGCGTCAAGGTCGGGCGGTGTGAGGTCTTCGCGCATGGCAGTCTCCGGTCAATGGCCTTCTTGATTTAGGAGGCCTGCGTGCTACCGAGAGTTCCGACTCAATACCCGGTCATTTCCAGATAACCCTGCCCGCCATGACTGCCGCTCAAGCGCACCGGACCTTCCCAATAAGGAATGCGCAAATCCATCCAGGCATCGGGATTGAGGGCGCTGATGACGATGTCGAGGTGTTTGTCGGGAATCTGGATCGACCAGCGAACGGGCATCTTGCGCCCTGCCACGGTAGCGGTGTCCTGCGGCGTGAGGCGGATGTCGCCGGCCTTGAGCAGCTGTGTCTGGCCCTGTGCGTCGATCCAGGTGCCGGTCAGATAAGGCTCGCCGTCCTTTTGCCGCATGCGATAGAGCATCACCTGTTCGCCACTGTCCAGGTGCAGGGAAAACCAGTCCCAACCGGTCTGGTTGGCGGTCAGCGGTTGGCTGCTCCATTCGCGGTCGAGCCACGCGGGGCCGCTGACCTGATAGCGTTTGTCGTCGATTATCAGGGTGCCGCTGGCCTGGAAAAACGGCTGGCTGTAGTAGTACGACGCCTGGCCCTGCTCGGATTTCTGACTGAACCCCTTGTCACCTTGCAGCACCTGCGGACGTGTTGAGGTCAGCCGCAATTGGTAACTGAAGGATTTGTCGCGGGCGCTGAGTTGCAGGTCGGCCACCGGATTTTCAGCCGTCGCCTGACTGCTGAATCGCCAGTCATCAATCCACGCGTTGAACGGCGCCAGGCTGACACCGGCCTGACCGATGCCACCCCGGGCATAACGTTCGGCCGCGTGATGCACTGTCGCCGAGGTCACAGCCGCATGACCGAGCCAGATTGTCTGGTTTTCCCAACCGGCCACCTCGGGCGTGGCTTTCAAGGCACTGCGGAACAGCGTCCACTGCGCACCGAATTCCTGACCCTGCTCGTCCTTGAGGTTGGCCGTGATGTACCACCATTCAATGCGAAAACCGTCGTGGGGGCCGTGATCCGCCGGAAAGCTGAACTCCCGGCCAGGCACTACCGGCGTGAAGGCGGTCGCTTGATTGCCCATGCCCGCGAAGCCTTTTTCCACGGGTGCCGATTGATCGCAACCAATGAGTAGCAACGCCAACAGCCACACGGCGAACTTAATCCTCATGGGCAAACGTCCTCAGCAAGTCCGCCGGTTGCGTGCGATACAACGAATACAACGGCCATGCCGACGCCAGCAACGTCGCCACCAGCGCCAACCCCATCAACTGCAACAGTTGCAACGGAAACACCCGCAGCGGCAGGCGCCAGCCGAACGCCTGGACGTTGATCACCGTGTCCAGGCACCAGGCCAGTGCGATGCCCAGCGGCAACGCCAGCACCAGTGTCAGCACCGCCAGCAGCCAGGTTTGCCCGAGGTTGAGCAGCATCAGTTGCCGCCGTGTCACGCCCAGCGCCCATAACGGCGCCAGTTGCCCGAGGCGACTCTGGCTCTGGGTCAGCAGGCTGATGAACAACGCTACGCCGGCCACGCACAAGGTCAGACTGTTGAGCGCGGCGGTGGCGGCGAAGGTGCGTTCGAACACTTGCGTGGACCATCCCTTGAGCCGCGCCTGATCGACTATGCGACTGTCTTCCAGAACGAAACGCTCTTGCAGCGCCTTCACGAACGGCGCAATCGACGCCGGTTCAATGCGCAGGTTGAAGCGATTCGGCGTCAACTGCGGCCAGCCGCGCAGGAGGTGATGGACATTGACCAGCAGGTGCCCCTTCGGATTGCCATAGTCGGCGTAGATCCCGACGATGCGCGGCGACCACGGGCCATTGGGCGTGGCAATCGAGAGGTGATCGCCCACCTGCACTTTCAAGCGTCGCGCCAGTTGCTCGCTGAGCATTACGGCATCGTCCGCGGCCAGGTGATCCCAGGGTTTGTCACCCAAGGCTTCCAGCAGCGGCCAGTGCTGGCGATAGGTCGGGTGATCGATCACGCCGAAGACATCCACCGGCCAGCCTTGCTGCTGGATCGACACCTGCCAGTTGGGCAGCACTGCCGTGGGCTGCGGCTGCTGTTCGAGCCAGGTGTGCAGCTCCCGGGCCTGGGCCGGGTTTTGTGGGTTGAGGTAAAGCTCGGCGGTCAGCCGTTGTTCGAGCCAGTCGCTGAAGGTCTGACGAAAACCGGCGGTCATGCTGCCAGCGCCGATGTTGGCCGCCAGCGCCAACAGCAGTGCCATCAGCGCCAGGCTCAGGGCCGGCAATTGCTGGCGACAATCGGCAAGAAACCACTGGCCGAGTACCGAGCGATTGCGATGCAGCAGCAGGTTGAGCAGCGCATCAAGCACCACGGGCAGCGCCAGCGCCGCACCGACCAACAGCGTCGCCATCAAGACAAATCCGCTGATCAGGCTGTCGCCAAACACCAATGCCAGCCCCGCCATTACCAAGGCCAGCGCCGCCACCCAACCCTGACGCCGCAACCATCGCGCATGCGCCTGATGCCAGGCCTGCGGGTCGGCCAGCGCCAGCAACGGCAAGCGCGACGCCCGCCACAAACTGTTGCCACCGGCGAGCAAGGCGCCCAGCAGGCTCAAGCCAATCCCGCTGAGCCACCACAGCGGACTCAGGCTCAACTGCCCCGCCACTTCGGCGCCGTACAAACCACGCAGGCTGGCGGCGACATCCGGCAGCAACACGCTGGCCAGCAGATAGCCGCTGACGACTCCGGCCACGCCACCGATCAAGGCCAACCCGCCCAGTTCGACCGCGAGGCAGGCAATCAACATCCGCGCGCTGACGCCGCAAGCGCGCATTGTCCGCAGCAAACCTCGACGCTGCTCCAGCGCCAGCCCGATCGCGGCATGCACGATGAACAGCCCAACCACGAACGACAGAAAACCCAGCGCATTGAGGTTCAGGTGAAAGCTCTCGGTCAGGCGCGCCAGATTGCTTTCTTCAGCGCTGCTTTTGAATTGCAGTTGTCCCTTGAACGGCTCGGGCAATGTCGCGCTGAAATCCTTGGGCAGTAGCAGGCGCGAGAGCTGATCGGGCAAACCGAGAATCTGCTGGGCAAAACCGATGTCCACCAGCAACACGCCGGGGGCCATATCGGTTTGTACATGCAGGGGCGGCAACGATGCACCGCTGACGCTCAAAGGCCGGTCGCCTTCGCGCAAACCCAACGTCTGCAAGGTCGACGGCGAAATCCAGGTGCTGCCGGGAGGGCTGAAAAATTCGACCACCTGTTCGATCGCCAGAGCCTGCCCGGCCACCTCGTTACCGGCCGGCAGTGACACCGGCTCGATGCCCATCAATTGCAGCCGTTGATCCTCATGGCCCTTGAGCGTCACCCGCCCTTGCAGCACCGGCGACACCGGCCAACCGGCGCGACGCAAGTCGATAAACCATTGCTGAGGAAACGTCCCGCCAGCGGTTGCACTGAGGCTGGCCTGGGGTTCACCGCCAATCAGTTGACTGGCGCGGGCGTAGCTTTCTCGCGCCTGGCTGTTCAACGCCTGCACACCGGTCAGCAGGCTGGTGGCCAACCACAACCCAGTCAGCACACTGAAGAACTGCACCGGGTGTTGCCGCCAGTGACTGAGCAGCGCCCGCAGGGCTTCGCGAAAAATGCGCATGTCAGCGCTCGTCCACAGCGGCCAGACGCCCACCGTGCAGCACCACTTTTTCCGCCAACCGGGCCGCGACGCCGGGGCTGTGGGTGACCATCAACAGGGTCGTGGCACTGTCATCGAGCAGTTCCAGCAATAACCTCAATACCTCGTCGCTGGTGGTCTCATCCAGGCTGCCGGTGGGCTCGTCGGCCAGTAGCAGTTTCGGTTGCGAGGCCAGGGCTCGACCTAATGCGACTCGTTGCTGCTGCCCGCCAGAGAGTTGTTCCGGATAGCGCTTGAGCAACTCGCCCAACCCCAACCGCTGCACCAGATGCGCCTGCCAGCGCGGATCATGACGCCCGGCGAGCCGCGCCTGAAACGCGAGGTTGTCCTCCACCCGCAAACTGCCGATCAGGTTGAACTGCTGGAACACCAGGCCGATCTCGGTGCGTCGCCAGTTCGCCAGTTGCCCTTCGTTCATCTGCTCCAGTCGATGTTCGCCGCTGCGGATACTGCCGCGATCAACCTTGTCCAGCCCGGCGATCAAGTGCAGCAAGGTGCTTTTGCCACTGCCCGACTCGCCCATCAACGCCAGGCTGCTGCCGGGTTTCAAATTCAGGTCGACGCCTTGCAACACCGGCAACGGCCCTTGCGGCGTGGCGTAGCTTTTGAACACACCCTGGACTTCAAGCATGGAAGAACCCGTTCGATGAGCATGGGCCAAGAATAGCGGCCCTGAATGGTTTTTGTCCGTTGACGATGATCACCGCGGCCCGGTGGCGCCTTACCCTTGAGGCTGGTCTAACCATAACGATAAAAAACGGAGACTCCATGCCTCGTTTCGCTTTGCACCCTCGTGGCCTGCTGGCCTGCCTGATCACCGCGTGCCTGACGCAGTCGGTGATCGCCGCCGATGCACCGGTCGCCGCCAGCGCGCAGACTGCCGCTATCAATACCGCAGTGCTGCAACAACTGCCCTTCAGCGACCGCACCGATTTCGAGTCGGTCAGCAAAGGCTTGATCGCGCCATTCAAGGGCCAGATCAAGGATGCCGCCGGCAAGGTCATCTGGGATCTGCCGGCCTATGACTTCCTCGCCAAGGATCAGACCCCGGACTCGGTCAACCCGAGCCTGTGGCGCCTGGCCCAGCTCAGTGCCCATGCCGGGTTGTTCGAAGTCAGCCCAAGGCTGTATCAGGTACGCGGCCTCGATCTGGCCAACATGACCATCATCGAAGGTGACGACGGGCTGATCATCATCGATCCGCTGACCATGTCCGAGACCGCCAAAGCGGCGCTGGAGTTGTACTACCAGAATCGCCCGCGAAAACCGGTGGTGGCGGTGATCTACAGCCACACCCACGTCGATCATTTCGGCGGTGTGCGCGGGGTGATCGACGAGGCCGACGTCAAGGCCGGCAAGGTCAAGGTGTTCGCCCCCGTGGGTTTCATGGAACACGTGATGAGCGAAAACGTGTTCGCCGGCAACGCCATGAGCCGCCGTGCGCAGTATCAGTTCGGCAGCCTGCTGCCCCGTGGCGAACATGGTCAGGTCGATGCAGGCCTGGGCAAGAGCTCGCCGAGCGGCGGCACCATCACCCTGATTGCGCCCACCGACCTGATCGACAAGGAACTGGAAACCCGCACCATCGCCGGCCTCGACGTAGAGTTCCAGCTCACGCCGGGCACTGAGGCGCCTGCAGAAATGAACCTCTACCTGCCGCAACTGCGGGCGCTGTGCATGGCGGAAAACGCCACGCAGATGATGCACAACATCCTCACCCCGCGCGGTGCGCAGGTGCGTGACGCCAAGGCCTGGGCGCAATACCTCGACAGCAGCCTAGCGCGATATGGCGACAAGAGCGATGTGCTGTTCGCCCAGCACAACTGGCCGACCTGGGGCGGCGAACGCATCCGCACGTTCCTTGCCGATCAGCGCGATATGTACGCCTTCCTCAACGACCGCACCCTGCATTTATTGAACCAGGGCATGACGCCGCTGGAAGTCGCCGATGCGATCAAGAAACTGCCGGGCACGCTGGACCAGAAGTGGTACACCCGCGGTTACTACGGTTCCCTGAGTTTCAACGTGCGCGCGGTGTATCAGCGTTACCTGGGTTTCTATGACGGCAACCCGGCCAACCTCAATCCGTTGCCACCGGTGGAAACCGCCAAACGCAGTGTCGAGGCCATGGGCGGTGGCGCCGCGGTGCTGGAGAAAATGCGTGCAGCGATGGCCAAGGGGGATTACCGCTGGGCCGCGCAACTGGGCAATCAGTTGCTGTTCAGCGATCCGGACAACGGCGACGCGCGCAAGGTGCAGGCCGAGACGCTGGAGCAACTGGGTTATCAAAGCGAAAACGCCACCTGGCGCAACATGTACCTGACCGGCGCCATGGAACTGCGCAACGGCGTTCCGCCGCATGGCGGCACCTCGGTATCGGCGGACATGGTGCGGGCGATGAGCCCGGAGATGTTCTTCGACTTCCTGGCGATTCGCCTGGACAGCGACAAAGCGGTGGGCCATGACATGACCGTGAACTGGACTTTCGAAGACTCGAACAAGGACTTCACCCTGACGCTGCGCAACGGCGTGCTGACCCACCGCGCCGGGCTCAACCCGCAGGCGGATGCCGGGGTGAGCATGAGCAAGGCAACCCTGGAGCAGATCAGCCTCAAGCAACTGGACTTCCCGACGGCGATCCAGAAAGGTTTGGTCAAGCTGCAAGGCAATGGCAAGAAGCTTGGTGAGTTGATGAGCAGCCTGGATACCTTTGCGCCGCAGTTCAATATCGTTACGCCTTAAGCCAGATCAAAAGATCGTCCGAACGCGGCCCGAGCCTGCGGCAGCTCCTACATTGGAATGCGTTTTTCCCTGTAGGAGCTGCCGAAGGCTGCGATCTTTTGCTTCTAGGCTTGCTCAACCACCGGCATCCGCCAGCGCTGTTCAATCACCTCTTGCTTCGGCCCGTACAAACGCAGGATCACGGTAAACGCGCCGCTGGCCGGTGTCGGCAACCAGTTGTTCGACGATTGCGGCGCCGAGGGCTGCATCACCAGCGTCACCCCGCCGTCCGCATCCACCTGCAACGCATCCCGGCTGCTCAAGCAATAACGGTCAATTGCATTGGCAACCAATTGCCGGTCCGGCAAGTCGTACAGCGTCAGCGACCAGAACTCACTTGCCGGCGGCAATTGCCCCGGTGCAAAACGCAGTCGATAACTGCGCCCGCCTTGCAGCGGTTGCCCCTGACTGTCGAGCCGGGTGCCGGTGTAGAACGCCTCTTCGACGCTATTGCCATAGATCCCGATATTCGCCGCCACGGCACGGTTCAAGTAGTTGCCGTGCAGCGCTTCGCGCGTGCCGAACAGGCCGAGTGTGGTGCGCGTTTGAGTCACCGCGGTTTGCAGTTGCACCTGTGCATCCTGAATTCCGGCGACCAACGCCTGATGGACTTCCGCCTGCAGTGCGGCCGCATCGAATGCCTGACCGGGCACGATGCCGATCCGCGCAAAGCGTTCACGCAAGGCCTGTTCCGAGGGGTGCGTCGGGCACAGTGCGAGGATCTGATTCAGCGCCGCGATAAACCCCGGCCCCAAACCGGTCTTGTTGTCCCAGGGTTGCCAGGCAATCGCCGGGGCCGCAACCGGCGCTGCGCTGGCGGTGTATTCATGCAGGGCACGCAAACGGTATTGCTGCTGCAACGCGCGCACGGCCGGCAGGTCGTCGGCGTTCTTCAGCCCGGTGCGACCGAGGACCATGACGATCGCAGTTTCGCTGCGCAACACAGCCTTGATTCCGTCCGGCGTCGGACCTTGCCAGTCCGGCCCGGCAATCAGGTAATCCCCCGCTTCGCGGCCGGTGCTGAGTACGCCGACATAGGCGAAGTTGTGGGTGTATTGGTCGACCAATTGGTGCACGTAGTAACGGTCGGCATTGACCGCCGGCACGCTGAGCACCTGCGGTTCGCTGCGCAGGTCGAGCCAGGCCCAGGAGTACGGCGTGTCATTGTTCGGCGTGACAATCTCGCGATTGTTTGGCGTGTACAACTCGCTGTAGTGACGGAAGCGATTGAAGCCACCGACATACGCCGGCGCAGCCGGATCGAGCACCTGCTTTTCCATGGTCTGGTAATGCATGAGCATCGGGTAAGCGTAGATCCATGCCTGCTGTGCGATAACCCGCAGATCATCGGCACCGGCGGCAAGCAACCAACGTGGAAACATCAGACTCCCTCCCAGCACGCCCATGCCACCCAGCACGCGACGGCGACTGAAAATCATGGTCATGGCTCGACCCTCGCAATGCTCGGCAGCGGATAACTGCCGTCCAGCGCCCCGTCCTTCGGTAGATACAGGCGCAGCAACAGGTTGAACGGGCCTTCGGGTGTCGGCAGCCAGTTGCTTTGCTGCTTCGGCGCATTGGCTTGCAGGATCAGGGTCAGTCCGCCGTCGGCGTCGTACTGCAAACCGGGGCTGCGATCGCCCAGAGCGTAACGCTGGATCGGGTTGGCCGAAAGCAATTGGGTTTTGCCGTCATACAGGGTCAACGACCAGAAGGCATTCACCGGCGGTAATTGCCCGGCTGCAAAGTGCAAGCGATAGGCATGCTGGCCGTCCAATAACTGCCCTTGGGCATCGTGCAACGCCATCGGGTAAACCGCTTCAACCGGATCATTGGCGTAGATGTACCGCCAGGCGACGGCTGCGCGGGTCAGGTCGTCATCGCCGAATTTGCCGACATTGCTCGGTGAGCGAAGCCAGCCCTGCTGTTCCACCGAGAGCTGGCTGGATGCGGTGCGCACCTGCTCACGCCCGGCTTCGGCGCCTTGGGCGATGGCTTCTTTGAGCTGCGCCGGTGCATCGAAAGCCGCACCGGGCTTCACGCCGATGGCGGTAAAGCGTTCAAGTTTTTTCTGCTCGTCGGCGGTCCACTGGTGCAGTGGCGCCAGTGCATTGAATGTGCTGAACAGTGTCTGCGCCGGCCCTTGCTTGGTGTCTTGCCAGGTCGGCAATTGCAGCGGTGCCAACGGATCAGGCGTCACTCCACTGATCACTTTGGACAGCGGCTGCAACGCATAGCCCGTCATCACCTTCGCGGCGTCCTGCCGATCCGCTTCGCCCTTGACCTCGGTGCGTCCGAGCAAAAATACCAGGCGACTCGGTGAGCGGATCACACCGTTGAAACCACTCGGCAGCTCGCCCTTCCAGTCCGGTCCGACGATCAGGTAACGCCCGGCCTGATCACCGGTGGCGCGGGTGCCGATGTAATCGAGGTTGTCGGTGCGCATGTCCACCAGTTGAAAGCTGTAGTAGCGCCCCTGCACCGCCGGCACTTGCAACACCTGCGGTTCAGCGCGCAGGTCGAGCAAGGCGCGCGAGTAGAAGGTGTCGTTGTTGGGCGACACCACTTTGTTGTCCTGCGGGCCGAGCAATCGCGGTTCGCTGTAGAGGCGGTTGAACGGCAGTTTCGCGGCGATGGCGCTGAGCACTTTGTCGTGCTCGACAGTGGCGTAGGCAAACACATAAGCCTCTTGCGCCAGCGCCTTGGCCTGCTGCTGATCGAGGGTTGCCGCGTGAACGGAGCCCAGGCTTGCGCCCAGGGCCAGAGCGGATATCCAGTAGCGCACGGTTGATCTCCTAACCAATGTGAAACCGCATTCCCTTGTAGGAGCTGCCGCAGGCTGCGATCTTTTGATGTTGATTTTTCAAGATCAAAAGATCGCAGCCTGCGGCAGCTCCTACAGGGAGTGATGTGTCAGTAATGACTGGGTTACTTCGCCCAGCGCCGCAAGTCAGACGGGGTGTAGTCGTCGGTTCTGGCGGCGAAGCCGACGCGCATCGGTTCGGTCTCTTCGTTGGCCAGGCCACCGGCGTAGTAGCGCCCGGAGATCAGGTCATAAGAGGTTTCCAGCACGTTGTAGGTGAAGCCGTGGTCGTACTGCTGAATCGCGTGCAATTCACCGCTGCGCCACAGTTCGCCGCGACTGTCGTACTGGTCCGACTGAGCGATCTGCCAACTGTCCTCATCGACATAAAAGCGACGCTTGGCGTAGATGTGCCGGGCGCCCGGTTTAAGCGTGGCTTCCACCACCCACACGCGATGCTTCTCGTAACGGGCCAGGTCCTGGTTGACGTGGTTGGGTTTGATCACGTCGTCGTACTTGATGTCGCGGCTGCCGATCTTGTAGCTGTTGTACGGGATGTACAGTTCCTGTTTGCCCACCAGTTTCCAGTCGAAACGGTCCGGCGCACCGTTGTAGCCGTCGATGTTGTCGGCGGTGATCAGGCCATTGCTGTAACGCGCGCTGTTGTCGTAGGCGATCATTGGTGCACGGCGCACGCGACGTTGGCCCGGCAGGTATTGCCACGCCGAACGCGGCTCGGCGACCTGGTCGATCGGCTCATGCACCAGCACCGCTTCGCCGGACAGACGCGCCGGTTCCAGCACGCGGCTCTTGAACATGAACAGCACGTTCGAGCCCGCCTCCAACCCGCCGACGGTGTCGGCAAAGTTGATCAGCGACTGGTTGCGCACGTAACTTGTCGCGCCGTTTTCACGCACCAGTGCAGCGCTGCTGATGCGCTCGTAACTGCCACCGCGATAACGGGTCATGTGGTTCCACATCACCTCCAGGCCTTCGGTCGGCAGCGGAAACGGAATGCCCCGCGCGTAGTCGTGCAAGCCATTGCCGCCGTCGGCCATGCTGGTCTTGGCGACGTTGTCGCGGCTCTGCGCCAACACATCCTTGGGCAGATTGGCGCTGCGATGGCTCGGGTAGATGTTCATCTTGTAGCTGTCCGGGAAACGCTTGAACAACGCGACTTGACCGGGACTGAGAAATTTCTCGTACTGCGCGACGTTCTTCGCCGTGATGGTGAACAGCGGTTTTTCCGCGGCATACGGATCGCTGTAACCACCCTTGCTGTCGACGGTGCCGGCGTTGGCGGCAAGGCCGCCGTTCCAGGCCGGAATACTGCCGTCGGCATTGGCCGCCATTTCCGAGCCCATGGGCGTGAGGGTCTTGCCCAAAGCGGCCGAGTCGGTGCCTTTGGCCTGGGCCAGGCCCACCGTGCAGGCCAGGGCCAGCACGCACAATTGCATACGCATAATGGTTCTCCTTAGAAGTCTGCCTTGAAGCTGACGGATGCGAAATCGCGGTCGTCGAGGGTGCTGTAGTCGTTGGAACCGAAGAAGCTGTTGTAGGCCAGCTCCACGCTGTAATCGTTCATGTAGACGCCGGTGAGGCTCACGCCCAGCGCCTGCTGGCCTTCCTGGAACGGCCCTTGCGGATCGTAGGAATAGCCCTCTACGTCATGCCGCCAGTTGACTGCCGGAATCAGGTTGATGCCCGGCAACACGTCGCTGTATTCCAGGCTGGCGCGCAGGCGATAGCCCCACGACCAGTCGGTGGCAAAACCCTTGTCGGTGCAGTACTGATTGGTGACGCCCGAGGCCACGGTGTTGCACGGCGTGCCGTTGCGCGTGGAGCTGCGGCCGAACGCGGCGTTGCGACCCAGTCGCTCGTCACCGAGATCATCGATGTGCACCACGCCAGCCTCGCCGAACAGACTCAGGCGCGTGGCGCCCAGCACGTTGTCGATGGCCTGGGTCGCCGAAGCGGTCGCCTGCCATACGCCTTTGCGCTCCCAACCGTCATAACGGTCACCGCGATTGATGTTGAAACCGGCCGGCAACTGCACCCACGAACTGCCCGCCGCCCCGGTGATCACGGCGACGTTGATGTCCGGCGCATTGATCGCCAGCGGCATGTTCGGTCGGTAGCTCACCTCACCGGCGAGGGCGATCCCGCTGTTCGGTTCGACACCACTGAGACTGATGCCGTACAGGCGAATGTCTTCCGGAAACGCCGCCGCATAACTCGGTGCCTGAACACCGCCGGGGAACGTTCCGCGAACGGCTGTGTTCTTCGCATCAAGGGTGAAATACGGCAGGCGCGAGTGGTAGTTGATGAAGTAAATCGCCGCTTCGGCATCGTTCAGCGCCGGGATCATCTGGCGCAAGGCGAAGCCGAACTGGCCATTGTCGGACGGCGATTCATTGCCCCGGGTGGTGGCGTACAAACCGGCGGCCTGCATCTGCTGATCGGTCAACGTCTGGCTCAGGTACAACGGCCCGCAACCCTTCTGGATCGCATCGCTGCTGGCGAAGAACGTACCGCAACCATCCAGCACGCTGGGGCGCCAGTTGTACTGATAGAAACCTTCGAGGTTGGTGGTATCGGACAGGCCGAAGCTGAAGGACACCATCTCCACCGGCAACTGGCCTTCCTTGATTTCCACACCGGGGCGATTGAACGCCGAGACATCGAGCGGGTTGATCACGTTGATGCCGTTCTGGATCAGCAGCGCTTCACCCCACGACAACACCTGATTGCCGACCTTGACGTTCAACGGGTGCTCGGCGATCTGGAAGTCTTTCCAGACATAGGCATCGAGCGTCTCGAAGCCCTTGAACTTGGACAGGTCGTCCCAGCCCGAATCGTCGAAATCCTTGAACCGCGCCTGACGGGTTTCGTAGGCGTGGTCGTACCAGTATTTGAAGCGAATGAACGCACCCTGACCCTGACCGTCGAGACTGAAATCGGTGAGCCCCTTGAACACCTGCGAGATCGGATCGCCCTTCTCGAAGTTCAAACGGTTGTCGTCGGCGCTGACGCTGGTGCCATTGGCATTCACGCCTTGGGCCTGCAAGGCATTGGCGCGGGTCATCAGGCTTTTGTCGGGATTTTGCGTCGACCAGCTGCTGCCCAGGGACAGGGTGGTTTTGGTCGACAGGCTCCAGTCTTCGTTGAAGTCGAACGTGGTCGCGCACGCAGGCCCCGCGAGTGCAGCAAGTACCGCCAGTGCAAGGGGTTGCGGGCGGGTGTGGCCAAGCCGATTCAGTCGTTGGCGGACTGCGGCTGTGGCCGAGCGTTTTTTTATCATTATTAGGCTCCGGTCAGATTTGCTCAGCCTCGTCACGGTGCCCAACAACCGGCCAAGGTGCGCAAGCGGTGGCCGACAAAAAGTAATCATTGGGGAGGATTGGTTGCTTCTTGGTTGTGTACATATCCGTTGCTGCGGTAATGGCCGCCTATGGTTCCGCCCTTACGGCGGGTTACTTTGAAAAGCGCAAAGTAACCAAACGCTCTTGCCCCTTTCGTTCGGTGCCTCGCTGTGGCTCGGCATGCCCTCGCTCCGGTCCTGCTCCGTGGGCCCGCCGCCATCGGCCATCCATGGCCGGGGGCGGCTAACCCGGCATCCTTGCCGGGTTGCCCACTGCGCAGAACCTCCACTCGGCCTCTCGAGGGGGCGACTACCGCCACAGCACCGCGAGGCGGCCTACCGGCCGGCCTGACTCTTGATGCGTGCGCACTTCTCTGTAGGAGCTGTCGAGTGCAACGAGGCTGCGATCTTTTGATTTTGTTTTTTACAAGCGAGATCAAAACATCGCAGCCTTCGGCAGCTCCTACATTGGGCGTGATACAGCACAAAATCAGGTCGGCTGTCAGGGCGCCATCGCCAGCAGGCTGGCTCCCACAGTTTGGAGTGCGTGCGAACCAGACAAACAGGCCGGCCGGCAGGCCGCCTCGGTTGCACTTGATCCACCCGCCCCATCGGAAGGCTGAGTGGAGGCGTTTATCCGGGGGTGGGCGCGCAGCGCCGTTCGACGCAGTCGAACTCATCGCATGTAGGTGCCAGCGAAGCCAACCGGAGGGCGATGCCCCCGGATGAATGCCGGAGCGAAGGAACGCCGAGCCTTAGCGAGGGGCCGGACGCTCGGGGCGAGCCTTTTTTTGCTTACTTTTTTTTGGCGTTTGAAAAAAAAGTGAGTCGCCGTAAGGGCGAAACCGCCAGCAGCCGTTACCGCAGCAACGGATATACACACAACTAAAGCCCCAACCGAAACTGCTTAGGCGTAATCCCGAACCGCTTCCGAAACGCCCGAATAAAATTACTCGGCTGCCGATACCCAAGCCGCGCGGCAATCCGTTCGATCGGTTGATCCCCCGCCGTCAACCAATGCCGCGCCAGCTCCAGACTGTCACCGCGAACATGCTGCGCCGCCTCAGCCTGCCAATGGCGCAACATGCTCTGATGCAAAAACGGATTAGCCCCCAGCAACGGCTCATCAAGACAGGCCATAGGCATCCGCAGGCAAGGATGCGCACCGTGTACCACCTCAATGCCGACACTGCGCAACCACTCCCCAGCCGCCTGTTCCGGCGTCACAACCACTCCAAGAAACACCTCACCCGGCGCCCGCCCCAAACGCCGGGCGATGTTGCGCACCAGAGTCAACGTCGCCGCATCCAGCCCGAAGAAATGCGGCAACTGATCAGCCCCGCGCAAGTGCAAGCGAACCTGCCCATCGCCCTCCTCCAGTTCCGCCTGCACGTAGTTGGTCACTTGGGGCAAGAACTCGGTGAAGCACGCGAGGCTGGCGCGCAGGGTGGCGGCGGAGTCCAGCAGAATGTTCAAACCTTGCAGGCTGGTGGTCGCCATGCCATTGACCAGTTCACAGCCAAACGTGGCGCCCGCTCCCAGGCGTTCGCATTCATGCCACAGCTGTTCCACTAAATGCGCAGGCACGCGCAGCCCTTGCCCTTCCAGCAGCGACAGACAGATTCCGGCCCGTTGCAGCAACTGTTCCTGACACAGGCCGGAGCGTTGCGCATGGCTGAGGATGGTGCGGGTGAAGGCACTGGAGGCGAAGGTTTGCTGGGTCATGGCAGGCTACGGCGAGAAGACAGGCGTGTACTTATGCCAGTCTCTGTGATATCGATCCAATGCATTAAAAGTATCCGCTGAATGCAGGAGACGCATGATGGACTTACGACAGCTTCGCCACCTCGTCGCACTGGCTGATTACCGCAGTTTTGGCCGTGCCGCCGAAGCGATCAACCTCAGCCAACCGGCCTTCAGTCGCAGCATCCAGACTCTGGAGCGGGACCTCGATTGCGCGCTGGTGGAGCGCAGCAGCCGCGAGTTCCGCCTGACCGGCCAAGGCGAATTGGTGCTGCAACACGCCCGGCGTCTGCTGGCCGGCAGTCAGGCGTTGCACAACGAACTGACCCAGTACAACGGCCTGACCGGCGGTGAATTGCAGTTCGGCAGCGGCCCGTATCCAGCGCAGCTGTTGGTGCCCGAAGCCCTGGCGCAATTCATCCAGGCGCACCCGGCGATCCGCACCTGTTTCCACCTCGGTGACTGGGAGCAACTGGCGCTGTGGTTGCGCGAGCAGCAGATCGAATTTCTGGTCGCCGATTCACGGTACTTCACCGGTGATCCGCAATACCACGTGCAACTGCTGCGACCACGGCGCGGACGGTTCTTTTGCCGCGTCGATCATCCCTTGGCCAACCGTGAAAACCTGTCGCTACGCGCCCTGCTCGACTATGCCGTGGTCGGCACGCGCATCCCGCCGATGATCCGCAAGATCCTCGCCGATGTGCAGGGCGAGCCGGACTTCAATCCCAGCGTCGAATGCGCACAATTCGATGCCATCTGCCGCGTGGTCAGACGCTCCGACGCGGTGGGCATCGCCACCATGGAAGCCCTCGCCGAACAGGTCGCTCAGGGGCTGATACAACTGCTGGATTTTGTCGACGTGCCCAGCGACGACCCCGGTTTGCTCCTGCATTACGGCATCGTCAGTCGCGTCGGTTACTCCCTGACACCGGCGGCGCTGGCGATGGTGGAAGCGATTGTGCAAGTCGATGAGCGATTGCTCACTGGGATCACTCGTTCCATGTAGGAGCTGCCGCAGGCTGCGATCTTTTGATTTTGCCCTTAAAAAACAAGATCAAGAGATCGCAGCCTGCGGCAGCTCCTACAAGAACCGTGCTTACGCGCGGCGAGCCAGCGCCTGCATCGCCCGAGGCTCACCCAATGCCCGCAACAGGCAATGCATCGCCTCTTCACGGCTACGTTCGAAGCGATAACGCGCCTCGATGTACAGCGCCAGTTTCAGCTCCACCGGCTCCTCCAGCGGCAACGGCACGTGTTGCAAGCCCAATGCGCTGGCGACCCGACTCGGCAGACTCATGCCGAACGGCTGCCGATCAGCCATCAATTTCGCCGCCAGGGTGCTTTGGGTACTCACCGCCAAAGTACGGCGCAAGCCTTTGAGGCCCAGGTGCAAGTCCACCGGGCTGAGCCCGTCGCGGCGGCTGGAAATCTGGATTTGCGGTTGTTGCAGGTATGCCTCCAGCGTGCGCGGCGGCTCCTTCAGCGCAGCGCCATAGGCGAATACGTAATGATCGGCAGGCAGCACTTGTTTATGCAATCCGGCCAACCCGGCGAGGGGTTGATCGAGGTCGATCAGGATGTCCAGTTTGCCGCTCGCCAGCTCCTGTAGAGCGTCGCGACGACGCGGCTGGAAGTAGCGCACCTGCCAGTCGGCATGGGGCGATTCGAGCAGCGCGTCGAGCAGCACCGGTTGCAGACAGTCCAGGCAACTGATGCGCAACAACGGGTTGTTCTGCCGTGCGGCGGGAATCATCCGCAAGCCGTCGCGCAACGACTCCAGGGCCGCGCGCACATAGTCGGCCAGACGATGCGCGACCAGCGTCGGCGTCACGCCCAAACGGCTTTTGATGAACAGCGGGTCGCCGCACAACTCGCGCAGGCGACGCAGGGCGTTGCTCATGGCCGGCTGCGACAGGCACATCACCTCGGCGGCACGGGTGACACTGCGCTGCTGGTAAATCGCATCGAAGGCGAGCAGCAGGTTCAGGTCGAGCTGGCGTAAATCAAGCATGGTCTTGCTCCGGCAAATCGCTTAACGTCGGGCAGCCTAACCAGTGTTCCGAAACAAGCGGTGAGCCCTACATGACAAAAAGCGATCAGCCACTGCACCATCCACCTTCCGCCAATGCGTTCTACGCGCCGACTTTGCTACCGGCCATCGAAGAGCTGCTGGCGCGCGGCGTTGACCGGGACAACATCGAAGCGCTGTTCCGGCGCAGCCTGTTCGAATTGCGCGCGCCATTCATGCGCGTGCCGCTGTTTCTGTCGCGGCGTTTCTGGGCGCTTGCCCTGGAGCAGACCGGCGACCCGTTGATCGGTCTGGCGGCCGGTCGACGCTTCGTCTCCACTGCCACCAATGGCCTGACCTACCTCTTCGATGTCGCCGCGTCGCTGGAAAGCGCCTGCGAGTATTTCGTGCGTTTCTTCCCGTTTTTCAACGGGCACTTCCAGGCCAGGATCGTGCGCCGCGAGAACACTGTCGAACTGCGTCTGCTCGACGGCGGCAGCGTCAAGGCGGTTGCACCGACCGCCGATTACATCCTCGTCAGTCTGTGCAGCATGCTGCGGCGAAAATTTCTCGCCAGTGGCCTGGTGCGCGATCCGATCCTGGGCGTGGATATGGCCGGTGTCTGCATGGCCAATCCGCAGGACTATGAACAAGCGTTCCGCGCCCCGGTGCAGTGGCGGCAGGCGCAGCACTCGATCCACCTCGACCCGCAACTGTTCGTCACCGCGCTGACACCCGGCAACCAAGGCCTGGAACAGACCTTGGTCGAGTTGCTGGAACAGACCCGGCGCAACAGCGAACCGACCCTGCTGGAGCAAGTCAGCGACCACCTGATCGCTGATCTCGCCGGTGCCAACTGGCAACAGTTCTGTGCCTCGCAGCACCTGATCGAACGCACCGCGGCGCGGCGCTTGAAAGCACTGGGCTGGAGTTTTTCCGAATTGCTGGATGAGTATCGGCGGTGTCGGGCCGAGGATTTGTTGCAGGCCGCGGAGCTTGAGCTGGTGGAGATTTCCGACCGGTTGGGGTACAGCGATGTGCAGAGTTTCAACCGCGCGTGTTTGCGGTGGTTGGGGTGTGCGCCGGGGGTTTATCGGGCCAGATGTGGGCATACTCAAAATGTGTAGTGGCTGAGCCGGCCTCATCGCGGGCAAGCCTTGCTCCTACAGAGTTCGCAATTATCTGTAGGAGCAAGGCTTGCCCGCGATGAGGCCAGACCAGACTACCAAAACCTCACTGCCCCACCGCCACACTGGCAGGCACCTCGGATGGCGTCACAATGCTGCCCAAATCAATATGCTTCCACTCCGGCTTCGCCCCCAACCGCGCATTGAATCGGTAGTTGAACGTGAACTCGTCCGCCGTCGGCACGCTCAACGGTTTTCCATACACCGCTTCCACACCCGCCAGGTCATACCCCATCAACTGCAACAAGGTCGGGAAGATGTTGTAGTGGCTGGAGCGATCCTTGTTGCCGGCCAGTTGCGCCTGCCAGTCGAGGGTCTTCAAGTCGCTGCCCTGGATCACCACCAACGGCACCAACCCTTCCTCCTCCACCGGGTCGCCACCGCAATGGGTGTTCAAGCCGGGGTTGCCCCGTTCGTGCAGATCCTGGCCGTGATCCGAGGTGTAGATCAGCAAGGCGTTGTTCAAATTGGCCTGGGCAAACACCCGTGAAAAAAACTCGCCGACGTTCCACAGCAAGGTGTTCTTGTAGGCGTTGCGGTACAGCAGCCAATCGTCCGGCTGACCATTGAAACCATTACGCTCACCGGTGTCTGCCACTTCGACAAACTGCCCGCGAGGCAGCGTCGGACGATAGGCCATGAAGCCGTCCGGATACTTGTCATGTACCGGAAAATGCGCGCCGACCTTGTTGATCACCACCAGTTGCGGCTGGTCGTCGTTGAGCAGCTCGATCAACTTCGCCGCTGCGGCCATGTCGCGGTCGCGCACGCTGGTCTGGTCGAATTGCACGAACTCGTCGATGTCCTTTTTCTCGGTCTCGGTCATCAGGTTCTGCAAGTTGCCGCCGGTGCGCTGGCCATCGATGTAGACCGTGTGCAGGCCGGCCTTTTTCGCGTACTGCCAGATCGACGGCAGCGTGCTGTTGATTCGCACGTAGTCGGTACGAGTGCCGCCATAGCGCAGGGTGACGTTGGTATCGACGCTGCAATTGGCGATCGACGCGGCGTAGCCGTAGTTGAAGATATCCACGTCGGGATGCGGTTCCTTTAGATTGCTGTGCACACCGAACGGCGCGTTGATGTCCAGGTAGTTGCCGGAAATGCTCTCGTCGATGATCAGCACGATATCGAGGTTCACCGGTTGTGCGATGCGCGCCAGGCTCACCGGCTCGCGTGGGCCGACGGTGTTGTGCAGGGACTCGTAGGCGAAAAGGTTGAGGTAGGCCAACGGCGTGTACATCTGCGGTAACCCGCGCGCGCCCTCGCCCGCCCGTACGAACAGCACCGCACTGAGCAACAACACCCCCAACACCGGCGCCGCCACCAACAACGCTCCCGGCACCGGCGTTTGTCGACGCGGCTTGAGGCCGATGCCCAACAACAACGGCAAACCACCGAGCACGCCACTGATGATCGCATCGCGGTACTGGTACAGCGCTTCTTCGATGAAACCGCCGGAATACACCAAAGAGACGAAACTGCTGTAGGTCAGGTAGTCAGCGGTGACCCGCGAATAAACATCAAAGAACACCGTCGAGCCAAACATTGCCAAGGCAAAAAAATGCCGAACAACTGTCTGGCGAATGTTAGCTGTCATGAATAAAGCAATACTCAGTACAACAAACATTCCGACAAATAATAACAACGGGAAGCCAATTCCGATCGCGCTGATACGCCCAAAGTAATAGTCGTAATGGGTAATTAAATAGACAGCAATTAATATTTCTTTGAGATATCGAATCATTAGCTTTCCGGCACTCATGCTCGCGAGCGGCCAATAGTTTGTCGGCCATTTTTTGACACTAGCACCGGGCCATCAAAGCGCAAGAAATGGCGTAAATAAGAAGAAAGCGTCAAAAAACAAACGTCTCAAATCTGACACACTCAAGTGCCTACAGCCCTTGTATTTAAAGCCTTACGACCGTTTATCGCTTTCTCGAAGATCTTCGCGACGTCTCAAAAATCGGTCAAAGCGAGCAGGGACAAGCGCTTGATGGCAATTGGCCCCCCAAAACCGGGTGTGTCTTACTCTTTTAACATGTCATTTTGCTGACACGGTTTGCCAAGGCTGGGCTATACCCCTTTTGACAGTCCCATTTCTGATCTTTCCAGCGAACTTACGAGGCACGCCAATATGGACGTGAGCGTATTTGGTACGGGCTATGTTGGCCTGATACAAGCAGCGGCACTGGCCGATGTCGGACATCGTGTCTTATGTGTCGACATTGATCCGAACAAGATCAAGCAGTTGCAACAAGCTGTTCCACCAATTAGTGAACCGGGCCTGTCCGGAACGCTGGAAGAGAACATCAAGGCCGGTCGATTGCTCTTCTCCACCCAGGCCAGCGACGCCGTCGAACACGCCGAGCTGATCTTCATCGCCGTCGGCACACCCGCCGATGAGGACGGTTCCGCTGACTTGACCCATGTGCTGAATGTGGCCCGGCAGATCGCCAGTTACATGGAGGCCGATCGCACCCTGATCATCAAGTCCACCGTGCCGGTCGGTACCGCCGACCAGGTCGCCGCCACCGCCATCAAGGAACTGCAGCGCCGGGACAAAAACGCGCTGAGGGTGCGGGTGGTGTCCAACCCCGAGTTTCTAAAGGAAGGCAGCGCCTTGGCCGACTGCATGCGGCCAGACCGGATCATTGTCGGCACCGATGATGACGAAGCCCGCAACCAGATGAGCGAGCTGTACGCGCCCTTCTGCCGCAATCATGAAAAGCTGATGTTCATGGACAACCGCAGCGCCGAGCTGACCAAGTACGCAGCGAACGCGATGCTCGCCACGCGCATCAGTTTCATGAACGAACTGGCCAACCTCACCGAGCTGCTCGGCGCCGACATCGAAGCCGTTCGCAAAGGCATCGGCTCGGACCCGCGCATTGGCTACCACTTCATCTATCCCGGTTGCGGTTTCGGCGGTTCGTGCTTCCCCAAGGATCTGCGTGCCCTGCTGCACACCGCCGAACACAACGGCATGCCGTTGCGTCTGTTGCGCAGCGTCACCGACGTCAACGACAGCCAGCGCCACATTCTATTCAGCAAGCTCAAGGCGCAATTCCCCCAAGGGCTGGCCGGCAAGTCCATCGCGATCTGGGGCCTGGCGTTCAAGCCCAACACCGATGACATGCGCGAAGCGCCGAGCCGCTACCTGATGGATGCGCTGTGGGCCGAAGGCGCCAGCGTGCAGGCCTACGACCCGGAAGCGATGTCCGAATGCCGGCGCCTCTACGGCTACCGCAATGACCTGCACCTGTGCGCCACCCGCGACGACACCCTGGAAGATGCCGATGCGCTGGTGATCTGTACCGAATGGAAGAATTTCCGCGTGGTCGACTTCGACCTGCTGGCGAGCAAATTGCGTTCACGGGTGATCATCGACGGGCGCAACCTGTACAACCCCGAACACGTGGCGGCGGCCGGCCTGCACTACAGCGGCATCGGCTTGCGTCACGTCGTACCCGAGGCGCCGCGCCCATGAAGATTCTCGTGACCGGAGCCGCCGGATTCATTGGTGCCCATTGTGTGTTGCGGCTGTTGCGCGACGGGCATCAGGTGGTCGGCCTGGATAATTTCAACGACTACTACGACCCGCAACTCAAGCACGATCGCGTGCGTTGGGTGCAGGAGCAGGTCGGCCATTTCCAGCTCGCAACGGTTGACCTGGCCGATGCCCCGGCCATTGAAAACCTGTTTGCCCGTGAACAACCCGAAGTAGTGATCAACCTCGCGGCCCAGGCCGGGGTGCGTTACTCGCTGGACAATCCCCGGGCCTACCTCGACAGCAATTTGAGTGGTTTTCTCAACATCCTCGAAAGCTGCCGTCATCGTCCGGTCAAGCATCTGATCTACGCCTCGTCCAGTTCGGTGTACGGCGCCAACCAGCACACGCCCTACTCCGTGCAGGACGGCGTTGATCACCCGCTGTCGCTGTACGCCGCGACCAAGAAAGCCAATGAGCTGATGGCCCACAGTTACAGCCATCTGTTCGGCATTCCCTGCACCGGCCTGCGTTTTTTCACGGTGTACGGTCCCTGGGGCCGGCCCGACATGTCGCCGATCCAGTTCGCCCGGGCGATTGCCGAGGGGCGGCCGCTGAAGTTGTTCAACTACGGCGAGCATCAACGGGACTTCACCTACATCGACGACATCATCGAAAGCATCGCCCGCCTGATCGACCGCGCACCGCAAGCCAACCCTGAATGGGACCGTGAACAACCGGCCCCGGCCAGCAGCATGGCGCCCTGGCAGATCTTCAACATCGGCGGCCAGCACCCGGTGGAACTCAAGGCCTACCTGGCGTTGCTGGAAAAACACCTGGGGCAAAAAGCCCTGGTCGAGTTGCTGCCACTGCAACCCGGCGATGTGCTCAACACCTGCGCCGATGCCAGCGACCTGGCCCGCGCCACCGGTTTCCAGCCACGTATCGAGCTGGATGAAGGACTCGGGCGGTTCATTGCCTGGTTCCGCGATTACTACCCACTGCCTATCGCCCATGCGCCGCTCGCGGCTGAATTACAGCGGAGGACTGCCCAATGACAGGACATGAAAAAGGTGTACCGATCCAACAGCTGCGGCGTGACAAACGCATGGACCCCGAACACCGAATGCGCCTCGACGCGGCGATTCATATGCAGGGGCGCGGCTGGGTGACGGGCCGGGACGGCGGCCGGCCATGGACGTTGTCGCGAACCAATCGCGTGCTCGCCTGCGTCGGCGCACTGATGATTCTGTTGCTGATTTCTCCGGTCCTGCTGGGCCTGGCACTGGCCATCAAACTCACCAGCCCGGGTCCGGTGATGTTCGTGCAAAAGCGCACCGGTTACCGCGGTCGCATGTTCGGCATGTACAAGTTCCGCACCATGGTCGCCAACGCCGAAGAGCTCAAGGAGTCCCTGCGGCATCTGAACAAACACGGAAAGGACGCCATCGATTTCAAGATCGACAAGGACCCGCGCATCACCGGTATCGGCGGTTTCCTGCGGCGCACCAGCCTCGACGAACTGCCGAACCTGATCAATGTGGTGACCGGCGATATGCGCCTGGTAGGGCCGCGGCCCACCTCGTTCAACGCCTATCGCTACAAGGACAATCACCTCGCGCGCCTGAGCATCTACCCCGGCATGACCGGCCTCTGGCAGATCTCCGGGCGCAGCAACATCGACTTCGACCAGCGCGTTGAGTTGGACCTCAGCTATATCGCCGAGCAGAGCCTGCTGCTTGATCTGAAGATCCTGTTGAAAACCCCCTTCAAAGTATTCAGCGGCCACGGAGCAAGCTAATGGACGGTTCAACTGCAAAGAGTCTCAGCATCGCCAACCCGAGCGAGTCCAACCTCGCCTCGACCGTGCTCGATCAGGATGTGCGCATCCTGTTCATGACCGCCGCCAACCCCGGCGCAGGCACGACCACCAGCGCCCTGGCACTGGCCAGCCAACTGGCACAAATGAGCAGCGGCCAGGTGCTGCTGGTGGACAGCAGCCAGTCCTCGACCAACCTCACCCATCAGCTCGGGCTGACCAAGGAGCGCGGTTTTCGCGACCTGCTGTTCAACACCCAGAGCCCGCCGCTGTTGCAGGACTGCGTGGTGGACGTGTCCAGCCTGCCCTTTCACGTGTTGCCGTATGGGCGTTTTTCCCGCGGCAGCGAACACCTGACCCCGGAGCGCCTGAGCCCGTTGCTCGACCAGCTCGGCAGCCGTTATCGCTTCGTGGTGATTGACGGCGACGCGGTGTATTCGGCCGCCGACACCCTGGTCATCAGTACTCAGGTGGACGGCGTGATCATGGTCGTGCGCTCCGAAGACACCCGCTGGGAAGTGGCGCAGGCCGCGGTCCAGCGCCTGACCCAGGCCGGCGCGAAACTGGTCGGCAGCGTGTTCAACCGGCGTAAGTACTACATGCCCAAGTGGCTCTACAAAAACCTGTAAGCAAACGCAAAAAGGATGACGCCATGAACGCCAAGATGCTTGTCCTGCTGTTGCTGCCGCTTGCAGGTTGCACCAGCACTTCCGAAACCCAGAACATGCCGGTGAATATCCTCACGGCCTCACCGGCCAACGCCCAGGCCACCGACATGCCCAAGGTCGAACAGACCCTGCGCCCTCAAGATGTGCTGGACGTGATCTTCCACATCAGCACCAGTGGCTCGGATGCCTATCGCATCCAGTCCGGTGACCAGGTCGGCCTGAACTTCACCGCCGCCAGCCAGCTCAACGGCAATCAACTGGTGCTGCCGGACGGCAGCATCGAACTGCCGGGCGCCAACACCTCGGTGAAAATCGCCGGGCTGACCAGCGACGAGGCACGTACCGAAATTCAGCGCGCCTACAACCGCAAAGCCTTGTTCCAGCCCAACCGCAATCAGCTGAGCGTGCAGATCATCAGTCCGCTGACCAACGAGCAAAACATGAAAAGCGCGTTGAATCACCCGGCCACCGGCATGAGCCGCGAGATCACCGTGGGCACCGACGGCTACGCGAGTTTCCCGGAAATCGGCGCCGTGCCGCTGCAAGGCATGACCGTCAATCAACTGGAAGCCTTCCTCAATAAAAAGTACGCGCAACTGCCGGGACGGATGACCGTCGACGTGCTGCTCAAATCCACCGCGGGCAACGAAATCTACGTGCTTGGCGAGGTCGGCCAACCGGGTTCCTACCCGATCCGCCGTCCGGTCTCGGTGCTCGAAGCCCTGACCCTGGCCCGTGGTTCCAACGTCAAGGCGCGCCTGGATTCAGTGGTGATCATGCGGCGCAACGGCAATCAGGTTGAAGCCCGTCGCTACGACGTGGAAAAAGCCCTGGCCGGAGATGCCTCGCAGATCGCCTACCTGCAACCGGACGACATGCTCTACGTGCCCAAGACCAAACTGGCCAGCGCCGGTGAACTCGCACGGCAACTGGCGGATGTGGTGCTGTTCCAGGGTGTGGGCTTCAGCTTCGGCTACCGCGTCGACAACAAAGACAGTGACAGCAACTAACTCTCAGGTGATCTGACATGAATCCAAAGGAAAACTACCTGCACGAGTTCTTCAGGATCTTCTTCGCCAACAAGCAGTTGGTGAAGCGCATATTCCTGATCTTTGCAGTGATCGCTCTGGTGCTGCCACTGGTGCTTAAACAAAGCTTCGACATCACCGCCCAGGTGATCGTGCAGTCGAAAAAACTCTCACAGGGCGACGCCACCACGTCGCTGAATCAGGAAAACGCGCAGTTCATTCCGCCGTCGCTGGCCGACATGGAAACCGAGAGCAATATCCTGCGCTCACCGGCGCTGATTCGGCAGACCATCAGCGAGCAGCGGGACAAGGGCGAATACAGCCCGCCTCCCGGCATGCTCAACAAACTGCTGGCGCAACCGTTCAAGAAGTACGTCAGCACACCGCTGCGTGAGAACGTGATCAACCCGATGAAATCGGCGCTGGGCATGGAAACCGATCCAGTGCGCGACACCACGCTAGATGGCTTGACCCAACAAGCCATCGACAGCCTGAAGATCGAAACGCTGCCGGGTTCCAACGTGATCTCGATCATCTACAGCTTCCCCGATCCGGCCCAGGGCACCAAGTTCGTCGCCGCGCTGCTGCAAAACTACCTGGTCAGCCGTCAGGCGCTGCAATCGATCGACTTGCCGCAGAGCTTCTACGAAACCAAGAAGATGCAGTACCAGGTGCGTCTCGATGGCCTGGAAGGCAATCGGCAGGATCTGCTGGGCGCTATCGGAGCGTCCGATCCCAAGGAAGAGATTACCTTCCGCCTGAATGCGATCAACACCGAGGAGCAAGCGCTCAACCTGTACCGTGATCGCTTGCTGCAAAGCCAACGCTGGCTCGACTACCTGAAAACCAGCCTGGCCGCCGCCAGCAATTCCAAGCTCAATGACTACACCTTCCCCTACACCTTCACCACCACCGTGGACAACGTTGCCTTCGAAGACCGCGAGATCAAACAGATGGGTGAAGCGCTGACCACACAAGTCAGCCGCTACATGAACGACCTCGCCATCTTCCAGCCAAGCAGTGAACCGATGCTGCTGACCCGCGAGCAAATCGCCCGCACCCGCCAGCAGTTCTTGAAAGTGGTGAGCAACCGGATTCAGGAGCGCACCAACGACCTGGCGATTGTCAGTTCGGTGATCGACCAGAAGACCGCGCGCATTGCCGAGTTCAAGAACCGCATCCACCAGTTGCAGGAAACCCAGAGCAAGCTGCGCCAGGTGGACACCGAGATCGACGCCTTGCACGCGGCCTTCTCCACCTACGCCCAGCGTTTTGCCGAGAGCAGCACAGCCCGTTCGCTGGACAATGACCTGTCCAACGCCCGGGTCCTGAGCCCGCCGTTCGAGCCGACCGAAGCGGCGTTTCCCAAACCGCTGCTGATCATTCCGTTCGGCTTGTTCACCGGTTTGTTGCTGGCGATTGCCTTCGTCTACGTGCGTGAGTTCTTCGATCATCGCTTCAAGCATCCTGCGCAAATCACCCACGAACTGGGCCTGCCGGTGCTGCTGGTGATCAACGATCAGAACGTGGAGCCGAGCAATCCGCACCGGAACTGGAGCGTGCCGAGCTTCGTCCATTGGGTGCGCAATTGAACGCGTCCCTGCACAGCAAGCCGTCCCTGCCGATCATTCATTTGCTCAGCAGTGGTGGCTTCTATGGGGCCGAGCGCATGTTGCTCGACCACTGCCTGGCGACGCCGGGGCAACACCAGGTGCTGTTTCTCGATGCACCGTACGAGTTGCTCGCGCGGTTTCGCGAGGCCGGGGTCGACTGTCGCGGTTGCACGGGGCTGGGGTCGTTGCTGGCGCATTTGCGCCAGCGGCGGGCCGAGCGGCCGCTGATCAACACGCACAATTTCAAGGGCCTGTTGTTCGGCTGGGTCGGCGCAACCTTGTTGCGCCTGCCGCTGGTGATCACCCAGCACGGTTTCACGCCGCGCAGTCGCAAGCAAAAGTTCTACACCTGGCTGAGCCTGCAACTGTGCCGCACCGCATCGGTCAATCGCGTGGTGTGCGTCGCCGAAAGCATTGCCGTGCTGCACCGTCAGGCCTGTGTGCGGGCGGAGAAGCTGCAAGTGATCCCCAACGGCCTGCCGGCGACCCGCGACCAGCAGCCGCAAACCGCGCAACGCCAGCGCTGGCTGGCCGGATACGTCGGGCGCCTGAGCAGTGAAAAAGGCCCCGACCTGTTTCTCGATGCGCTGATTCCGCTGTGTCAGCAATACCCGCAACTGGACGCCGTGATGCTCGGCGACGGCCCGGAACGGGACAGCCTGCTGACGCGCATCGCTGAAGCCGGTTTGCAGGAGCGCATTACCCTGCCCGGTTACCAGACCGACATGCGCCTGTGGTGGCGGCAACTCGATGCGCTGGTGATCAGCTCGCGCACCGAAGGTACGCCGATGATTCTGCTCGAAGCCATGCAGGCCGGCGTGCCGGTGGTGGCGTTTGGTGTCGGCGGGATTCCCGATGTGCTGGAAGACCGGCACAACGGCCTGCTGGCGTCACCCGCCGACAGCGCCGCCCTCGCGAGGCAGATCGGCACTCTGCTGCGTGATCCGACGCTGGCACAAGAGTTGAGCGACAACGCAAGACGTACGCAACTGGATCGTTACGACCTCAAGGCCCTGGCCGAAAGCTGGTCGCAGCTTTATATCCGTACCGCACGGGAGGCACGCGCGTGATTTTTCCGCTCTCGATCGTCAGTTTGTTTGGTGTGGTCTGCCTCGTGTTGCTGGCCAGCCCTTATCCGTTTCTGGCGCCGGGAGCGGTGCTGGGCCTGGTCGGTTTCGCCGTGCTGTATCGCAAACCGGCCTGGGGCCTGTTGGGTATTGCCGCGCTGATACCGCTGGAAGGTTTCTTCAAGGACAGCGCGTTGTCGGGCACCAAGCTGATCGGTGCTTCACTGGCGCTGATCCTGATGCTGCAACTGGCGATGCACCAGATTCCGTCCGAACGCCTGCGCAGCAATATCTGGCGCTACCTGATCGGCTTCATGGCCCTTTACCTGCTGAGCCTGCTCAACACGGATGACATGGGCATGTCGCTGGGGCATCTGCGGGAACTGAGCGTCGGCCTGATCCTGTTTGTGATCACGCTGCTGATCGGCCGTGAAATGAACCTGGATCTGTTCGCCAAACTGGTCACCCTCAGCGTCACCCTGACCTGTGCGCTTGCGATGTTTTCCAGCAAGTATCAGGACCAGGGCCGCGCCGCCGGCCTGCTGGAAGACCCGAACGCCTTTGCCATGCTGATCGCCTTCGCCGTGCCGCTGGCGTTGCTGCTGGTGATCCGCAGCCCGAACCTTCTGCATCGCCTGTTCTGGCTGGGTTGCTTTATTTTGCTGCTGGGCGGCATGACCAAGACTGAATCGCGTTCGGGGCTGGTGGTGTTGTTCCTCAGCCTGATGATCGGCGCCTGGCACTACCGCGCGCATTTGCCGCGCATTCGCCCGCGCCACTTGGGCTTTGCCATGCTCGGCTTCGCGATCATCGTGCCGCTGGCGATTTATGCGATGCCGCCCGGTTACGTCGCGCGCATCCAGTCGTTGAGCATTTTGAGTTCCGGTGCCAAGGCCCAGGACGAATCCCTCGGCCGCCGCGCTTCGTACATCGTGGTCGGCAGCCAGATGATCCAGCAGAACCCGCTGCTGGGCACCGGCCCCGGCACCTTCCCGCTGCACTACGCCACCACCGGTTACGCCAAGGCGTTTTCCGCCAACCGCAAAATCGGTGACCTGTATCGCCGCGCCCACAACACCTACCTGGAAATCTTCAGTGAACTGGGGATTCCCGCCGGGCTGTTGTTCGTCGGCATGCTTGGCCTGGGCTTGTACAACCTGATTCGCGCCCGACGGGCCTGGATACAGCGCCGCAACTGGCAACAAGCCGACCTGTTGACGCACCTGGGCATGAGCTTCCTGTCGTTGACGATGTTCCTGATGTTCCTCAGTGCACCGAACCAAAAGTACGTGTGGATCATGCTCGCCATGACCAGCGTGCTGCGTCTGAAAGCCGAAGAAAGTCCAATCCCGGAGGCCAAGGCATGAGCCGCGTCAGTATCGTCATCCCGATGTACAACGAAGCCCGGCACATCGCCCGCACCCTGCTGGCTGCACAACGGGCCGCCAATGTTGCCGGCCTGGAATGTGAGTTGATCGTGGTC
Organism: Pseudomonas sp. NFX98; assembly: GCF_047784845.1. Lineage (NCBI taxonomy): Bacteria > Pseudomonadati > Pseudomonadota > Gammaproteobacteria > Pseudomonadales > Pseudomonadaceae > Pseudomonas > Pseudomonas sp. NFX98. The sequence continues at coordinate 98,844 of NZ_JBLNNF010000019.1, read as the reverse complement.
GATAACGGCTCACAGGATCAGGGGCCGGAGATTGCCCGGCAATTTGGCGCGCAGGTGCTGGTCATACCCGGGGTGCTGATCGGCGCCCTGCGCAACCGGGGCACCGAGGTCGCCACCGGTGAATGGCTGGCGTTCATCGACGCCGACATCGAAATGCCTGAAGACTGGCTCACCCATCTGCTGAAGCTGGAGGATGCCGGCGTTGCCGACGTGTTCAGTCTGGACTTGCACACCCCGGCCCAGGCGCCGTGGTACGCCACCGCCTGGCAACGACGGACCCTGCGCCCTTCCCGGCATACCGTGCAAATGGTCGACTGGCTGCCCAGCGCCAACCTGCTGATGCGCCGCGCATGGTTCGACAAGGTCGGCGGTTTCAACGAAACCCTGCGCACCGGTGAGGACAAGGACTTCACCCTGCGCCAGAGCGCCAGCGGTGCGCGGCTGATGTCGATCAACGAAAACATCGCCCTGCACTGGGGTTACGAAATGAATTGGCGCGAGTGGATGGGCAAGGAAATGTGGCGCCAGGGCAGCCATCTGCAACTGTTGCGCACCCATGGCATGAGCCTGCGCCTGCTGCGCTTTCCACTGTTGTCGCTGTGTGCCTGGCTGCTCGATCTGATGGCGATTTCTGCGCTGTTCAACGGCTTTCCTCACCATGCGCTGCTCATGGTGCTGCTGACCACTGTCCCGGCGCTGGTGTTGAGCGTGCGCCAGACCGCCAAGCACCGGAATCCGTGCCTGACCGTTCAACTCTGGGGCCTGCATTGGGTGCGCCTGCACCTGGCCGGCGCCGCGTTCATCCTCAGTCTCTGTCATTGGAATGCCAGGAGGCCCGCCCGTGGCTGAATTCATTTTCTGGTTGTGCCTGTTGTTGCCTGTCTACGCCTACCTCGGCTACCCGTTGTTGCTGACCCTGCTGGCCCCGTTCTTCGCCGCGCGGCGTCACGGTCCTGCGGCACCGATGGACGTGAGCATCGTGATTGCCGCGCACAACGAGGCGCGGCACATCGAGGAGAAACTGCGCACCGTGCTGGCCCAGGATTATCAGGCGCGCACGCTGCAGATCATTCTGGCCAGCGATGGCTCAACCGATGACACCGTGGCTTGCGCGCGCAAGGTTGTCGACCCGCGCATCACCGTGCTCGACTTGCCCCGGCAGGGCAAGGCGGCGACATTGAATGCCGGTGCCGCGCTGAGTACCGGTGAAATTCTGGTGTTCACCGACGCCGACAACCAATGGTCCCATGACACCCTGGGCCATTTGCTCGCACCACTGGCTGATCCGCAAGTGGGCGCCTGCGCCGGGCACATGCTGATCCCGGTGACCGGCAAGGGCTTGAGCATCGGCGACAGCCTGTATCGGCATTACGAAGGCTGGCTGCGCTACGTGGAAAACCGCACCGGCTGCATGGTTTCCGCCGACGGCGCGCTGCTCGCCTTACGCCGCGAGTTGTTCCAGAACGTGCCGGCCGAGGTCAACGATGACTTCTTTATCAGCACCTGCGCGCCGGTGGCGTTCAAGCGGATCATCTACGTGCCTGAAGCCCGGGTGATCGACACCGGCGTGGATGAAGCCGACAAGCAATTCCGCCGTCGCCAGCGCGTGACTGTTGGGGGTCTGCAAAGCCTGGCCCAGCGTAGCGAACTGCTCAATCCGCTGAAACATGGCCTGTATGCGATTGCGCTGATCAGCCACAAGTTGATCCGACGCCTGGCACCCATCCTGTTGCTGCCGCTGCTGCTGAGCAACTTCTGGCTGTGGGACGACCACGCTTTTTATCGCCTGAGCCTGATCGCGCAACTGCTGGGTTATTCGGCGGCCATCGCCGGCCTGCTGGATTCGCAACACCGCTTGCCCAAACCCTTTCGCCTCGCCGCGTTCCTTTTGGTGACCCTCGCCGGAATGAGCATCGGTCTGTGGCAGTTCCTGCGCGGCCAGCGTTATGCGCAATGGAACCCCGAGCAAAATCGTTGAGAGGCACGTGCCATGGCGATCAAACAATTACTAAAACGCACCAGCGGCTGGCTGTACCTCAATTCCCCTGTGGGGCGCCAGCAACTGCACGGCGCCGGGGTGATCCTGATGTTGCATCGGGTGCTGCCCCACGACCACGCCGCCGAGCTGCCCCATCGCAATGAACTGTGCGTCGGACCCAAGGCTTTTGAACACCTGCTGGTCTGGCTGAAAAAGCACTTCGATTGCGTGCCGCTGATGGAGATCCTGCATCCGGGCAGCCTCAGGTCCGAGCGGCCCAGAGTGGCGTTGACCTTCGATGACGGCTGGCGCGACAACGCGGTGAACGCCTTCCCGCTGCTGCAAAAATATCAGGTGCCAGCGAGCATTTTCCTCTCCACCGATTTCATCGGCAGCCGCCAGCGTTTCTGGTGGGAAAGCATCGGCGAAACTCTGTGGAACAGCCATGGCGAAAAGGCCCGTATGCACTTGATCGAATGCTTGCAGCAACTGGGTCGACCGTTGCCGGTGCTGTGCGATGACCCGGATGTGCAACGCCGCAGTCTGGCGCTGCTGCACTTTTTGCAGAACCTGAAAACCTTGTCTGCGCACGATCTCAATCGCCTGACCGACGAGTGCCCGCAAGAGTCGTTGCCGCAAGCACTGGACTGGCATCAGGTGCGTTCGCTGGAAGCCAGCGGGTTGATCCGTTTCGGTCCCCACGGCGCCAGTCACGCGATCCTCACCGGGCTCGACGATCAAACCCTGGATGAAGAATTGAGCCGCAGTCGCCAGGCCTTGCTTAATGGCTGCAATCGCCCACTGCCGGTCTACTGCTACCCTAACGGCGACAACGACGAACGAGTGCGGCAACACGTGGCCGAGCACCATTTTCCGTTTGCCCTGGGCACCGGTACCGGCATCTATCGTGGCGCCGAAGACCCGCTGGCCCTGCCCCGCTTCGGCGTCAGCCAGCGCACCGCGCGCAATCCGGAGTTGTTGTCCTGGCGCATTTATCGCGGGGCGCGTCCATGAGTCGTAGCAACTACCTCAAGCATCTGGCCCTGAGCATGGGCACCAAACTGGCAATGATCGGCCTGCGCTTGCTGCGCAACGTGTTGCTGGCGCGGATTCTCGGGCCGAGCGAACGCGGCCTGTTTGCCTTGCTCAGCACCCTGCCCGACCTGATCAGCGCCGCCACCAGCGGCGGGCTGAATTCGGCGGTGGGTTACCAGGCGGCCAAGCAACGACCGATGGGCCTGTTGCTCAGTCAGGTGTTGGTCTTTGGTTGTCTGTTGGCGGGTTTGCTGACCTTGCTGGTGGTGGCACTGACCCGTGAGTTCGGCAGCGAACTGGACATCACCACCCAACTTGGCTTGCTCGCCTGGCTGTTGCTGCTGGCGGTGCCGTTGACCGTGCTCAAGAGCGGACTGCTGACCCTGCACAACGCTTCGGGCGGCGTTGTGGCCTTCAACGCCTTGCGCCTGATCGAATCCCTGGCACCGCTGCTGCTGTTTCTCGCCTTGTTCTGGATGTGGAAAAGCGCCGCGCTGGAAGCGGCGCTGATCAGCTGGCTGGCAGGCATCAGTCTGGTGGTGTTGGTAGGTTGGCTGTGGCTCAAGCGCAATCAACCGCTGACCCTGCAATGGGACCGCGCCAGCCAGAACGAACTGCTGCGCTTCAGTGCCCGTAGCCATCCCGATTTACTCTTCCAGCAAGTGATACTGCGCTCCGACTATTTGTTCATCGGCGCCCTGCTCGGCAGCACCGCGCTCGGTCATTACGCCATGGCCAGCGCCGCCGCCGAGTTGCTGCTGATCGTGCCGGAAGCGGTGACCACGCCGCTGATGAAACGCCTGCTGCAACAGGAAGAAGGCATTGAAAAAGTCACGCCACTGGCCCTGCGCCTGACCGCGACAGTGATGCTCGGCGCGTGCCTGACCATGGCGGTGATCGGCGAATGGCTGATCGTCACCCTGTTCGGTGTCGCCTATCAGCCGGCTTATCCGGCCTTGCTGGCGCTGCTGCCGGGGCTGCTCGGCCTGTGCTACGCGAGCATACTGCGCCTGGATTTGCTGGGCAAAGATCGCCCCGGTTCGATTTCCCTGTTGATGGGCCTCGGCGCCCTGCTCAACCTGGCGCTGAACCTGTTGCTGATCCCCGCCTACGGCATCGTCGGCGCAGCGGCGGCTTCGTCCATCGCTTATCTGGCGGTGACCATCGCGTTGTTGGTGATGTATTGCCGCTTGAGCCACGTACCGCTGTGGCAAACCCTGATCATCCTGCCCCGCGATGTGATGCCGATGCTGTACATCCTGCAACGGAAGTCGGCATGAAACATTTCGCGCTGGCAGTGAGCCTGGGTCTGTCGCTCGACGCTTATGCCGGGCCGATGCGCTGGGCCGATATCCGTGATGGCAGTCTTTACCTGCAAGCGGATCGCCCCGATACGGTGACCGTGCGTTGGGTGCCGGCGTGGCAAGCGGACGCCAACGAAGAACACCTGTACTTGCTCGACGGCCAGGGCAAATTGGCCGGCGACCGGCCGATTGCCGCCAGTGAAACCCGTGGCAGCCAGAGTTGGCCGTTGACGCCGGGCGCCAGCAGTTATCGACTGGAGATTCCCGGCTACAGTTTCCGCCGCTACAAGGTCGAGCACGACGAGCGCACGGTGGCGTTGTTCGCTCCGGCCAAGGTGCACTTCAGCGCGGAAACCCGCGACGGCGACGAACTGTTTTTCAAGGTGGCGGCTGGCGAACACGCGGTGCTGGCGGGCAAGTTCCACGGGGGCGTCGGCGCCCTGCAAGCACAACGGGTCGGCGACGGAAAACAGGTGGCGCTGGCGCTGAAACCCTACCGTGCCTATTGGCAGTTCGATCAGGTCGCCTTGCCCGTGGCCACAGCGGATCAAGTCTGGCGCATACGCCTGCAAGGCAGCGGCAAAGCGGCATTCTGGCTTGACGGCACAGCCAACCTGTTCGCGCAAAATCCGCAGCAGCTCAAACCGCTACGTGAAGACGACGGCCAGACCCGCCTGACCTTGCACGACAAAGTTCTCGGCAACACGCCGAACCTGGGCATCGCCCTGCCCTACGTGATGCCGCCACCTTCCAGTTATGCCGTGCTCGACGCGATCAAACCGCAGGCGGGCGCCTATTACAGTTTCGTCGACATCACCGCAAAACAGCCGCACTACGAAGACGCGTTCCGCCAGTTGTATCAGGATCGCTTCGGCATCACCCAGGACATCACCCTGCTCGCCGGCAGCCAGCGTCAGGCTGACCTCCGCGCCGACACCATGAGCAATGCCGGCCTCGACGCCTGGCTGGCCGCGACCCGAGCCCTTGGCGGCAAAGGAACCCATTACATCGGTTTTGCCGACGAGCCGAACCTCAACTACCCGGACTACGCCAGCTATCAAAGCATTTTCACCAGCATGGCCCGGCAGGTGCGCAGCAACCCCGACAACGCCAAGGCTGGCGTGCGCATCGCCATGCCCGCCAGCTCACGGTTCGTCAACGGCCCGCTCGCCGACAACGCCGCCGACAAGCGCGGCATCGACTGGGCCAAACGACTGCTGAAGGAATCCGGCGATCAGGTCGATGCGCTGGCCTGGCACGAGTGGATGATTCGCGATCTGCTGGCGACCCGCGTTTACCGCGACAGCGTGCGGCGCGCCGCCGACCTCGTCGGGCTCGATGCCAACGGTCGGCCACGCAAGGCCTTGCTGCTCGACCAGACCAACATGTCCAGCGGTTCGAGCCTGAGTCCTTACGATCAGGAGACCCACTTCGCCTCGTTGTGGTGGGCCTCGGTGGTCATCAATTCGTCCCAGGACGGTCTGCTGGAGATGCTCAACTGGTTCCAGGCCGCCGACGAACCCGAGTACCCCAAGGGCATGTTGCGGGTGAAGGGCAACGATCAGTTCGAACTCAAACCGGTCGGCCTGGCCCAGCAATTCATCGGCCAGCACTGGCTGCACAGCGTGATGTACCTGGAAAACGATGCCTTTGAAGTCGACGTGCTGGCCATGGCCGACGACAGCAAACGCAGCCTGCTGGGGGTCAACAAAGGCTCGCGCTTGCAGCATGTCAGCCTCAACGGCGCGGCGTGCCCATTGGCCAACGGCTCATTGCGTTATTTCGGTGCGGACAACCGCAGCCGCGACGCACCTTTGCGCTGCAACGACGGTCGCGTGAGCTTCGAGCTGCCAGGGCAAACCCTGTTCGCCCTGAGCTGGAAAGCCTCATGACCGCCGCTCGACTGCTTGGCCGCGCAGGCATTTCGCCGCGCGCTGGATTACTCCACTTGCGGGTCAACCCTTCAGGAGCCAATAACATGAGTGCATTGCAGAAGCTCAGCCAACACATCAAACAAAAAGGCCTGCGCGCCACCGTCAAAAAGGCATGGAAGCACTTCGTGTTTTCCCACCAGGAACTGCTGTGGATGGAGCGCGATCTGGTCAGCCCCATACCGCCGCATAAACTCAAGTCTTATCCACCGCTGCAAGTGGTCAGCATTACCCCGGAAAACGCCGTGGCGTTCACCCGCCATTTCGGCGACCGGGTGGAAACCATGGCCGAACTGGCCCGCGAAGGTCATACCGGGCAGATGCACCTGGACGACAAAGGCGACGCGGTGGCGTTCATCTGGGGTGCAGCGCGCGACTATCACGACCGCCATTACTACGGTTGCTGGTTCCCGGTGAAAGAAGGCGAGTTCTTCGAATTCGGTGGCGAACTGACCCGGGGCTACTGGGGCACGTCGCTGTCGATGGACCTGCAAACGGAACTGTGGAAAGCCATGCACGCCCAGGGCTGCAACAAGGTGGTGGATGTGTGCGAGTGGCACAACGTCCCGGCGCTGAAACTGCACATACGTACCGGATACAAGGAACAGGGGCGCATCATGAACGTGTATGAACTGTTTGGCCGTTGGCGCTTTTATCGTGAAACCCGCTACACCGGCTCGCGCCTGGATGCCTTGCGCAAACCGGAACGTTCACCTGCGACAGCTTCGGTGGCCTGAGCCTATGACCGTGCGATTTGAATGGCGTACTTCGCTGTGCGCCGCTGACTTTCCCGCAGCGGCCTATGAAACGCTACGTCTGCGAGTGATGGACCACACGCCGTTCAACGCACTGGCCTGGATGGTTGCCTCGCAGCAGGCATTGACGGCTGGCGAACGTTTACACGTTCTGCTCGGCTGGCAGGCTGATGAACTGGTTCTGTGCCTACCGTTGGTGGCGTCCGTCGAGCGGTTTGGCGGATTGCCGTTTCGTGTGTTGCATCACTTGGGCTATCCCCTCGCCGATCGCCTCGCGCTGCTCGCGTGCGTGGATGCCACGGACATGCGCAAGGCGTTGACCGAAGTTCGCCGTCGACTGCCTCATGCTGTGCTGCAACTCAATGAACTGGCAGGCGAGGACAGCGCATTGGCGCACTGGACCTCCCGCAGTTCGACCGCCGAGCGCCGCCTCAGTTGTCGCGTGCCGGTGCACCTGATCACCGATGCGGACCGCCAGGAAGTCTCCGGCGATCCGCGCTACAAACTGCGCCGGGCACGCAAGCGCATTGCCGCGTGTGGCGCGCAAGTCCGCCGAATCACCCCCGATGCGACGACCATGGGGCCGTTGCTCAAGGTCATCGCCGAGGTCGAAGCGGTGAGCTGGAAAGGCGATGAAGGCGTGGGCATTTTCGCCGACGAACGCCACCGCCAATGGATGGACCAAGCCTTCACCGCCCTCGCCGCCCAAGGCCTGGTGCGCGTGGTGGTACTGGAGCTGGACGGACGCTGCATCAGCTACCGCCTCGGCTTGCTGGAACAGGGACGGCTGTACGATTACAACCTGGCATTCCTGCCGCAATACGCCGACCTGGGCAGCGGTCGGGTGTTGCTCGAAGAATGGATTCGCTGGGGTCTGGACGACAACTGGCGCTGGATCGATGCGTCGCGGGTGAGCCTGGAAAACTCCAGCCATCAACTGCATGAACGCATGACCGGACACATGGAACACTGGCGCTGGAGTTTCTACTCCTGGCGCCCGAGCGGCTTGGCTCTAGGCCTGGCCCTGCGCCTCTGGCAACAGCTCAAACCCGTGATGCAGCAATGGCGGGCCAAGCGTGCGGCGGCGGTCAACTCACCTGCCCCTGCCCCTGCCCCCGTTGCGGCCCCCGTATCCAAGGCGCCCGCATCCACCGACAAACTCATGGAGGGCGAACATGCCACAGCAAGTCATAGTCAACGCTGACGACTTCGGCCTTAGCGCCTGCGAAAACGCGGTGATTCTGGGGGCTTTCCAGGCCGGGATCATCAGCTCTGCCACCGCCATGGCCAACATGCCGGCCTTCGAAGCGGCGTGTGCCCTGGCTCAACACCCATTGCTGGAGGGACGCATCGGCCTGCACTTCAACCTCACATACGGCCATCCGTTGAGCAGACGCATTCTCACGCGCCGGACCTTCTGCGACAGCGCCGGCGTGTTTGATCTCAACCTGTCGCGCACCCGCCTGTGGCTCGGTCGCCAGGATCGGCTTGCGGTGGAAGAAGAACTCGAAGCCCAATGGCAACGCTGCGTGGACAACGGCGTGCGCCCCAGTCATCTGGACTCCCATCAACACGTGCACAACATCTGGCCCATCGGCGAAATCGTCGCGCGGTTCGCGGCGCGTCAGGGTGTGCCGGTGCGATTGGCGCGCAACTTAGGGCAAAACCTGAGCCTGCCCAAGCGCTTGTTCAAACAGTTGCTCAACCATCGATTGAACAGTCTGGCCGGCGCCACCGCCGACTATGTCTGCACCCCGGTGGATTTGCGCAACGCGGCGCCGCCCAGTGACGGTTTGCTGGAAATCGTCGCCCACCCCAACCAGCTCGGCGCCGATTTTGGCGATGCCTACCTGGAACAAGGCGAGTCGTTGAGCGCCCTGCTGGAGCACCGATTGCCGGGTGTGCCGAGGGTCGCCTACAGCGTCGCCAACAATGCCATCCAAAGGCGCGCAGAGACCGTGATGGAGTAATCGTTCAGGAATGATTCAACCTGGGATTTCCCCCGCAAAAAGCCCCTCCGGATAGCCCGGAGCGCGGCTTTTTGACGCCGGAAAAACTGTGTCAATACTGAAACACAAATAGAAACAAATTGCTGGTAAAGGAGCTGCCATGCAAAGGCCATGGTGATCTATACCCAACATTACCTTCACCCAAAAGCACGGCCAATCCCGGCCAAGGAGGGCTTCATGAGCCTGATCGACAAACTCCGCGAACGAATCAAACAAAAAGGCCTGAGCCGCACGTTCAGCACACTGTGGAAACGCTATGTGTTTTTCCACTGGGAGTTGCTCTGGATGGAGCGCGACCTGGTCAGCCCGGTGCCGCCGCACAAATTGCGTCCCTACTCCGGCGTGCGTCAGGTAGTCATCACCCCGGAAAACGCCGTTGCGTTTACCAAACACTTCGGTGATCGGGTGCAAACCATGGCCGAACTGGCCGCCGAAGGTCACACCGGCCACATGTACCTGGACGAAGAGGGTCATGCGATCGGGTTCATCTGGGGCAGCGTTCGCGACTACCACGACCGTCACTACTACGGCTGCTGGTTCCCGGTCAAACCCGGCGAGTTTTTCGAGTTCGGCGGTGAAATGACCCGCGCCTACTTCGGCACCAGCCTGTCGGTGGACGTGCAGATCGCGCTGTGGGAAGCGATGGCGGCGCAAGGTTGCAACAAAGTGGTGGATGTCTGCGAAACCCACAACATCCCGGCGCTGAAACTGCACATCCGCATGGGCTACCACGAACAGGGTCGGGTCACCCATGTTTATGGCCTGTTCGGCCGCTGGCGCTTCTTCCGCGAGACCCGCTACACCGGCTCACGCCTGGACCCTCTGCGTAAACCGGGACGCCCGGTGGTGGCGGCGGCAGCGCAGGCCTGACTCAGGCCTTGGCGGCCATCGCGGTGACTTCCACGCGCATGCCTTCAACCGCCAGCGCCGCCACACCCACGGCGGCGCGCACCGGCCACGGTTTGGCGAAGAAGCGCTTGTAGACTTCATTGAACGCGGCGCGGTCGGCCATGTCGGTGAGGTAGATGGTCAGGTGCAGCACGCGGTCCATGGAACTGCCGGCACGCTCCAGCGCCACCTTGAGCGCCTGCAAAGTGCACTCGCTTTGCACGGTGATATCGCCCAGCTCCAGGCTGCCGTCTGCGCGGGTCGGAATTTGCGTAGAGACCAGCAGTCCACCGAAACCGGCAACGTCGGAGGAGATGGAATCCGCATCGGGATCGGGAGTGAACGTGATGTCTTGGTTTGCCATGGTGATCTCTTGCTTGATTAGGTAAAGGGCGCGGGGGAAGTTTACCGCATGTTTCTTGTTCGCCCATCCGCCATGTCGCCAGAGTGACTTATCCGGTGCCGCTGGATACCCTTGCGCTCATCTCCTCACGCCATCCAGACGAGCCTGTCATGAAATCCCCTGCCGGCCTGCTGTTGTCGGGCATCGATCTGGACCGGACCAGTTCCGTTCCGCTCTACCGCCAGCTCTATTTGCAGATTCGCAAACAGATATTGTCCGGACGGCTTCAAGGCGGCATGCGCCTGCCATCGACCCGGACCTTGAGCCAGGAACTCGCGCTGTCGCGGATCACCATCCTCAATGCCTTCGACCAATTGATTGCCGAAGGCTTTCTGGCCTCGCGCACAGGCGCCGGCACCTACGTCGGTGACGAGTGGGAAAACCATGGCCTCGCCGACGATGAGCAACAGCGCCAGCCACCGCGCCTGTCGGACCTGAGCCAGTCGATGCTGTCGTTGCGCAGCGAGCATTTTCGCGGTGTGTCCTATGCCGATTGGGATCCCGCGAGCCCCACCTCGTTTCTGCCCAGCCACAGCACGTACGATGCGTTCCCGCAACATATCTGGAAGCGTTTGATGAGTCGCCACCTGCACAAGCCGACCAAAGCGATGCTCGGTTATGGCGAACTGCAAGGGCTGCTGGCCTTGCGCACGGCGATTGCCGAATACGTCTTCGATGCCCGCGGCATCGACTGCACGGCCGAGCAGGTGGTGATCGTTTCCGGCGCCCAGCAAGCCTTCAACCTGCTGGGCATGTTGCTGCTCAATCCGCAGGACGGCGTCTGGATGGAAGACCCCGGGCACATCGCCGCGCGCATCGCGCTCCAGGCCCAGGGTGGCCGGGTGGTGCCGTTGCGCATCGACGATCAGGGCATCGACATCCAGCAAGGCCTCGCCGAGTGCCCTGATGCGCGACTGGTGTTTACCACGCCGGCTCGCCAGCATCCCTTGGGCGTGACCATGAGCTACGCGCGGCGCCAGGCGCTCATCGATTGGGCCGCGCAACAGCAGAGCTGGATCATCGAAGACGACTGCGACAGCGAGTTCCGGTACAGCGGCCGCCCGTTGCCCGCGCTCTATGCCATGGACCAACGGGCCCGGGTGATTTACGTCGGGACGTTCAGCAAGGTGCTTTTCCCCTCGTTGCGCCTGGGCTACGTGATATTGCCCCACGCCTTGGTCGAACCCTTTTGCACCCTGCGGGCGGTCATGGATCGCAGCCCTCCGACACTCCTGCAAGCGGTGACCGCCGACTTCATGAGTGAGGGCCACTTCCTTGGGCATATCCGCCGCATGCGTGCGCTGTATCAGGCCCGCCAGCAAGCGTTGGTCGAGCAATTGCAGCAACAGTTGGGCAATTTTTTTACAATCACCCCGGTTGAAGCCGGCATGCATCTGATCGCATGGCTGCCGGAGAATCTGGATGCCGACACCATCGCCAAGGAGCTGGCCCGGCACAATATCCACACCTATGCCCTGAGCGACTACTGCCTGCAAAACTACCTGCCGCCCGCGCTGTTGATCGGTTTTGCCGGCACGCCAGAAGATCAGGCCAAAGCACGCGTTGAAGCATTGGCACAGGCATTGGTCCGCATGGGTCATCTGCAACAGCCGCGCTGAAGGAGCAAAGTGGTCTTATCAATTAAATAGTAATGGATCTATCGAGAGTTCCTGACTGGCGCGATAAAGGCTGCGCCGGGAGACCCGGCGTCTGAACCAGGAATCACTCGAATGAACAATAAGATCCAGGAACGATTCAACGCCTTGCTCAGCCACAAGGCGACCGGGGCCGAAGCGCTCCCCGTGCTGACACAAGCACTGGCCGGTCAACTGCTTGATCGCCTCAAGCAATTGCGCTTGTTTGCCCACGCCTATCCCCTGCTGACCAACCTCACCCATGGCCGTGTCACGCCCGCCGACATGCTGGATTTTGCTTATCGCCACGAGCTGCAAGGCCTGAGCCTGCACTTGCTCGACGGTGAGGAAAACAGCCTCAGCCAAATGACTGCCGTCCAGCTTCAGGCGTTTGCCGACAAGGCCAGCGCGCTGCAACTGGACGTGCATCTGGAGATCAGCAGCACGCGCAAAAACGATGTCGATCAAGTCATCGAAATTGCGCGGGCGCTGGGCGTGCGCAACATCCGCGTTTACTCGCGCTACGAAGGCACGCTGTCGCGGGTCATGGACATCATCGAAACCGACCTGCACTACCTCGCGCAGCAGGCCGACGAACACGACCTGTACTTCGACTTCGAACAGCATGAAGAACTCAAGAGCGGCGAAATCGCCGAGCTGTTGAACCGCCTCAACCACCCTCGCCTGCACGCCTTGTTCGATTTCGGCAACATGATCAATGCCTGCGAACAACCGCTGCAAGCCCTGCAAACGCTGGCGCCGCACATCCGCCAGACCCACCTCAAGGGCGTGCGCGTGGTCCCCGAGCAAAACGGTTTCGGCCACTACGGCGTGCTGCAAGGCAGCGACGAAGATGACCTGCCCAACGCCCGCATGCTGTTCGAATTGCTGATGCTGGGTGAATCCACCCCGCAAGTGATCGCTTTCATTCTTGAGCAGGAAAACCACTACGTGGCGCCGGCGTTCCGCCAGACCGACGAGGCGGCCGACCCGTTCATTGCCTACCGGGAAATGAGCGACACGCCTCTGCCGGCGGGTTATTCGCTGGAGCGCATGCTGGCCGACGAACACCGCTGGGCGAACAACCAGGTCGCCTATGTCCGCGGCGTGCTGGCCGAGTTTCGCACCCTCGCCGAACTGACCCTGGACAACCGCAGCAACGCCTGAACCTGACGTGGAGAACAACAATGACAATCCAAAACAAGGCCAAATGGCTCAGATTCCTGATCCTCATTCTCGGTGGCGGCACCATCTACAAACTGGCGAACCTCAAGGACGCCTTCTATGTACCCATGCAGGAATTCATGGGCTTGAGCCACACTGAAATCGGCGTGCTGCTGAGCGCCAACGCGATCATCGCCACGGCGTTATTTGTTGTCGGCGGCTTGCTCGCGGACCGTTTCGACACCCGCAAACTGATCCCCATCGGCCTGCTCGGCACCGGTTGCCTGGGGCTCTATCTGGCGACCTTCCCGCAGTTCAGCAACTTGCTGATCGTGTTCAGTCTGCTGGCGGTATGTGCCGATTGCATCTTCTGGCCTTCGCTACTCAAGGCCATTCGCAACCTGGGCAATGATCAGGAACAAGGTCGCTTGTTTGGCTTGTTGGAAGGCGGACGTGGCGTCATCGATACACTGGTGGCCTTTTCCGCGCTGGGCGTATTCGTCGCCATGGGCTCCGGCGAGTCCGGTCTGAAATCGGCGATCCTGTTTTACTCGGTGATCGACATTCTCGCCGGCACCCTGACCTGGTTTCTGCTCAAGGGCGGCAACACGCAGTCGATCGCCAAGCCGAAGAACGGTTTGTCGAATCTGCTCGAAGCCATCAAGGTGCCGGGGATCTGGCTGGTCAGCCTCAACGTGTTCATGGTCTACATCGTGTATTGCGGCCTGACCTATTTCATTCCCTACCTCAAGGAAATGTACGGTTTGCCCGTGGCGCTGGTGGGTGCCTACGGCATCATCAACCAATACTTCCTGAAGATTCTCGGTGGTCCTGCCGGTGGTTTCATTGCCGACAAACAGTTCAAGAGCACCAGCCGCTACCTGAAATGGGCATTCCTGGCCCTGTTGCCGCTGATGGGCGTGATCATGCTGATCCCGAAAAGCCCCGGCTTCATCTACGCCGGCATGGCCGCCACCCTGTCCTTCGCGTTGATCGTGTTTTCGATGCGCGGTGTGTTCTGGGCGCCGATGGGCGAAGTCGGCATTGCGCCACACATCACCGGCTCGGCGTTCGGCATTGGCTGCCTGATCGGTTATGCGCCGGGCATGTTCGCCTACGTGATCTACGGTTCGATCCTCGATCATTTCCCCGGTCAGCAGGGTTACAACTACGTCTTCAGTCTGATGAGCGTGCTGGCGATTCTCGGGTTCCTGGTGTCCAGCATGCTGTATCAAACCGTGCGCAGTAAATCCACGGCAAACGGCGCCGTGGGGGCCGCACAAGCTTGATCATCGTGACGTGTGGGAGCGCGCTTGCTCCCACAGGTTTCGTGTACTGACCGTTGGCCTGAGGCCGGAGAGGATCGGCGAAAGAATTTCGTATACCCTAGCGCTATCCCACTCCGAACGACCGCCGCCGTGAACCTGACCAAACTCAACGCCCCCGACCTTGGCAACACCCCTTCAACGTCGGAAATCATTACCCGCCATCTGCGCGATGCGATCGTCGCCGGGCATTTTGCCGAGGACGAGCCGATCCGCCAGGACGATATCGCCCGCCAGTTCAACGTCAGCAAGATCCCGGTGCGTGAAGCGCTCAAGCGTCTGGAAGCCGAAGGCCTGGTGATGTTCCAGCGCAATCGCGGGGCGATGGTCACGCGGGTGTCCGATGCGGAACTGGCGCAGATGTTCGAGGTGCGCATGTTGCTGGAGGACAAGATCCTGCGGCTGGCCATCCCCAACATGACCGAGGAAACCTTCGCCCGTGCCGAGCGCATCTGCCAGGAGTTCATCGGCGAAGACGACGTGGGACGCTGGGCGGAACTCAACTGGGAGCTGCACGCCTGCCTCTACGAGCCGGCGCAACGGCCGTTTTTGGTGAGCCTGATCCGTTCGGTCAACGACAAACTGGAGCGCTACCTGCGCATGCAGATGAGCCTGTCGGCCGGCAAGGAACGCGCCGATCACGAACACCGCGAAATCATCAAGGCCTGTCGCGCCGGGGATGTCGACCGGGCGGTGACGCTTTTGGACGAGCACATCGCCGGGGTCTGCAAGACCTTGTTCGAACACCTGCCTCACGCCCACTGACGCAACAACCACTGTGCCGATTTCGTCATCGGCGCAGGCTAAATCCATCAAGCCGTCATCTCGCCGTCCGGGCCACTCTTGCGTTCACTCAACCGAATGGACGTGGCCCTCCGATGAAACGTATCTCCGTGATCGACTCCCACACCGGCGGCGAACCGACCCGCCTGGTGACCGCCGGTTTTCCCGATCTGGGTGACGGCAGCATGGCCGAACGACGCAAGATCCTCGCTGAGCAGCATGATCAATGGCGCGCCGCCTGCGTGCTGGAGCCACGGGGCAGCGATGTGCTGGTGGGTGCCCTGCTCTGCACCCCCGTGGATCCCAATGCCTGTGCCGGTGTGATTTTCTTCAACAACAGCGGTTATCTGGGCATGTGCGGCCACGGCACCATCGGCCTGGTGGCGTCATTGGCGCACCTGGGCAAGATCGGGCCCGGCGTGCACAGCATCGAGACGCCGGTTGGCACGGTGCAGGCCACTCTGCACGACGACCATTCGGTAAGCGTGCGCAATGTGCCGGCCTACCGTTATCGCAAGGCGCTGCAGTTGCAGGTGCCGGGTATCGGCCAGGTCAGCGGCGATGTGGCCTGGGGCGGCAACTGGTTTTTCCTGATCGCCGACCATGGCCTGCGGGTCGCCGGTGACAATCTTGACGCTCTGACCGCCTACACCTACGCCGTGCAGCAAGCGCTGGAAGCCCAGGGTTTTCGTGGTGAAGACGGTGGCCTGATCGACCACGTCGAGCTGTTCGCCGACGACGATAATGCCGACAGCCGCAACTTTGTGCTGTGCCCCGGCAAGGCCTATGACCGCTCGCCCTGCGGCACCGGCACCAGCGCCAAACTGGCGTGCCTGGCGGCGGACGACAAACTGCAACCGGGGCAGATCTGGCGTCAGGCCAGCGTCATCGGTAGCGAGTTCGAAGGCTCTTTCGAATGGCAGGACGAGCGCATCGTGCCGACCATTCGTGGCCGTGCCCATATTAGCGCCGAAGCCAGCCTGATCATCGAACAGGACGATCCTTTCGCCTGGGGCATCCGCCCGTGAACCAGGGCCAGGTGGCCGATGTGATCGTGATCGGCGCCGGCATCATCGGCGCCGCCTGCGCCCAGGCCCTCGCCCGACGTGGTTTGCAGGTGTTGGTGCTGGACGCCGGCCTGCACGGCGCGACGGCGGCGGGCATGGGCCACCTGCTGGTGCTCGACGACAACCCGGCGGAACTGGCCCTCAGTCAATATTCACTGCAACGTTGGCGCGAACAGTCCGCGGACTTGCCCGATGCCTGCGCCTACCGCTGCAACGGCACGCTGTGGCTGGCGGCCAACGCCGAGGAAATGGCCGTGGCCCAGAGCAAATACCTCAACCTGCAAGCGCAAGGAGTGGCGTGCGAACTGATCGGAGCCCATGCCCTGCGCCAGCGCGAACCGGAGTTGTGTGAAGGCCTGGAGGGCGGCCTGCTGATCAACGGTGACGGCATTCTGTACGCCCCGGCGACGGCCAGCTGGATGCTCGACACGCCGAACATCCGCCAGCGCCGGACACGGGTCTGCGAGGTCGACGGCAACCGCGTGCGCCTCGATGACGGTCACTGGCTGAGCGCCGCTGCAGTGGTGCTGGCCAACGGCATCCAGGCCAACGAGTTATGCCCGGAACTGCCGATCGAGCCGAAGAAAGGCCACTTGCTGATCACCGACCGCTACCCCGGCACCGTCACCCATACGCTGGTGGAACTGGGTTATGTCACCAGCGCCCACAATGCCACGGGACCGTCCACGGCGTGCAATATCCAGCCGCGTCCCACGGGGCAATTGTTCATCGGCGCCTCGCGGCAATTCGGCACCACCGACCCGCAGGTCGAAGGCTGGATGCTCGCCAAAATGCTCAAGCGCGCCGCCCGCTACATGCCGGGGTTGAGCCGGCTCAATGGCATCCGCGCCTGGACCGGCTTTCGTGCCGCCAGCCCCGACGGCCTGCCGCTGGTGGGCCAGCATCCGCAACGCCAGGGCTTGTGGCTGGCGGTCGGTCACGAAGGACTGGGCGTGACCACCGCGCCCGGCACCGCCGATCTGCTGGTCGCCCAACTGTTCAACGAAACTCCGCCACTGGCCGCACAACCCTATCTGCCCCAGCGTTTCCTCGGAGAACCCGCCCATGCCTGAATTGCTCCTGGACGGTCACGCCCTGAAAGTCGCCGAGGGCACCAGCGTCGCCGCCGCCCTGGCCCTGGGCAGCGACGGTTGTAGTCGCACCTCGGTAAGTGGCCAACGCCGTGCGCCGTTGTGCGGAATGGGTATCTGCCAGGAATGCCGGGTGACCATCGATGGCCGCCGTCGCCTGGCCTGCCAGACCCTCTGCCGTGACGGCATGCAAGTGGAGACCCGCTGATGAATCAATACGCCGATCTGCTGATCATCGGCGCCGGCCCCGCCGGCATGGCGGCCGCACTTGCCGCCGCGCCCAGCGGTGCACGCATCGTCATGCTCGACGACAACCCGCTGCCGGGCGGGCAAGTCTGGCGCGACGGTCCGCAAGCGAGCGTGCCCGATCAGGCACGACACCTGCGCGAACGCCTGGCCTCGTACAGCAACATCCACCACCATCCCGGCACCCGGGTGATCGCCAATCCCGCGCCAAAACAATTGCTGGTTGAAGACGATGAAAACGGCTGGCTGATCCGCTACGACAAACTGATCCTGTGCACCGGCGCCCGCGAATTGCTACTGCCCTTCCCTGGCTGGACCCTGCCCGGCGTGACCGGGGCCGGTGGCTTGCAGGCGCTGATCAAGGCCGGGCTGCCGGTGCAGAATGAGCGCGTGGTGATCGCCGGCAGCGGACCACTGCTGCTCGCCAGCGCCGCCACCGCGAAAAAACACGGTGCCAAGGTCATGCACATCGCCGAACAGGCATCCCTCGCGGCCGTCGCCGGTTTCGCCGCACAACTGCCACGCTGGCCTGGCAAATGGTTGCAATCGTTCAGCCTGTTCGACCGTCACTACCGCACCGATAGCCACGTGCTGGCCGCCCTCGGCAGTGACCGACTGGAAGGCGTGCGCCTGCAACACAACGGCAAGATCGTCGAACTGGAATGTGATCGCCTGGCCTGCGGTTTCGGCCTGATCCCCAATACGCAGTTGGGTCAGGCGCTGGGTTGTGCCGTTGAAAATCAGGCGCTGGCGGTGGATGCGTGGCAGGCCAGCAGCCGCGCCGATCACTTCGCCGCTGGCGAATGCACCGGGTTCGGCGGCAGTGAACTGGCTCTGGTGGAAGGCAGCATTGCTGGGCACGCAGCTGTCGGCGATCTGCAAGCGGCGCGCCGGTGGTGGCCGCAACGGGCACGCTGGCAGGGTTTCGCCAGGGTATTGAATCAGGCCTTCGCCCTCGACCCTCGACTCAAGTTGCTGGCCCGCCCCGACACCCTGGTCTGCCGATGCGAAGACGTGCCTTACGCGGCATTGGCCGGGCATGCCGACTGGCGCGAAGCCAAGCTCGCCAGCCGCTGTGGCATGGGTGCCTGTCAGGGGCGCGTGTGTGGTGGCGCGACGCAGCACCTGTTCGGCTGGCAACCCTCGGCACCGCGCCCACCGTACAGCCCGGCGCGAATCGAAACCTTGATGAGCCTCGACGACACCCCGCCAGCGTGACGTGCGCGGCGGGGGTTTCGGCGATGCAGCCAAGTCACTATGATCCCGAGGGTCACCCTCAGACCTGCGGCGCCATGTATCCCTCGCTCACTTCTTTCAAGCCTTGCGATTTGCCGACGCTGCTGAGCAGTCTGCAACCGATTGCGCCGCTGCTCGATACCCTGTCGGACGTGGTGTTTTTCATCAAGGACATTGATGCCCGCTACGCCTTCGTCAACCAGACTCTGGCCCGGCGCTGCGGTTTCAAACAGAGTGCCGAGCTGCTCGGGCGCACCGCCGAAATGGTCTTCCCGGAACGTTTCGGCCCGCTGTACACCGAGCAGGACCGACGCGTGCTGGCCAGCGGTCGGGAACTGGCCGATCAACTGGAGCTGCACCTGTATTACGGCAATCAGCCGATCTGGTGCCTGACCCACAAACTCGCCCTGCACGATGAACAAGGGCGGATCGTCGGTCTGGCCGGGATCTCTCGTGACCTGCAATCACCGCAATCGAATCATCCGGCATTTCAGAAACTGGCGGCGGTGGATGCGCATATTCGCCGTCACTTTGCCCGGCCCATCAGCCTTGCCGAACTGACGGCCATTGCCGGGTATTCCGTGGCGCAACTGGAGCGGCACTGCAAGCGGGTGTTTCAGCTCACACCACGGCAGATGATTCACAAGGCGCGGCTCGAAGAGGGATCGCGGTTGTTGTTGCATAGCGAGTTGCCGATTACCGAGATTGCGTTGCTCTGTGGGTATACCGACCATAGTGCGTTTAGCCGGCAGTTTCGGGCGTTGACCAGTGTTTCGCCTAGTGAGTATCGGGGGAATCGGGGGTAGGTTTTTTTTGTTGGAGTACATATCCGTTGCTGCGGTAACGGCGGCTTATGGTTTCGCCCTTACGGCGACTCACTTTTCCAAACGCCGAAAAGTAAGCAAAAGGCTTTGCCCCGGCGTACGGCACCTCGCTGGGGCTCGGTGTTCCCTCGCTACGGTGTCCATCAGGGGGCATCGCCTACGGTTTGCTTCGCTGCACCTCCTCTCGATGTGTGCGGCTTCGCCGCACGGCGCTACGCGCCTAACCCCCTGGTGAACACCTACGCTCGGCCTGCCGAAGGGGCAAAAGATCAAAAGCCAAAGCGAGGCGGCCTACCGGCCGGCCTGATCGTTAGTTCGTGCGCGTTTCTCTGTAGGAGCTGTCGAGTGCAACGAGGCTGCGATCTTTTGATTTTGTTGTTAGAAGCAAGATCAAAAGATCGCAGCCTGCGGCAGCTCCTACATTGGGTGCTGTATAGCCACGACATCAGGTCGGCTGTCAGGCCGCCATCGCCAGCAGGAATGCAAACCAAACAACCAGGCCGGCCGGTAGGCCGCCTCGGTTGTTTTTGATCCACCCGCCCCCTCGGCAGGCTGAGTGGAGGCGTTTATCCGGGGAGTGGCGCGCAGCGCCGTTCGACGCAGTCGAACACGCTGCATGTAGGTCGTCGCGCAGCAGACCGGAGGGCAGTGTCCCCGGATGAATGCCGGAGCGAAGGAACCCCGAGCCTTAGCGAGGGGCCGTACGTAAGGGGCGAGACTTTTTGGTTCCTTTTGTTGGCGTTTGACAAAAGGGACTCGCCGTAAGGGCGAAACCATAAGCCGCCGTTACCGCAGGAATGGATATGTACCCGGTGTTCCGAAAAGGCGCGCCCACACATCAAATGCTCCTATATGTAACACCACCGTAATAGCTGCAACACCGCCGAATACGACGATCCCCAACCCCAGTACCTCTAACTCAAGCCCCACCTCCTAAATCTTCAAAAAAACTGGAAACAGGCACACTGCTTGCTACAGTTAATATCGTATACGAAATCCTCAATACAATACCCAACAGCCACCCACCCACGAGGCATCTATGAAAAACCCAGCATTTGCCGTAGCCCTCAGCGCTGTTCTAAGCACCTCCTTCATCGCCACCGCCCAAGCCGACAAACTCGACGACATCATCGGTTCCGGCAAACTGCGCTGCGCCGTGACCCTCGACTTCCCGCCCATGGGTTTTCGCGATGGCAGCAACAGCCCGGCCGGGTTCGACGTGGACTACTGCCATGACCTGGCAAAAATCCTCGGCGTCGAAGCCGAAGTCGTGGAAACGCCGTTCCCGGACCGCATTCCGGCGCTGGTCTCCGGGCGCGCCGACGTGATTGTCGCCTCCACTTCCGACACCCTCGAACGGGCCAAGACCGTCGGCCTCACCGTGCCCTACTTCGCCTTCCAGATGGTGGTGCTGACCCGCGACAACACCGGCATCAACAACTTCAATGACCTCAAGGGCAAACCGGTGGGCAACACCAGCGGCACCTATGAAGCCATTGCCCTGGAAAAAGACGTGAAGAACTGGGGCACCGGCAGCTTCCGTGCCTATCAGTCGCAGAACGACACCCTGCTGGCAGTCGCCCAGGGCCATATCGATGCCACCGTCGTCACCAACACCGTGGCCGCCGCCACCCTCAAGTCGGGCAAGTACAAAAACCTGAAAGTTGCTGGCAACGCGCCGTATGTCATCGACTACGTGTCGCTGGGCGCCAAGCGCAGTGAGTACGGTCTGCTCAACTACCTCAACCTCTTCGTTAACCAGCAGGTGCGCACCGGTCGCTACAACGAGCTTTTCGTCAAATGGGTCGGCACCGATATCCAGCCGGCCAACCTGACCGTGCCACAGGTCTACTACTAAGGTGTCCGGCATGCCCAGGTCCATTTCTCTGAGCGGTCGCAGCCTGGTCGAGGGCGCCGCGCAAGGCGCCCTGCTGTTCGCCGATGTCGGGCTGAGCTTCTGGGGCGGGGTCGAGCCCGGCACCGGCGAGGTCATCGATCGCCACCATCCCCTCAGCGGTGAACATCTGTCCGGCCGGGTGCTGGCCATTCCCAGCGGTCGCGGCTCGTGCACCGGCAGCAGCGTGTTGATGGAGTTGATCAGCAACGGTCATGCACCGGCGGCACTGGTGCTGGCCGAACCCGACGAGATCCTGACCCTGGGCGTGCTGGTGGCGCAAACCATTTTCGAACGCTCCCTGCCGGTGCTCTGCATCGGCCGGGAGGCCTTTGCCAACTTGCGCGGACATGCCTTTGCCCGAATCGAAAACACTACGCTGAGCCTGTTCGAACAGTCGCCCGACGAAGCCTGGCAGGCGCTCGACAATCCTGTACCCGACACCGTCGCCAGCGCCTCGATCGAACTCACCGAATACGATTGCGCGCTGCTCGATGGCCGGCATGGCAAGGCAGCGCAAATGGCCATGCAGATTGTCCTGCGCATGGCCGATCTGCAAGGTGCGCGCAGTCTGGTCGATGTCACCCAGGCGCACATCGATGGCTGCATCTACACCGGCCCGGCGAGCCTGCGCTTTGCCGAACAACTGGTGCAATGGGGGGCGAAAGTCAGCGTGCCCACCACCCTCAATTCGATTTCCGTGGACCAGCGCCGCTGGCGTGAACTGGGTGTCGACCCGGCACTCGGCGAACCGGCCAGTGCCTTGGGCGATGCCTACATGGCCATGGGCGCGCAGCTGAGTTTTACCTGCGCGCCGTACCTGCTCGACAGTGCGCCAAAGGCTGGCGAGCAAATCGTCTGGGCCGAATCCAATGCCGTGGTCTACGCCAACAGCGTGCTCGGTGCCCGCACCCTGAAGTATCCGGATTACCTCGACATCTGCATCGCCCTCACCGGCCGCGCGCCACTGATCGGCTGCCACCTGGACGCACAGCGCAAGGCCCGGCTGCGGATCGAATTGCCTGCCCTCGGTGAACTGGACGATGCCTTTTACCCGCTGCTGGGTTACCACATCGGTGCACTGGCCGGCAGTCGGATTCCGCTGGTGTACGGGCTGGAAAAGTACTCACCGAACCTTGACGACCTCAAGGCCTTTGGCGCGGCCTTCGCCACGACCTCCGCCGCACCGCTGTTCCATATCGCCGGCGTCACTCCGGAGGCCATCGATCCGGTGCAGGTGTTGGAACCGGACACCTGCATCCCCGTGGAGAAAATCCGCCTCGAGGATTTATTGCTCAGTTGGCGCGAACTCAACAGTGCGCGGGACAACCGGGTGGATGTGGTCTCGCTGGGCAATCCGCACTTCTCCCTCAGTGAATTCGCAAGTTTGGCAACGCTGTGCCAGGGCCGGCGCAAGCATGCGCACGTGGTGCTGGCGATCACCTGCGGCCGTGCGGTGCTGGAGCAGGCCCGCAGCGCCGGGCATATCGCCGTGATCGAAGCCTTCGGCGCGACGCTGGTGACCGACACCTGCTGGTGCATGCTCGGCGAGCCGGTGATCCCGCCGGCCGCCAAAAACCTGATGACCAACTCGGGCAAGTTCGCCCATTACGCACCCGGCCTGGTCGGTCGCAAGGTGCACTTCGCCAGCCTCAAGGACTGCGTCGACGCCGCCTGCACCGCCACGGCCAGCGGACGTCTGCCGGTCTGGCTGCAACCCGCCGTCCCACTGGAGAGCCCCGCGCATGTTTGACTACACCTTCCAATGGCGCTCAGCCCTGCGCGCTCTGCCGGACATGCTCGCCGGCGCCCTGGTCACCTTCGAAACCGCCGCGCTGTCGATGATCTTCGGTGTGCTGATCGCCCTCGCGCTGACCGTGATGCGCGAGGCCAAACACCCGCTGCTGCGCGGTTTCGGCAATGGCTGGGTGTCGATTGCGCGTAACACGCCGTCGCTGTTCCAGATCTACATCCTCTACTTCGGCCTCGGCTCGTTGGGCCTGCACGTCAGTTCATGGTTCGCCCTGCTGGCGGGCATCACCTTCAACAATGCCGGGTACCTGGCGGAAAACTTTCGCGGCGGCCTCAAAGCTGTGCCTAACACACAGGTCCGCGCAGCGCGTTCGCTGGGCATGAGTGCCTTCCAGGCCTACCGCATGATCATCGTCCCGCAACTGCTGCGCATCGTCTTCTACCCGCTGACCAACCAGATGGTCTGGGCGGTGCTGATGACCTCGCTGGGGGTGATCGTCGGGCTGAACAATGACCTGACCGGCGTGACCCAGGAATACAACGTCAAGACGTTCCGCACCTTCGAGTACTTCGCTCTCGCTGCGGTGCTGTATTACCTGATCGCCAAGGCGATCGTCGCGGCAGCCCGGCTGATGGCCTGGCGATTGTTCCGCTACTGAGGAGCTGTCCATGTTTTCCACCGATTTTTCCTCGAATGACCTGCTGTTCCTGCTCGACGGTGCGTGGGTCACGCTGCAACTGACCTTCTGGTCGATCATTCTCGGTTCCCTCGCCGGTTTGCTGTTCGGCCTGCTGCGAGCGTTGCTGCCGCGCGCCAGTCTGCCGCTGGCCTGGGTGCTGGACGTGTTTCGCAGCGTGCCGTTGCTGATCCAGTTCGTGCTGTTCAATTCGCTCAAGAGCATCGTCGGCCTGAACATCAGCGCCTTCAGTGTCGGCTGCATCGTGCTGGGGGTGTACACCGCCGCGTACTTCACCGAGATCGTCCGTGGCGGTGTGCTGGCGGTGCCGTTCAGCGTGCGCCGGGCCAGCCGCTCGCTGGGGCTGAGCTTCTTCCAGGATCTGCGCTGGATCGTCCTGCCGATGGCCACCCGGGTGGCATTTCCCGGCTGGCTGAACCTGGTGCTCGGGGTGATGAAAGACACCGCGCTGGTGATGTGGATCGGCATCGTCGAATTACTGCGCGCCTCTCAAACCATCGTCACGCGCATTCAGGAACCGCTGCTGGTGCTGTGCATCGCGGGCCTTATCTACTACGTCATGAGCCTGGTGGTCGCACGCCTCGGCGCTCGTCTGGAAAGAAGGTGGCAAGAAAATGATTGAGATCGACAACGTACATAAATCCTTCGGCAACCTCGAAGTGGTCAAGGGCGTCAACCTGACGGTGAACAAGGGCGAAGTGGTGTCGATCATCGGCGGCTCCGGCTCCGGCAAGTCGACCCTGCTGATGTGCATCAACGGCCTGGAACCGATCCAGAAAGGCAACATCCGCGTCGACGGTGTCGAGGTCCATCACAGCGCCACCGACCTCAATCGCCTGCGGCAGAAAATCGGCATCGTATTCCAGCAATGGAACGCCTTCCCTCATCTGACGGTGCTGGAAAACGTCATGCTCGCCCCGCGCAAGGTGCTGGGTAAAAGCAAGGCCGAGGCCGAGGAACTGGCCGTACAACAACTGACCCACGTCGGCCTTGGCGACAAGCTCAAGACCTTCCCCGGCAAGCTGTCCGGTGGCCAGCAGCAACGCATGGCCATCGCTCGCGCCCTGGCCATGTCACCGGACTACATGCTGTTCGACGAAGCCACTTCAGCCCTCGATCCGCAACTGGTCGGCGAGGTACTGGACACCATGCGCATGCTCGCCGAAGACGGCATGACCATGGTCCTGGTGACCCACGAGATCCGCTTTGCCCGCGACGTCTCCGATCGCGTGGCGTTCTTTCGCAATGGGTTGGTGCATGAAATTGGTTCGCCGGATCAGGTGATTGGCAATCCGCTGCATGCGGAGACTGCGGCGTTTCTTAAATCGGTGAAATGACAACTGGCCTCATCGCTGGCAAGCCAGCTCCCACAGTGATTTGGGTTGGTCACCCATTTTGCATACACCACCAAACCTGTGGGAGCTGCTTGCCAGCGATAAGGCCCTGACAGACAACACAAGGAGCAAACCATGCGCTCATCAAAAGTCATCCACGTCGTCAGTTGCCACGCCGAAGGCGAAGTCGGCGACGTGATCGTCGGTGGTGTCGCCCCGCCGCCTGGCGCCACCGTGTGGGAACAGTCACGCTGGATCGCCAAAGACGAAACCCTGCGCAACTTCGTCCTCAACGAACCCCGCGGCGGCGTGTTCCGTCACGTCAACCTGCTGGTGCCGGCCAAGGACCCGCGGGCGCAAATGGCCTGGATCATCATGGAACCGGCCGACACTCCGCCGATGTCCGGCTCCAACTCGTTGTGCGTGGCCACCGTGCTGCTCGACAGCGGCATCCTGCCGATGACCGAGCCGCAAACCCGCCTGGTGCTGGAAGCGCCTGGCGGCTTGATCGAAGCCGTGGCCGACTGCCGCGATGGCAAGGTACAACGGGTGGAAATCAAGAACGTGCCGTCGTTCGCCGACCGTCTCGACGCCTGGATCGAAGTCGAAGGCCTCGGCTCGCTCAAGGTCGATACGGCCTACGGTGGCGACAGTTTCGTGATCGCCGATGCCAAGGGCCTGGGTTTTGCCATCCGCCCCGACGAAGCCGCCGACCTGGTGGCGACCGGGTTGAAAATCACCCGTGCCGCCAACGAGCAACTGGGCTTCGTCCATCCGCTGAATCCCGAGTGGTCGCACATTTCCTTCTGCCAGATCGCTGCGCCCCTCGTCCATGAGAACGGCATCGCCACCGGCGCCAACGCCGTGGTGATCCAGCCGGGCAAGATCGACCGCTCGCCCACCGGCACCGGTTGTTCGGCGCGCATGGCCGTGCTGCACGCAAAAGGTTTGATGCAGGTCGGCGAGCGCTTTGTCGGGCGCTCGATCATCGGTTCCGAATTCCACTGCCGCATCGATTCAGTGACCGAAGTGGCCGGCCGCGCCGCCATTTACCCGTGCATTTCCGGCCGGGCCTGGATCACCGGCACCCACCAGCTGCTGCTCGACCCGAGCGACCCGTGGCCACAAGGCTATCGCCTGTCCGACACCTGGCCCGGTGCCTGATCACCTGACCAACGGGCACAAATAACCCCCTGAAATCGAAAAAAGCACTAGCCGAACATTGTCATTTTAAATATCGTATACGAAATACAAAAAACGAACTGGAGGTAACAAATGAGCAAGCGCATTAACTGGAGTGGTGTATTCCCTGCGGTGACCACCCAATTCAACGACGACTTCACCATCAACCTGGACAAGACCCATCAGGTGATTTCCAACGTGATCCGCGATGGCGTCTCGGGCCTGGTGGTCTGCGGTTCGGTGGGTGAAAACACTTCGCTCACCGCCGAAGAAAAAATCGCCGTGACCGAAGTCGCGGTCGATGCCTCGCGTGGCCGCGTGCCGGTGATCTGTGGCGTGGCCGAGTTCACCAGCGTGCAAGCGGCCAAGGTGGCCAACGCAGTGCGCAAGGTGGGCGTGGACGGTGTGATGTTGATGCCGGCGCTGGTCTACGGCTCCAAGCCGTTCGAGACCGCCGAGCACTACCGCTACGTGGCGAAAAACGCCGACGTGCCGCTGATGGTCTATAACAACCCGCCCATCTATAAGAACGACGTCACCCCGGACATCCTGATTTCCCTGGCCGACTGCGACAACGTGGTGTGCTTCAAGGATTCTTCCGGTGACACCCGCCGCTTCATTGATGTGCGCAACGAAGTCGGCGACCGTTTCGTGCTGTTCGCAGGCCTCGACGACGTGGTGCTGGAAAGCATCGCGGTGGGCGCCGAAGGCTGGGTCTCGGGCATGTCCAACGTGTTCCCGAAAGAAGGCGAAACCATCTTCCGCCTGGCCAAGGCCGGACGTTTTGCCGAAGCCATGCCGATCTACGAATGGCTGATGCCGATCCTGCATCTGGACGCCCGCGCCGACCTGGTGCAATGCATCAAGCTGTGTGAAGCCATCGCCGGTCGCGGCAGTGCGCTGACCCGTCCACCGCGCCTGGCGCTGCCGGAAGCCGATCGCCTGTTCGTCGAGCAGATCATGGCCAAGGCCCTGGCCAACCGTCCGCAGCTGCCGGACGTCGGTCTCTGAGTGATTGCCGGGCGGACCTTTGCGGGTCCGGCCCGGCTGCCTGTTTTTTGCGCCCTTACAGGAAACGCCAGCATGTCCAATCCTCAACACAGCTCAAGCGCAACCACACCCTCGGGACTCAAGCGCGTCGTCGCCGCTGCGATGGCCGGCACCGTCGCCGAATGGTATGAATTCTTTCTCTACGGCACCGCCTCGGCACTGGTTTTCGGCAAGCTGTTCTTCCGCCAGACCGACAACCCCGTCGACGGCATCATCGCCGCCTTCGCCCTCTATGCCGTGGGCTTTCTGGCCCGTCCGCTGGGCGGCCTGGTGTTCGGTCACTACGGTGACAAATTCGGCCGCAAGCGCCTGCTGCAACTGAGCCTGGTGGTGGTCGGCATTACCACTTTCCTGATGGGCTGCCTGCCCGGCTTCGACCAGATCGGTTATGCGGCGCCGCTGTTGCTGGTGCTGCTGCGGCTGATCCAGGGGTTTGCCTTTGGCGGTGAATGGGGCGGCGCGATTTTGCTGGTATCCGAGCACTGCCCGGACAATCGCCGCGGCTTCTGGGCCAGTTGGCCACAGGCCGGCGTACCGGCCGGTAATTTGGTGGCAACGGTCGCCCTGCTGCTGTTGTCGTCGAACCTGTCGGAGGAGCAGTTCCTCGCCTGGGGCTGGCGTGTGGCGTTTTGGTTCTCGGCCGTGGTGGTGCTGATCGGCTACTGGATTCGCACCAGTGTCGATGACGCACCGATCTTCAAGGAAAGCCAGGCACGCCAGGCGCAGACCCGCCAGCAACAACTGGGCGTGGTGGAAGTGCTGCGTCATCACTGGCGCGCGGTGCTGGTGGGGATTGGTGCACGGTTCGCCGAAAACATCCTCTACTACACCGTGGTCACGTTCTCGATCACTTATCTGAAACTGGTGGTGCACAAGGACACGTCGCAGATCCTGCTGTTGATGTTCGGTGCGCACCTGCTGCACTTCTTCCTGATCCCGCTGATGGGCTATCTGTCCGACATCGTCGGGCGCAAACCGGTGTACCTGACCGGCGCGGTGCTCACCGCGTTCTGGGGTTTCATCGGCTTCCCGATGATGGACACCGGCAACAACTGGCTGATCATGGCCGCGATTACCCTGGGCCTGGCCATCGAGTCGATGACCTACGCGCCGTACTCGGCGCTGATGGCAGAGTTGTTCCCGACCCACGTGCGCTACACCGCATTGTCGCTGTGCTATCAGGTCGCGCCGATTTTCGCCGGTTCCCTCGCACCGCTGATCGCCATCACCCTGCTCAACAAATACAACAGCTCGACCCCGATCGCTTGGTACCTGGTCGGCGCCGCCCTGATCTCGATCGTGGCCGTCGGCCTGACCCGCGAGACCCGTGGCAAGTCGTTGCGTCAGGTGGATGCCGAAGCGGCGGCGCGGGTGGCGGCACTTGACCCAGCAGCAGCCAACTCACGCCGGGCGGATTCGTTGGCCTGACCCGGACCCTGTAGGAGCGAGCCTGCTCGCGATGGAGGCAAGGACGACGCGTTAATTCAGGCAGCACGCGTTATCGTTGAAGTCCATCGCGAGCAGGCTCGCTCCTACAAGGGTTCAATTCCCATTTTTCGACAGGAGCTTTTTTCATGCTCGGCCATAACTACATCGGCGGCACGCGCAGTGCCGCTGGCAGCATCGTCTTGCACAGCCACGACGCCAGCACCGGTGACGCGCTGCCCTTCTCGTTCGTTCAAGCCACCCTCGATGAGGTGGACGCCGCCGCTCAGGCTGCCGCAACCGCCTACCCGACGTTTCGCAACTTGCCGGCAACGCGCCGCGCAGAATTTCTTGAGGCGATCGCTGCACAACTGGATGCACTGGATGATGAGTTCGTCGCCCTGGTTTGCCGGGAAACCGCCCTGCCCGCCGCGCGCATTCAGGGCGAGCGCGCTCGCACCAGCGGCCAGATGCGCCTGTTCGCCCAGGTCCTGCGGCGCGGCGATTTCTACGCCGCGCGCATCGATCGTGCCCTGCCCGAGCGCCAGCCAATGCCACGGGTCGATCTGCGTCAGTACCGGATCGGCGTCGGCCCGGTAGCGGTGTTCGGCGCGAGCAATTTTCCGTTGGCGTTCTCCACGGCCGGCGGCGATACAGCCGCCGCCCTGGCCGCCGGTTGCCCGGTGGTGTTCAAGGCTCACAGCGGGCACATGGCGACCGCCGAACGGGTGGCCGATGCGATCATCCGCGCTGCCGAACAGACCGACATGCCCAAGGGTGTGTTCAACATGATCTACGGTGCCGGCGTGGGCGAAGCGCTGGTCAGGCATCCGGCGATTCAGGCGGTGGGTTTCACCGGCTCGCTCAAGGGCGGGCGCGCGTTGTGCGACATGGCCGCCGCACGGCCGCAACCGATCCCCGTGTTCGCCGAAATGAGCAGCATCAACCCGGTGCTGCTCTTGCCTGAAGCCTTGCGCGTGCGTGGTGAGAAGATCGCCGCCGAACTGCTGGCGTCGGTGGTGCAAGGCTGTGGTCAGTTCTGCACGAATCCGGGGTTGGTGATTGCCGTTCGTTCGCCTGAGTCGACGGCATTCATTGCACGACTCAGCCAGCTGATGGCCGAACAACCGGCGCAAACCATGCTCAATGCCGGCACCCTCGGCAGCTACGAAAAAGGCGTGCGGGCCTTACTCGAACATCCGGGCGTGACGCATCTGGCGGGTCAGGAACAGCACGGCACGCAAGCGCAGCCGCAACTGTTCAGGGCTGATGTCAGCCTGCTGCTCGAAGGCGATCCGCTGTTGCAGGAAGAAGTGTTTGGCCCAACCACGATCATCGTCGAAGTGGCGGACAAGGTTGAGCTGCGACAAGCGCTGGACAGTCTGCATGGTCAGCTCACCGCCACCCTGATCGGTGAGGCGCAGGACCTGCACACCCACGCCGACCTGCTGGTGTTGCTGGAACAAAAGGTCGGTCGGGTGCTATTCAACGGTTACCCCACCGGGGTCGAAGTCTGCGATGCCATGGTCCATGGCGGCCCGTATCCCGCCACCTCCGATGCGCGTGGCACGTCGGTCGGCAGCCTGGCCATCGAGCGTTTCCTGCGCCCGGTCTGCTACCAGAATTGCCCGGACGAGCTGTTGCCCGATGCGTTGAAGGATGGAAATCCGCTGGGGATTGTGCGGTTGATTGATGGCAGCAGCCTGCGCGATTCGATCTAAAAAACACTGAAGATCAACTGTG
Source organism: Pseudomonas sp. NFX98 (assembly GCF_047784845.1). NCBI lineage: Bacteria > Pseudomonadati > Pseudomonadota > Gammaproteobacteria > Pseudomonadales > Pseudomonadaceae > Pseudomonas > Pseudomonas sp. NFX98. The sequence continues at coordinate 68,093 of NZ_JBLNNF010000019.1, read as the reverse complement.
GGAGCGGGCTTGCCCGCGATGGCGTCAGGTCAGTCAGCATCTTTGCTGGGTGTGCCGCCCTCATCGCGGGCAAGCCCGCTCTCACAGGGTTAGGTGTTTCGTTTCAGATCAGCAGTGCTTTGAGGTCGTTGTACAGCGCTTCAGGAATCTGCACGCCCTCCACCAGACTCCGCACCCGCGCCGCATAACGTCGTTGTGACGGCAAGCGTGCGCCCTGCCCTTCGATGCCCTCGAACAGGGTTTCGGCCCTGGCCAGATGCTGTTCGGTGGCGTCACCCAAAAAGCGCCGAGGGTCCAGGGCGATGATCAACTCGCCATGGTACGGCGACGACTTGCTGCCGCCGTCGTAAGCCAGCGACTCGGCACTGGTCAGGTCGCCGATCAGCGGCCCGGCGATCAGCTCCACCATCGCCGCCAGTGCCGAACCCTTGTGCCCACCGAACGTCAGCATCGCGCCGCTGTCGAGCACCACGTTGGCGTCGGTGCTGGGCTGGCCCTGTGCGTCCACGCCCCAACCCTCGGGAATCGCCTTGCCGGCCCGGCGATGCAACTCGATGTCGCCACGGGCAATCGCGCTGGTGGCGAAATCGAACACAAACGGGTCGCGCCCCGCGCGTGGCCAGCCGAAAGCGATGGGATTGGTGCCGAACACCGGCACGCGGCCGCCGGCGGGCGCCACCCACGCATGGCTCGGATTGCACGCCAGCGCCACCAGCCCGGCAGCGGTCAGTTGCTCGATCTCCACCCACAGTGCAGAGAAGTGTACACAGCGGTTGATTGCCAATGCGGCAATGCCATTGTCGCGAGCCTTTTTTGCCAGTAACGGCAACCCGGCCTGGAACGCCAATTGCGAAAAACCACCGCCAGCATCCACCCGCACGATCGAAGGTGCCTGATCGATCACCTGCGGCTCGGCATCGGCCGACACCTTGCCGGCCCGCAGGGAATTCACGCTGCCCAGAATCCGATACAAACCGTGGGAGGCACAGCCGTCGCGCTCACCGGCAATCACCGTCGCCGCCACCGCTTGTGCATGGGCCGGATTGAAACCGTTGTGCAGCAGGATCGATTCGGCCAGCTCGCGGGCCTGGATCAGGGTCAATCGAATCATGGTCATCTCCTTGAACAGACCGCTCAGGGTGGTCTATCCGGGGCGAGATGGCTTGATGGCTTTGGCCGTTGGCGACGACGAAATCGGCACAGCGCGGGCGCACTAGACCTTCGGCTGATGACTGGTCACGCAGTGGATGCCGCCGCCACCGGCCGAGATGGCGTCGATGTTGAGCTGCACCACTTCGCGGTCCGGATAGAGTTGAGTGAGCAGATCAAAAGCTTTGCGGTCTGCAGCCTTGTCACCAAACTGCGGCGCAATGATCGCCCCGTTGATCACGAAGTAATTGATGTACCCGGCGGCGAAGTCCGGGTTGTTTTTGCTGAACTTGCTCTGCCGTGGATTGAGCGGCGGCGACACGGTGTGCACCTGCAACGGGCGACCATCGGCGTCGGTAGCGTTTTTCAGTATTTCCAGATGGGCGCGGGTGACCTTGTAGTCATAGGACTGGGGGTCGTTGTCGAGGTTGGCGATCACCACACCCGGCTTGACGAAACGGGCATAGAAGTCGACGTGGGCATCGGTGATGTCCTTGCCCTTGATGCCCGGCAACCAGATGATTTTGCGCAACCCCAGGCGCTCCTTCAGTTCCTGTTCGACCTCGGCCTTGCTCCAGTCGGGGTTGCGGTTTTTATTGATCCAGCTGCTTTCGGTCATGATCCCCGTACCATGACCATCCACCTCGATGCCACCGCCCTCGCCCACCAGTTCGCTGCGCAGGTATCGGGCCTCTTCGGTCTCGGCCACCAGCGCGGCTAGCTGGGCATCTTTACTGTGTCGTTGTTTGTTGCCCCAGCCGTTGAAATTGAAATCCACCGCGCCGAGTTCGCCCTTGCCGTCGACGACGAAATTGGCACCGATGTCGCGCATCCAGATGTCGTCGAGTTCGGTGATGACGTAGGTGATGTTCTTCGTGCCGCAATGCTCTTCGGCCAGCTCCCGTTCGCTGTCGCGACAGAACACGGTGACCGGCTCATAACCGACGATGGTCCGCGCGATCAGGCCCAGCGCCGCTTGCACGTCGGCGGTGAAGTCTTCCCAGATGGCGTCCTGCGCGCCAAACGCGATGAACGCCTGTTGATGCTTGTCGCCTTCATCCGGCATGTACCAACGACCCTCGCCGGCCGCGAGCACTTGCGCGGGGCTCAGGCCAAGGCCCATGAAGGCGGCTGTCACTCCGGCGGCAACCGATACCTGTTTGATGAATTCGCGACGCGTTGGCATGTGTCTGTTTCCTGAAAAGGGGCAAAGGCCGGCGTTGTGCGCCGGCCCGGAATCATTGGCTTGTGGCCGTTTTGAACTTGGTCCAGGTGCGCATGCGTGCACGCATGTCGGCCTGGGGAATGTCTTTGCCCGGGATCAATCGAGCATAGGTGGCTTCGTCGATGTAGATGTCCGGGTTGTCGCGCATCGTTGCATCGACATCCGGACGGGCCTTGGCATTGGAAGTCGGGTAACCGGTGAAGTTACTGATGGCCGCCATGTTCTGCGGACGCATGACAAAGTTGATGAACGCGTAGGCGTACTCCGGATGTTTGGCGTCGACCGGGATCGCCATGGTGTCCATCCACACCGTGGTGCCTTCGCGGGGGATGCGGTACTGGAAGTCGCTTTTCTTGCCGGCGGAATCCGCCGTCCGTTGGGCCTGGGTCATGTCGCCGCTGTAGCCGAGGGACAGGCACAGGTTGCCGTTGACCAGATCGGTCACCGGTTGCGACTGGAACTTGCGAATGTACGGTCGCAATTTCATCAGCAGTTCGCTCGCTGCCTTCAGGTCTTCCGGCTTGCCGCTGCGTGGGTCGCGGCCGAGATAGTTGAGGACCACCGCCAGCGCTTCATCCGGCGAATCGATCATCGAAATGCCGCAATCGGCAAACTTCGCCGCCAGTTCCGGTTTGAACAGCATGTCGAGGCTGTTGACCGGGGCGTCGGGCACCCGCTGCTTGATTTGCTCGGCGTTGTAAGTCAGGCCGATGGTGCCCCAGGTATAGGGCACGGTGGCCTGACTCGAATGCTCGTATTGCCTGCGCAGCTTTTGCAGGCCGGGCTCGATGTCGGCCAGCTCGGTGAGTTTCGAGCGATCCAGCGGCATCAGGCTGCCGGCGCGCACCAGGCGCTCGGCCACGGTGTCGCCGGGGAAGATCAGGTCATAGCCGCTGCCGCCCGCGAGCATCTTGGCTTCCAGGGTCTCGCTGCCATCCATCACGTCGTAGATCACCTTGATCCCGGTTTCGGCGGTGAAGCGGCTCAAGGTGTCTTCGGCGAAATAATCGGCCCAGTTGTACAGCCGCAGGGTTTTCTCCTCGGCGTGTAGCGACGGCACCGCGCAGCACAATGAAAAACCCAGGGCAGCGAGCAAGCGTTTGTGGGAAACGTGCATATCAAACTCCTTGAGTGTTCCAGCGTGAATTGATGAGGCGCCCGTCCTGACTCAACAGTGCCCCGTACATTTCCGGACGGCGGTCGCGGTAGATGCCCCAGCTCAGGCGCTCTTCGCGCATGGCCGCGAGGTCGAGGCTGTGCACCAGCAGACCGGTGCTGTCACGGTCGGCCTCGGCGAGCAATTTGCCCTTGTGGTTACAGATGAAGGACGAGCCGTAGAAACTCATCTGCAACGCTGGATCGGTGGTCGCCGCTTCCCGACCGACGCGGTTGGACGCCACCACCGGCAGGATGTTGGCCGCCGCATGACCGCGCATGGTCATTTGCCAATGGTCGCGGGAATCCAGGCTCGCACAACCCGGTTCAGAGCCGATCGCCGTGGGAAACAGCAAGACCTCGGCGCCCATCAATGCCAGGCAACGTGCCGTCTCGGGGAACCACTGATCCCAGCAGATGCCCACGCCGATGCGCCCGAACGCGGTGTCCCAGACACGGAAACCGGTGTCGCCGGGGCTGAAATATTCTTTCTCCTGATAGCCGATGGCGTTGGGGATATGGGTTTTACGGTAAACACCCAGCAGACGCCCGTCGGCATCGGCCACGCATAGAGAATTGAAATACGCGTTGCCGGCCTTCTCGAACCAGCTCAGCGGCAGCACCACGCCCAACTCCCTGGCCAGCGCGGCAAAGCGTTTGAGGACCGGGCTTTCGCGAAACTCCTCGGCCAGGGCCAGGTGCTTGTGATTTTGCTCGATGCAGAAATACGGCGTGGCAAACAGCTCTTGCAGCAGGATGACCTGGGCACCCTTGGCCGCTGCCTCGCGGACAAGCTGCTCGGCTTGGTCGAGGTTGTTTTTCAGGTCCCAGGTGCACGGCATCTGGGTGGTGGCGATTGTCAGGAGCGTCATCGCATCAACCCTCTACCGGCCAGGCAGGCTGTTGCTGGGTGATGCAGTGCACACCGCCGCCGCCATGGGCCAGATGATTGATCCGCACCGGCACCACTTCACGTCCGGGGAATGCCTGGGCGAGCGTTTCGGCCGCGACGTGGTCAGCATCGATGCCGTAGGCCGGCATGATGATCGCGCCGTTGGCGATGTAGAAATTGGTGTACGAGGCGCAGAACACTTCGGCTTCGGTGTCCACGGCGTCGCTGGCTTCATACAACTCGATCAATTCGAACTTGCGCCCTTGTGCATCGGTCGCCAGTTCCAGCGCACGACGGTTTTCACGAGCCACTTCGGCGTACACCGATTGTTTGTCGTGGGTGGCGTCGACCAGCAACACGCCGGGACGGGCGAATGCGCACACGCCATCGACGTGGCCGTCGGTCATGTCGCCGGTGACGTAGTCCGGATCGCCCGGCAGCCAGATGGTTTTCTTCACGCCGAGCAGCCGCGCAAAGATTTCCTCCATCTCGGCCTTGTTCATGCCGGGGTTGCGATTGGGGTTGAGCAACACCGACTCGGTGGTGATCAGCGTACCTTCGCCGTCGACATGGATCGCCCCGCCTTCGTTGCTCAGCGGCGTACCGAAACATTCGAAACCCAAGTGATTGAGCGCGCGGCGCGCCAGGCTTTCGTCGAGGTTGTGCGCCGACTTGCCGCCCCACGCGTTGAAGCGCCAGCTCACCCCGGCCAGGCCTTGCTGCGGATGGCAGACGAAACTCGGGCCGGAGTCGCGGCACCAGCTGTCGTTCACCGCCAACTCGATCAGTTCGATGTTCGGCCCGCACAACGCTTTGGCACTGGCGACCGCCGATGGATCGACAACCATTTTCACCGGTTCGAAACGGGCAATGGCATTGGCCACGCGGGCGAAGTCTTCTTGCACGTTGGCCAATGTCACGCGCCAGCCGGCCTCCCACAGCGCCTTATTGTGCGGCCAGACCATCCAGGTCGCCGCGTGCCGGGCCCACTCGGCGGGCATGATCCAACCGGTGTTTTTATTGTCGTTCTGCTGCATGATGCTCTCCAGGTGAAATCGGCCTTTCAGTTAAGTCATTGTGTTCAACGAAAAACGCCTTGGCGGTGTTGGCATGCATGCTACGGCTGTAAAAACGGGCAAACAAACGATGGATTTTGCGGACAACTGATTAGAGGAACTTATCGACATGCTCAAACACTGGCCGCCACTGAGCACGCTTCGCGGCTTTGAAGCCGCCGCGCGGCTGGGCAGTTTTCACAAGGCCGCCGACGAGTTGAACCTCACCCAGTCGGCCATCAGCCAGCAGATCCGCAGCCTTGAGGCGTACCTCGAACAACCGCTGTTCTTTCGCAGCGGACGCAGCGTCAGCCTGACCGATGCCGGGCATGATTTGCTCAGCACCACCCAGGCTTTGCTGCAGCAATTGGCCGTGGGCATTCGCCGCCTGGGGCAATATCAGAAGCCCAATCAACTGGTGCTCAACACCACGCCGGCCTTCGCTCGCCACTGGCTGCTGCCGCGTCTGGCCAATTTTCGCCAACAGCATCCGGAGGTCGATCTGTGGATTTTCAGCACCGACGAAGTGCCGGACATGGCGACCCAGACCATCGACATCGCGGTGCGCGACGACATCAGCTCCCAGGCGGAATGCAGCTTCAAGGTGTTGTGCGCCGACCGCCTCTATCCGGCCTGTCATCCGAACCTGCTGACGCAGCCACCTGCACAGCGCACCACCTTGCATGGCGAACGGGAAATGGACTGGAGCCATTGGGCGGTGGAGGCCGGCATCGATGTCGGCCAGCAGGATCAAGGGCTGAACTTCTCCGACCCCGGCCTGTTGCTGGACGCCGCGTGCGCGGGGCTCGGCATCGCGCTGGTCAGTCAGTTACTGAGTCGGCAAGCACGCGCCAATGGCCTGTTGCAGCCCTTGGTGGAGCAGACCATTCGTGGGCCGAACTGGGCGTTGTTGACCCATCGGGACAGTGAGAGCAATGCGCGGAGTTTCTGTGAGTGGCTGGTCGAGAACCTGCCGGGCTAGCAGACCGAGAGCGGCAATACTTCGAAATGGTGTTCGTCGGCACGCCATGATCAATTCAACCGCACCGGGCTTTTTCGTCTAGCGTGGATGGAGTGCGTTCAATTGACCCAGTCCTTTCATGAGATGGAGTTCGATGATGAAAACTTTCGCTACCTGGCTGACGATTTCACTGTTGAGTGTATTGCTTTGCGCCTGCGCTGCGGTCGATGCCGGGAGCGGTGGCGCGGGTGAAATGGAGATTCGCTCGGGCAAGATCGAGCAGATTTCGCAAGTTCAGATGCAGACCAATCACGACAGTGGCGTCGGGGCGATCCTCGGCGGTATCGGCGGTGTGGCCCTTGGCAGTTTGATCGGGCGAGGCACTGGCCGGGATGTTGCGATGGTCGCCGGCGCCCTTGCGGGTGCGGCCGGCGGTAACTATGCGGAGAAGAAACAATACGACCAGCCCAAGGATGCGCAGCAGATCATCGTTCGAACCAACAGCGGCGTACTGGTTTCGGTGACCCAACCGATCAATCCGTCACTGACCAAAGGCATGAACGTTTATGTTGAAGGTGCCGGCAGTGAGGCGCGCGTGGTGCCCCAGGGGTAGTCCGTTGTCCTGCCCGTTCAAACGGCAGGCTTTACGAAACAGGAGTCATCAAAATGCGAATCCTGAAAACAATGGTCGTGGCGTTGCTGCTATCTGCTGGCCTGACGCCTTATATCGGCATCGCCCATGCGGAAGGTGACGTTTCAAAAGACGTCAGGGATGGCATGCGTGACGTGGACAAAGATGTCGATCGCGACGGAAAAGATATCGATAAAGAAGCCAAGGAACTGGATAAGGAACGCCATAAAGAAGACAAGCATCTTGATAAGGAAGAGAAAAAACATCTTTGATGTTTTTAATATCAAGGTGCCTTTTATCTCGCAGAAAACAGCTGTGTTACTTAAATGAAACACATGCAGTTCATCGCCCGGAAGTTACGCTGGATCCAATAAACTTGCGCGCCACTTTTCCTGTTCTACACTCGAAAAGTTGCGCGTAAAAACGACTCAATACCAAATACAACGTGGCGTTTAATATTACGCGGTGACGGTTGATCACCTTCGGCAACGCACAGGCGAACTACGCCCGCTAGTTCCTCGCCAAGCCACCGAAGGTCGCGATCATGCCCAGAGCTTTCAGCGTCCGCCCCTTTGCACTTTGCGCGAGCCTGGCGGCTCTTGCCTTGAGCGGTTGTGCGACACAGCAGTCCGCTGAACCCGCCTCCCAACCTCTGCGCCAGAATCCTGAGTTCACCTACGATGCCAGCGGCGTGACCCACGCCACGCTGACGGCGGCCGAGCAGCAGGTCAACGTCGGGAATGAGCGTTACGTCTCACTGGCGTTCAACGGCGATTACGATTCGCCACTGATTCGAACCCGACCCGGCGGGACCATGGCGATCCGTCTGGACAACCGCATGGACGAGATCACCAACCTGCATTTCCACGGCATGCAGGTGTCGCCCCTGGACGAAGGCGACAATATTTTCCGCGTGACCCAGCCTCACAAGGTGGGCGAATACAACGTCAAACTGCCGCTCGCACACAGCCCCGGTGCCTACTGGTATCACAGCCATTTCCATGGCGGCTCCCAGCGTCAGGTGTCGGCCGGGATTGCCGGGCCGATACTGGTCGATGGCATGCTCGATCCGTTTCCCGAACTCAAGGGCATCAAGGAACAGGTGCTGGTCCTGCGTAACTTCCAGAAAACCCTGACCGGCAAAGTCGCCAGCGAGATCATCACCAGCGCCCCGTCGATTCGCACGATCAATGGCCAGGAAGTGCCGACCATCGACATCAAGCCCGGAGAAACCCAGCTCTGGCATTTCATCAACATTGCCGCCAACCAGTACTTCCGGATTCGTATCAACGGCCAGTCGATGCAGGTGTTGTCGCGTGACGGCAACACGGTTACGCGCAGGGTCGACGCCGATCAGGTACTGATCGGGCCGTCGGCGCGTTTCAGTGTATTGGTGGTCGGGCCTCCGGCGGGTTCCTACGAAGTCGAAACCGGTTCCGGCAACACCGGGCCGGCGGGCGATCAGTACCCGATGGCCAAGTTGGCGATCCTGCGTTCAAGCGGCCAACAGGTGGCGACCAAACAGATCACCAGCGCCTATCCACCGGCCGAGGACTTCAGCAAGATCGCGGTGAACAAAACCCGCCAGTTTGCTTTTCAGGATTCGGACACCGACCCCAATGCGTTCCTGATCAACGGCACACGCTTCGAGCTGGACCGGGTCAACACCACGGTCAAGCTCGGTGATGTCGAAGAATGGCGGCTGTTCAATCCGTCCCAGGAGTTGCACCAGTTCCATATTCACCAAGTGGATTTCCAGGTCACCGAGATCAACGGAAAACCGGTGCAGTTCAGCGGCTATCGGGACAACGTGTTCATTCCTGCGACAGGCTCGATCACCGTGCGAATCCCCTTTCGCGATCCGGTGATCCTCGGCAAGTTCGTCTACCACTGCCACATCCTCGAACACGAGGACGGCGGCATGATGCAGGCAATCCAGGTGGTCAAGCCGGAGGACTACGAGCAGGCGGTCAAGCTCGAACCCCTGGGCGGGCTGTACGGTGAAAACAACCAGTTGTGCTCCTACCTGCGCAACACCGGACAGGACCCGAAAGCGTCCAGCCCGCTGAAACCGCTGATCAACTAAGGGGGGCACGCCATGTACAACTATCGCTTGGCTGTGTTGTTGGCGGCATCGGTGTGCGCCGTTGAGTCGACGCTCGCCGATGACGGGCAATACCCCAATGTCGGCATGGATTACGACGCGACCTTTCAATATGACCACACGCATGGCGATTCGCCCCAGGGCGGCAATCGCAACACCGGGGACGCGTACCCGGACATCAACACCACGTTCTACTTTCGCTTCACCCACGATCAGCAGATTCAACTGGCCACCGAGATCAATCCCGTCGCCGGGCCTGAACCTGGGCAAAAGCGTTTCTTCGAAGACGTGGGGCTGGTGATCAACGACCTCAACTACTACCAGAACAACGCCAACTCGGCCTTTTCGGTCGGCAAATACCATGTGCCGTTCGGTCGCGCGCAGGACCAGGCGCCCGGCCTCTACACCAATGATTACGTCGCCACCTACGACCTCGACGGCATGCTCGGCGGCACAGTGGCGTACCGCTTTTTCGACCAGCAACTGGGGATGATCGAACCCAACCTGAGCGTGTACACCGCGGACAATTCGTTTCTCGGTCGGCCGTACCTGCGCCATGGCGAGAAGTTGCAGCGCAGCGATGGCGGTCCATCGAATACCGGCAAGCTCGATTCCTATGCGGTGACGGTGAACTGGATAGCGATTCCGGCGGTGCCTTATCTGGAAATGCAGGCCGGTTATATGTTCAACAAAAAGGCCGAAGACGAGACGCAGCCCGATCCGCCTGGCGAAGACGATGAAACCATCAAGATCGCCTCGGCCCGCTACATCTGGGCCTATGCGCCGAGCACCGATCTTGAGCCGACGCTGGCGGGGCGTTATTTCGATATCGTGCCCTTCATCGAATTCGCCGATGTCGACAACGAGGACGGCATCAAGGGCAACGACACCCGCTATCTGACCACGTCGCTGACCTTCGATTTCGGCGACTGGGCGCTGGGCGCGACGCGTACCGACAAGCATCGCGAATCGACCGGGGGCGCGGATCACCAGGACTACCTCAATGAGTTGAGCGTAACCTACAACATCACCGGCCAGATCAAACTTGGCTTGTCCGCCGGCACCCAGAAAGAGGACGGCCAGATGTCCGAACTGGTGGGCCTGGCGTTGACCTATTCGGGAGGGTACTGAGCCATGAAGTGGTTAATGGCGTTGCTATTGGCGGTAACGGCAGTGAGTTCGACGGCTGCGACCCGCACCGATATCGGCGGGCCGTTCCAGCTGACCAACCAGAATGGCCAACGCGTCACCGAACGCAGTTTTGGCGAGCCGGCGTTGCTGTATTTCGGCTTCATGACCTGCCCCGCCATTTGCCCGACTGACTTGGCGAAAATGGCTCGCATCAGCCGGCAACTGCAACAGCAGCAAGGCATCAGCGTGCGACCGATTTTCGTGACCATCGACCCGGAACGGGACACGCCGAAAAAACTGAAGGCCTACGTGAATTACTTCGCCAGCGACTTCGTCGGCTTGACCGGCTCGCCGCAGGAGATCACCCGCATCACCGATGCCTATCATGTGTACTACAAGAAAGTGCCGACCGGGGACAAACCCGGGGAGTACATGATGGACCACTCGACCATCCTGTTTTTAATCGACAGCCAGGGCCGTTACCTCAAGCATTTCGGTCGTGGACTGGATGAAAAGGAAATCGAGAAACAGGTGGTCACTGCATTGGCGGATGCAGCGGCTGGACGCTGATGTCTAAGCGGGCAACTCCCGATACCGGCGCCCCTTTGTAGCAGCTGGCGAAGCCTGCGAATGGCGTGCCGCAGGGCGGTTTGCGACGATCCTGCCGTGCGCTCAGTGACACGACGATGACAGGCCGATGAATTTCGCCATCACCTGTTCGTCACCACGCCGTCACACGCCCGGGCCTAGCATGGGCACTTCCAACTTCGTCGGGAGTTCTGACCATGCTGTTGACCAATGACACCCTGATGCAACGCATCCACCGCGAACTGCTCGATCACAGCGACGAAGAACTGGAGCTGGAGTTACTGGAGGACGATCACGACCTCGAAGCACTGTTCGATGATCATCTCGGCGAAAGCCCGGAAAGGCAGGAACGTCGTCGTTACTTCAGCGAGCTGTTCCGCCTGCAAGGTGAGTTGGTGAAATTGCAGAGTTGGGTGGTGAAGACCGGGCACAAGGTGGTGATCCTGTTCGAAGGGCGCGATGCGGCGGGCAAAGGCGGCGTGATCAAGCGCATCACCCAGCGGCTCAATCCTCGGGTCTGCCGGGTCGCGGCCCTGCCCGCCCCCAACGACCGCGAACGCACCCAATGGTACTTCCAGCGCTACGTCTCGCACCTGCCGGCGGCGGGCGAAATCGTGCTGTTCGACCGCAGCTGGTACAACCGCGCGGGCGTCGAGCAAGTCATGGGGTTCTGCAACGAGGACCAATACGAAGAGTTCTTCCGCACCGTGCCGGAATTCGAACGCATGCTCGCCCGCTCGGGCATTCAGTTGATCAAATACTGGTTCTCGATCTCCGACCAGGAACAGCATTTGCGCTTTCTCAGCCGCATCCACGACCCGCTCAAGCAATGGAAACTCAGCCCCATGGACCTCGAATCCCGCCGACGCTGGGAGGCCTACACCAAGGCCAAGGAAATCATGCTCGACCGCACCCACATCGCCGAAGCGCCGTGGTGGGTGGTGCAAGCCGACGACAAGAAAAAGGCCCGGCTCAACTGTATCCATCACCTGCTCGGGCAGATGCCCTATGAAGAAGTCGAATTACCGGTGATCGAACTGCCCGAACGCGTACGCCAGGAAGACTACTCGCGCAGCCCGACACCACCGGAAATCATCGTGCCGCAGGTTTACTGAGGGGGCGTCAACGATAATGGGCGCTGTCTGAATGAACGCGGTGTCTGGACGCTCTTCGCGAGCGAGCTCGCTCCTATAGGGGAATGCGGTCAACTGTGGGAGCGGGCTTGCCCGCGATGGACGTCAACGATAACGCGCCTTTTCTGAATGAACGCGGTGTTCGTCTACTAATAGATCAAGGATCCACCTGCCCCATCAACTGCGCCACCGATTCCTGGCGCTTGGCATAACGCTGCGCCAGCACCGCACAGACCATCAATTGAATCTGATGGAACAGCATCAGCGGCAGGATCAATACGCCGATGGTGCTGCCGGCGAACAACACCTGGGCCATCGGTACGCCGGTGGCCAGGCTTTTCTTCGAGCCGCAGAAGAGGATGGTGATGCGGTCTTCCTGATTGAAGCCGAAGACTTTGCCCAGCACGGTGGACGCGACGAGCACCAGGCCCAGCACTACGCAACAGACCACGACCAGACCCGCCAGATCGCGCAACGGGATCTGGTGCCAGATGCCTTCGTTCACCGCTTCGCTGAACGCGCCGTACACCACCAGCAGAATCGAACCCTGATCCACGAACTTCAGCCAACTCTTGTTGCGCCCGACCCACGCGCCGATCCAGCGCCGTGCGATCTGCCCGGCAATGAACGGCAGCAACAGTTGCACGCTGATCTTGACGATCGCATCGAGGGTCGAGCCGCCGTCGCCGTGTACATCCAGCAGCAGCGTCACCAGCAACGGCGTGAGGAAAATCCCGAACAGACTGGATGCAGCGGCGCTGCAAATCGCTGCCGGCACGTTGCCGCGCGCCAGCGAGGTAAAGGCGATTGCGGACTGCACAGTCGCGGGCAATGCACAGAGGTAGAGCATGCCCATGTACAGGTCGGCGCCGATCATCGGTGACAGCAATGGCTTGAGCGCCAGGCCGATCAGCGGGAACAGCAGGAAGGTCAGGCTGAACACCAGTAAATGCAGGCGCCAGTGGCCGGCACCAGCGATGATCGACTCGCGGGACAGCTTGGCGCCGTGCAGGAAAAACAGCAGTGCGATGGCGCAGTTGGTCAACCAGCCAAAGCCCAACGCCACTTGTCCGCTGGCGGGCAGCAAACTGGCGAGCAGCACCACGCCGATCAGGGTCAGGGTGAAATTGTCGGGTAAGAAGCGAGGGCGTGTCATCGGGGTCATCCGGGTTTGCCAGGAACGTGAGCCCGACTCTAACGCGCCTGCGGATTGCCGACTAACGCTAGTAAGCCAGTAGATAGAGCCTAACGGACAAAGTATCTGCATCCACCCTCTTTGTAGCAGCTGGCGAAGCCTGCGTTCGGCTGCGCAGCAGTCGTGAATTCAGACTCTGCGGTCTATCAGGCGAATCGCGTGCACCGGGTTTACGACTGCTTCGCAGCCGAACGCAGGCTTCGCCAGCTGCTACAGAGGCGCGCGCCGGCTGCGCTTTTCATCGCCTTCCGACCAGAAACCCGAATCAGGCTCTTGCACAACCGGTATTATGGTATACCATCATACGAACAGACACATTCCACCCTGATACGGAGCAGCTCATGAGTTTCGAAATTCGCAAGATCGTCAGCTATGTCGAAGAAACCTTCATCGAAGGCGGCAAGGCCACCGACACGCCCGTGACCATGGTCGGGCTGGCCGTGGTGATGAAAAACCCGTGGCTGGGCAACGGTTTCGTCGAAGACCTGAAACCACAGATCCGCGCCAACTGCTCCGACCTCGGCGCGCTGATGGTTGAGCGTCTGGTGGGCATCATCGGCGGTGCCGAGAAAATCGAAGCCTATGGCAAGGCTGCCGTTGTGGGTGCCGATGGCGAAATCGAACACGCCTCCGCGGTGATCCACACCCTGCGCTTCGGCAATCACTACCGCGAAGCGGTCAAGGCCAAGAGTTACCTGAGCTTCACCAACAAGCGCGGCGGCCCGGGCACGTCGATCCAGATCCCGATGATGCACAAGGACGACGAAGGCCTGCGTTCGCACTACATCACCCTGGAAATGCAGATCGAAGATGCCCCGCGTGCCGACGAAATCGTCGTGGTGCTGGGTTGCGCCGACGGCGGCCGCCTGCACCCACGCATCGGCAACCGCTACATCGACCTGGAAGAACTGGCCGCCGAAAAAGCCCAGTAAGTCGGTCGGTCACTACAACAAGAAGGTATGCAGGAGCGCTCCATGATTCGGCTCACCGCTGAACGCACCCCGGCTGGCACCAGTTACCTGGCGACCGGCCAAGGCCAGCCCGTGGTCTTGATCCACGGCGTGGGCCTGAACAAAGAAATGTGGGGCGGCCAGATCGTTGGCCTGGCCACGAAATACCGCGTCATTGCCTACGACATGCTGGGTCACGGCGCCAGCCCGCGCCCGGAAAGTGGTACGCCGCTGCTCGGCTATGCCGACCAGTTGCTGGAGCTGCTCGATCACCTGCAACTGCCCAAGGCAGCGGTGATCGGTTTTTCCATGGGCGGGTTGGTGGCGCGGGCTTTTGCCCTGCATTACCCGCAACGCCTGCAAAGTCTGGTGGTGCTCAACAGCGTGTTCAATCGCACCGCCGAACAACGTGCCGGTGTCATCGCCCGCACCAGTCAGGCTGCCGAACACGGGCCGGACGCCAATGCCGAAGCGGCGCTGTCACGCTGGTTCAGCCGCGAATATCAAGCGGCCAATCCGGCGCAGATCGCGGCGATTCGCCAGACGCTGGCCGGCAATGACCCGCAGGGTTACCTGACCACCTACGAATTGTTTGCCACTCAGGACATGTACCGCGCCGAGGACCTGGGCAACATCCAGGTGCCGACGCTGATCGCCACCGGCGAGCTGGACCCTGGCTCGACCCCGGACATGGCCGAGCAACTGGCGCAACGGATTCCCGGCGCGACGGTTGCCGTACTCGCCGAACAGCGGCATATGATGCCCGTAGAATCGCCGCGCCTGGTCAACCAGCTGTTGCTGGAGTTTCTCGACACGGCGCACGCCCGACAAAACCATATAAAGGGGATCGTTGCATGACACTCGCACGCTTCCAGATGTGCATCGGCGGTGAATGGGTCGATGCCCTGTCCGGCAGGACTTTCGAAAGCCTCAATCCGGCGCTGGCCGAACCCTGGGCCGAACTGCCCGATGCCGACGAAGCCGATGTCGAGCGCGCCGTACAAGCCGCGCAATCCGCCTTCGACAGCCCGGCCTGGCGCGGCTTGACCGCCACCGCTCGCGGCAAATTGCTGCGGCGCCTGGGCGACCTGATCGCCGAAAACAAGGAACAACTGGCGCAGCTGGAAAGTCGCGACAACGGCAAGCTGATCCGCGAAACCCGTGGTCAGGTCGGCTATTTGCCGGAGTTCTTCCACTACACCGCAGGCCTGGCGGACAAGCTCGAAGGCGGCACCCTGCCGCTGGACAAGCCGGACCTGTTTGCCTACACCGTGCACGAAGCCATGGGCGTGGTCGCCGCGATCATTCCGTGGAACAGCCCCTTGTACCTGACTGCGATCAAATTGGCACCGGCACTCGCCGCCGGCAATACCATCGTGATCAAGCCGTCGGAACACGCCTCAGCGACCATTCTCGAACTGGCCCGATTGGCACTGGAAGCCGGGATTCCGCCGGGCGTGGTCAACGTCGTCACCGGTTACGGCCCGAGCACCGGCGCTGCCCTCACCCGCCATCCGCTAATCCGCAAAATCGCCTTCACCGGCGGCGCGGCCACGGCCCGGCATGTGGTGCGCAGCAGCGCCGAAAACTTCGCAAAATTGTCCCTGGAGCTGGGTGGCAAATCGCCGAACATCATCTTCGCCGACGCCGACCTCGACAGCGCGATCAACGGTGCCATCGCCGGGATCTATGCTGCCTCCGGGCAGAGCTGCGTGTCCGGTTCGCGGCTGTTGGTGCAGGACGAAATCTACGACGAATTCGTCGGTCGCCTGGTGGAACGCGCCAAGCGCATCCGCATCGGCAACCCACAGGAAGACAGCAGCGAAATGGGCCCGATGGCCACCGCGCAGCAACTGGCCGTGGTCGAAGGTCTGGTGGCCGATGCCATCGCTGAAGGCGCAAAACTGCGCTTGGGCGGCAAGCGTCCAACCAACGTCGGTGACGGTTGGTTCTACGAACCGACGCTGTTCGAGTGCGACCACAACTCGATGAAGATCATGCAGGAAGAAGTCTTTGGCCCGGTGGCGTCGGTCATCCGGTTCAAAGACGAAGCCGAAGCGCTGGCGATTGCCAACGACTCACAGTTCGGCCTCGCTGCCGGCATCTGGACCCGCGATCTGGGCCGCGCCCATCGTCTGGCGCGGGACGTGCGTTCGGGGATCATCTGGGTCAACACCTACCGCGCGGTGTCGGCCATGGCGCCGATCGGCGGCTTCAAGAACAGTGGCTATGGACGCGAAAGCGGCATCGATTCGGTGCTGGCCTACACCGAGCTGAAAACGGTGTGGATCAACCTTTCCCAGGCGCCAATGCCTGACCCGTTTGTGATGCGCTAGGAGTCCTGCAAAATGATCGAACCCGGCATTTACAAAGACGTGATGAGCTCGTTCCCGTCCGGCGTCACGGTGGTCACCACCCTGGGCCCGGACGGCGGCATCGTCGGCATTACCGCCAGCGCCTTCAGTGCGCTGTCGATTGACCCGGCACTGGTGCTGTTCTGCCCCAACTACGGCTCCGACACTTACCCGGTGCTGCGCGACAGCAAGCAGTTCGCGATTCACTTGCTGTCCGCCGACCAGACCGCCGAAGCCTACGCCTTCGCCGGTAAAGGCAAGGACAAGGCCAACGGCATCGACTGGCACCTGAGCGAACTGGGCAACCCGATCCTTGCCAAAGCCACGGCAATCATCGAGTGCGAACTGTGGCGCGAATACGACGGCGGCGACCACGCGATCATCGTCGGCGCGGTGAAGAACCTGATCCTGCCCGAGCAACCGGTGACACCGATGATTTATCACAAGGGCAAGTTGGGCCCGCTGCCGACCCTGGCCTGACAGACTCACACAACTCCCTGTAGGAGCTGCCGCAGGCTGCGATCTTTTGATTTTGGCTTTTAAAAGATCGCAGCCTCGTTGCACTCGACAGCTCCTGCAAGGGATTTGTGGTGTGAGGAGAATTTATGAGAAACGAGAAATACGAAAAAGGCCTGAAGATCCGCACCCAGGTATTGGGCGAAGCCTATGTCCAGCGCTCCATCGACAACGCCGACGACTTCACCCGCCCGTTGCAGGAGATGGTCACCGAATACTGCTGGGGCCATGTCTGGGGCCGCGAGGGTTTGTCGCTCAAGGAACGCAGCATGATCAACCTGGCGATGATCTCGGCGCTCAACCGGCCGCATGAACTCAAGCTGCATGTGCGCGGCGCCTTGCGTAACGGCTTGAGTCGTGAGCAAATACGCGAAATTCTGCTTCAGGTCGGTATTTATTGCGGAGTGCCCGCAGCCGTGGACAGTTTCCGGCTCGCCCGTGAAGCCTTCGCCGAAGCCGACGCCGAGGCCTCCAGTTAACCCCTCGGCTGTTTTGATGCCCGTCTGGCATGGACAGCCAACTTAAAGAGCGGACCCCATGAAACGCCTGCCACTCGACGACAGCTTCAAGGTCAATCGCAACCCCGTTACCCTGCGCGAAATCGTGCTGGATAAACTGCGAAGCGCCATCATGAACTTCCAGCTTCTGCCGGGAGACCGTCTGGTCGAACGCGATCTGTGCGATCGCCTGGGCGTGAGCCGCACCTCGGTCCGCGAAGCCTTGCGTCACCTGGAATCCGAAGGGCTGGTCGAGTTCGCCGACGCCAAGGGCCCGCGCGTCGCGATCATCACACTGGCCGATGCGGTCGATATCTACGAACTGCGTTGCGTGCTCGAAGGCCTGATCGTCCAGCTGTTCACCCTGCGCGCCAAGGCCAAGGACATCAAGGCCCTGGAAAAAGCCCTGGAGGTCAACCGTCAGGCGCTCAAGGAAGGTGAACTGCAACAGGTCATCGACTCGGTGCAGGGTTTCTACGACGTATTGCTCGAAGGTTCCGGCAACCACGTCGCGGCCACCCAGTTGCGTCAATTGCAGGCGCGGATCAGCTACTTGCGCGCGACCTCGGTGTCCCAGGAAAACCGTCGTGGTGCCAGCAACCAGGAAATGGAAAAAATGGTCGAGGCGATCAAGAGCGGCGATCCGCTGGCGGCGCATCAGGCGTGCGTCGATCACGTGCGCGCCGCAGCAGCCGTCGCCCTGGATTACCTGAAGCGCAAGCAGGAAGAGACCGGGGCGATCCCCGCGATCACCCAGCCAATCGCGCTGAAAGAACCGCGCATAGGTCGCTGATCATGTTCAGCCCGAGCTTTTGTCCAAAGTGCGGCAGCGCTGACCTCGGTCAGCAAATGCCCCCGGGCGATACGCACGAGCGCCTGATGTGCCGCGGCTGCGGCTACATCCACTACGTCAATCCGAAAATCATCGCCGGCTGCATCATCGAGCAGGACGGCAAATACCTGCTGTGCCAACGCGCGATCCCGCCGCGCCCCGGCACCTGGACGCTACCGGCGGGCTTCATGGAAGCCGGTGAGACCACCGAACAGGCGGCGTTGCGCGAAGTCTGGGAAGAGAGCGGCGTACGCGCGGAAATCCTCTCGCCCTACTCGATCTTCAGCGTGCCGAAGATCAGCGAGGTGTACATCATCTTCCGCGCCATCGCGCTGGAGATCACCGGCCAGTACGGGCCGGAAACCCTCGACTACAAATTCTTCGCGCCCGAGGACATTCCCTGGGACAGCATCTATTACCCGGCGATCCGGCAGATCCTCGAGCGCTACATCGAGGAACGCCAGGCCGGGGTCTATGGCATTTACATCGGCAATGACGATAGCGGAAAGATCCATTTCATCCGCTAACAACGCAATCACCCTGTAGGAGCTGCCGAAGGCTGCGATCTTTTGATCTTTTGCGCATTGAAGGCTGCTGAAGATCAAGATCAAAAGATCGCAGCCTTCGGCAGCTCCTACGGGGTTATGCGGCGATCTTCAGGCCGGTGCCACGCCTTCGACGATGATTATTTCTGCCGAAGCCACACCTTCGCGATGCCCTCTCGCCTCCTGATACAACGCCGAGCGATAGCACGCCACTGCCTGTTCGTAGGAATCAAATTCGATCACCACGCTGCGCTGCGGCGTCGGTCGTCCTTCCATCGCTTCGCTACGCCCTCCCCGCGCCAATATCCGTCCACCGAACTCGGCAAACGCCTTCGGCGCCCGCTGGGTGTATTGGCTGTATTGATCGGGGTCGGTGATGTCCACGTGAGCAATCCAGTATGCCTTCATAAGTGACCTCGCAGTTTGTTTTGTATCATGGTATACCATAATACCGACAAAAACAGACACTGAGATTCGAGCATGGCTTTCAACAGTATTGAAGAAATCATCGAAGATTATCGCCTCGGCAAAATGGTCCTGCTGGTCGACGACGAGGACCGTGAAAACGAAGGCGATCTGCTGCTGGCCGCCGACTGCTGCACCGCCGAAGCCATTAGCTTCATGGCCCGCGAAGCCCGCGGCCTGATCTGCCTGACCTTGACCGACGACCATTGCCAGCGCCTGGGACTTGAGCAGATGGTGCCGAGCAACGGCAGCGTGTTCAGCACCGCGTTCACCGTGTCCATCGAAGCGGCCATCGGCGTCACCACCGGCATTTCCGCCGCCGACCGCGCGCGCACCGTAGCGGCCGCCGTCGCTCACGGGGCCAGTGCCGCGGATATCGTGCAACCCGGCCACATCTTCCCATTGCGCGCCCGCGAAGGCGGCGTGCTGACCCGTGCCGGGCATACCGAGGCCGGTTGCGATTTGGCCCGTCTGGCCGGCTTCACTCCGGCCTCGGTGATCGTCGAAGTCATGAACGATGACGGCACCATGGCCCGACACCCGGACCTGGAAGTGTTCGCGCGCCGGCACGGGATCAAGATCGGCACCATCGCCGACCTGATTCACTATCGCCTGAGCACCGAGCACACGGTCGAGCGCATCGGCGAACGTGAACTGCCCACTGTGCATGGCACCTTTCGTCTGATCACCTTTGAGGATCGCATCGAGGGCGGTGTCCACATGGCGATGGTCATGGGTGATCTGCGCCGCGAGGAGGCGACGCTGGTACGCGTGCATGTGATCGACCCGCTGCGCGATCTGGTGGGCGCCGAATACAGCGGCCCTTCCAACTGGACGTTGTGGGCCGCACTGCAACGCGTGGCAGAAGAAGGTCGCGGCGTGGTGGTGGTGCTGGCCAACCACGAATCGTCGCAGGCGTTGCTGGAGCGCGTGCCGCAACTGACCCAACCACCGCGGCAATTCAGCCGTTCGCAATCGCGGATCTATTCGGAAGTGGGTACCGGTGCGCAGATTCTGCAGAACCTGGGCGTGGGCAAGCTGAGGCATCTTGGCCCGCCGTTGAAGTATGCGGGCTTGACCGGGTATGACCTGGAGGTGGTTGAGAGCATTCCGTTTACCGAGCAATAGGGTGAACGCCATACCTGTAGGAGCAAGGCTTGCCCGCGATGGCGATCTTAAGGGCGCTATCGCGGGCAAGCCTTGCTCCTACGAAAATCGGTTCGCGGAAAGGCGCCCGCTCCCTCAAAAATCTCGATTCGGCTGATAGCCGGTAAGGCAAATCGCTTGCACAAAGTTTGGAATACCATAATATGATATTCCATAGACCGAACAGTCAGAACTGACTCGACGGACCTACAGCTCCCGATAGCCGGGCAGTGAAAAGCCCCGCTCATAAACACAACAATGAGGGCGTGAAGATGGTGTTGAACAAACGTGTTACCGCAGTCTTTTTTGCGGGACTGCTGGGCGTAACCAGCCAAGCGTTGATGGCCGCCGAGAGCGTCAACTTCGTCAGCTGGGGCGGTAGCACCCAGGATGCGCAGAAGCAGGCCTGGGCCGATCCGTTCAGCAAGGCCAGCGGCATCACCGTGGTTCAGGACGGCCCGACCGACTACGGCAAACTCAAAGCCATGGTCGAGAGCGGCAACGTGCAGTGGGACGTGGTCGACGTCGAAGCCGACTTCGCCTTGCGCGCCGCCGCCGAAGGCCTGCTCGAACCCCTCGACTTCAAAGTCATCGAGCGCGACAAGATCGACCCACGGTTTGTCAGCGATCACGGCGTCGGCTCGTTCTTCTTCTCCTTCGTCCTCGGCTACAACGAAAGCAAGCTCGGCGCCAACAAGCCTCAGGACTGGTCCGCGCTGTTCGACACCAAGACCTGGCCCGGCAAACGCGCCCTCTACAAATGGCCGAGCCCCGGCGTGCTGGAACTGGCGTTGCTGGCCGATGGCGTCGCCGCCGACAAGCTCTATCCGCTGGACCTGGATCGCGCCTTCAAGAAACTCGACACCATCAAGAAAGACATCGTCTGGTGGGGCGGCGGCGCGCAGTCGCAACAGCTGTTGGCCTCCGGCGAAGCGAGCATGGGCCAGTTCTGGAACGGCCGGATTCACGCACTGCAAGAAGACGGCGCCCCGGTCGGCGTGAGCTGGAAACAGAACCTGGTGATGGCCGACATCCTGGTCATCCCAAAGGGTTCGAAAAACAAGGACGCGGCGATGAAGTTCCTGGCCAATGCCAGCAGCGCCAAAGGACAGGCCGACTTCTCCAACCTGACCGCCTACGCCCCGGTCAACGTCGACAGCGTGGCGCGCCTAGATTCGGTGCTCGCCCCTAACCTGCCGACGGCCTATGCAAAGGATCAGATCACTCTTGATTTCGCGTACTGGGCCAAGAACGGTCCAGCCATCGCGACACGGTGGAACGAATGGCTGGTCAAATGAAAATGACGGCAACCGCATCCCCTCAACCTGCGCCAGTCGGGAGCGCCATTGGCGCTGCCGGCAAGGCCCCGACGCAATCCCCGACCCTGGCACAGCGATGGCGTGGTTCGAGCAACCTGATCCCGGCCCTGCTGTTCCTCGGCCTGTTCTTCCTCGCGCCATTGATCGGCCTGCTGCTGCGCGGCGTGCTGGAACCGGTGCCTGGCCTGGGCAACTACGAGCAACTGTTCGCCAACTCGGCGTATGCGCGGGTCTTGCTCAACACCTTTTCGGTGGCAGGACTGGTGACATTGTTCAGCCTGTTGCTGGGCTTCCCGCTGGCCTGGGCGATCACCCTGGTGCCGCGTGGCTGGGGCCGCTGGATCCTGAGCATCGTGCTGTTGTCGATGTGGACCAGCCTCCTCGCCCGCACTTACTCCTGGCTGGTATTGCTGCAAGCCTCCGGGGTGATCAACAAGGCGCTGATGGCGATGGGCATCATCGATCAACCGCTGGAGATGGTGCACAACCTCACCGGCGTGGTGATCGGCATGAGCTACATCATGATCCCGTTCATTGTGCTGCCGTTGCAGGCGACCATGCAGGCCATCGACCCGATGATCCTGCAGGCCGGTTCGATCTGCGGCGCCAGTCCATGGACCAACTTCTTCCGGGTGTTCCTGCCGCTGTGCCGGCCGGGGCTATTCTCCGGTGGCTTGATGGTGTTCGTGATGTCCCTCGGTTACTACGTCACCCCGGCGCTGCTCGGTGGTGCGCAGAACATGATGCTGCCCGAGTTCATCATTCAGCAGGTGCAGTCGTTCCTCAACTGGGGTCTGGCCAGTGCCGGTGCCGCGCTGCTGATCGTGATCACGCTGGTGTTGTTCTACTTCTACCTGAAGCTTCAGCCGGAATCCCCGGTTGGCGCCAGCAACGCGAGGTAAGCCGTCATGCTCCTGACCCCCAATGCCATGAGCCGGCGCATGCGCTTCGGCCTGTATTTCACCACCGGGTTGATCGGTCTGTTCCTGCTGCTGCCGATCGTGTTCATCGTGCTGCTGTCGTTCGGCTCGTCGCAATGGCTGGTGTTCCCGCCACCGGGCTGGACGCTGAAATGGTACGGCCAATTCTTCTCCAACGCCGACTGGATGAACGCGGCGATGGCCAGCCTGAAAGTCGCGGTGCTGACCACATTCTTCGCCGTCGCGTTGGGCCTGCCGACCGCGTTCGCCCTGGTGCGTGGCCGCTTCCCCGGCCGGGAAATACTCTACGGCCTGTTCACCCTGCCGATGATCGTGCCGCTGGTGATCATCGCCGTGGCGGTGTATGCGCTGTTCCTGAAACTCGGCTACACCGGGACCATGTTCGCCTTCGTCGTCAGCCATGTGATCGTCGCGTTGCCGTTCACCATCATCTCGATCATCAACTCGCTGAAGCTGTTTGATCAGTCGATCGAGGATGCCGCGGTGATCTGCGGCGCCTCGCGCCTGCAAGCGGTGTTCAAGGTGACCTTCCCGGCGATTCGTCCGGGCATGGTGGCCGGCGCCCTCTTCGCCTTCCTCGTCTCGTGGGACGAAGTGGTGCTGAGCGTGATGATGGCCAGCCCGACCCTGCAAACCCTTCCCGTGAAAATGTGGACCACTTTGCGCCAGGACCTGACGCCCGTGATCGCCGTCGCTTCGACGCTGCTGATCGGCCTCTCGGTGTTGGTCATGGTCATCGCCGCTGCCCTGCGTCGGCGCAACGAAATCAGCGCTTGAGCGCCCAGGAGTACGACATGAGTGCAGTGATCAAAGATGCCGCGCAGCAAGATGACAAACCCCTGGTCAGCCTGCGTAACCTGAACAAGCACTACGGCGACTTTGCCGCCGTGGACAACATCTCGCTGGACATCAAGGACGGCGAATTTCTGACCTTCCTCGGCTCCAGCGGCTCCGGCAAAAGCACCACGCTGTCGATGCTCGCCGGTTTCGAAACCCCGAGCAGCGGCGAGATCCTGGTCAACGGCCAGTCACTGGTCAACGTGCCGCCGCACAAGCGCGACATCGGCATGGTATTCCAGCGCTACTCGCTGTTTCCGCACCTGTCGGTGCGCGACAACATCGCGTTCCCGCTGGCCATCCGCAAACTCGCCGCCGCCGAACGCGAGCGCCGGGTCGATGCCATGCTCAAACTGGTGCAACTGGAGCAGTTCGCCCATCGTCGCCCATCGCAACTCTCCGGCGGCCAACAGCAACGGGTCGCCATTGCGCGGGCGCTGGTCTACGAGCCACGCATCCTGCTGATGGACGAACCCCTCGGCGCACTGGACAAGAAACTGCGGGAAGACTTGCAGGATGAATTGCGCCAATTGCACCGACGCCTGGGCATCACCATCGTCTACGTGACCCACGATCAGGAAGAAGCCATGCGCCTGTCCCAGCGCATCGCGATTTTCAGCCACGGCAAGATTGTCGGTTTGGGCAGCGGCTACGACTTGTACCAGAACCCGCCGAATGCCTTCGTCGCCTCGTTCCTCGGCAACTCGAACTTCCTCAAGCTCAAGGCCCAAGGCAACGCCGTGGCGACTTTTGAAGGCCAGGCGTTGTCGATTCGCCTGAGCGCCGGGTTGAAAACCGACCAGGATGTATTGCTGATGGTACGCCCGGAAAAAGCCGTCGCCCTGAGTGTGCAGCAAGCGACCCAGCAACCGCTGGCCGCCGGCTGGAACGAAGTCTCGGCCAAGGTCGTGGAAGTGTTATTCCTCGGCGAAAGCCAGACCTGCAGCGTGGTGACTTCTGGCGGTACATCGATGACCGTCAAGGCGCTCTCGGCGGCCGGCATGCCGCTCAAAACGGGTGATCCGGTGCAGGTGCGCTGGGCTACGGCGGACGCGTGTGTGTACACCGAATGGGCGGAAAGCGATTTGAACAAGGCCGCTGGCGCACATTGATTCAGGAGTCACCCTCGGGTCGCCGCAACGTCGGGTTGCGGCGGCCTTTTTTCGCTTGATGTATACGCAAAAAAAATCCCGCCCGGAAACTCCGGGCGGGATTCGTTTAATCAACCCGCATCAAGCAATCGGAATCAACGGATCCGCCGCCGCCCAAGCCGATGCACGATCTGCCGGCGGATAGATCCACACGGTGTTGATCTGCGTCTTCAGCTCCTTGCCTTCCTGCCCGGTCAGTTTCACCTGGCGATCCCAACCTTCGGTGTACACCGCACCCCACGCGCCCAGATCCAGGCAGGTGACGTATTTGGGCTGGCGATAGGGCGTCGGGTCCACGCCGAGGATATGCGCAGCCACGTTGTTGCCGGCATGCCGGCCCAACACGATGGCGTGCTGGCAGGTCATCAGCGCGTAGTTGCCGATGTCATCGCTGGCGGCGTAAGCGACGTCGCCGGTCGCGTAGATATCGTCCTGGCCGATAACCTTGAGGTGTGCATCAACGTGCAGACGGCCAAGGTGATCGCGTTCGGCCGGGATCTGCTCGGTCAGCGAACTGGCGCGCACACCGGTGGTCCAGACCACGGTCCTGGCGTCGATGCGCTGGCCATCGGACAAGTTCACACCGTTTTCGTCGACGGAGACGACCGAGGCTTTGAGGTGCCACTTCACGCCGGTTTCAACACTGGCTTCAGCGATTTTCTCGGCGATTTGCGGGCCCATGGAGCCGCCAACCTTGTCGCCGCGATCAACGATGATCACGTTGATATCTGCCCGATCACCCAGGATGGCGCGCAGACGAGTGGGCATTTCAGTCGCCGTTTCGATCCCGGTAAAGCCTCCGCCGGCCACCACGACGGTGTTGCGTGCCTGGGTTTCTGGCTGGTTGACCAGGGCTTTGAGGTGGTTTTCCAGACGTATGGCTTGTTCGATCTGGTCGACGTCGAACGCATGTTCAGACACGCCGGGAGTGTTCGGCAGTGCGAGGCGGCTACCGGTGGCCAGAACGAGTTTGTCGTAGATGCAGACTTGTTTATTGCCCGAGGCATCGATGTAGCCAACGCTTTTTTGCGCAACGTCGATGGTCTCGGCAGCGCCTTTGATGAACTTCACGCCGACGTCATCGAACAGCTTGCCGATTGGAGCGGCCAGTTGGTGGGCATTCGGCTCGTAGAAACGTGGACGAACGCGCAATTCGGCCTGAGGCGCCAGCACCGTCACGTCGTAGTCGCTGTGGCCGTGTATGTCGAACAGACGCGTGGCGCTCAAAGCGGTCCACATGCCACCGAAACCTGCGCCGATTACCAAAATGTGCTGTTTCATTTGTCACTCCAGGGGCATTGAATTTTGTTGAAGGATCAGTGCGTCGTTGCGCGCTTTTTTGTTGAAAGACGCTTTCCGCTCCAGACCTGACAACGGCGACTCTATTGATCCTAGTTAAAAGCCGCAACAGATTTTTTTCAATGGTTCGCATCGATCAAATCGATACTCATCAAGAACCCCTGTAAACCGGCGCTTCTAAAGGCCTCAGCACGAAAACGAAAAATCGGCACATTGATTGTCCAGCTAACGATCAGCTGGTAATATTTGCGACAACATTAGTCGGAGATCGATATGTCTCTTTACAGCGCAGGTGTCGAGTACGGCATCCACTGCCTGATTTTCCTGGTGGGCAATGGCGGCGACTCCCGCGAAGCCAGCGTGCGCGACCTGGCAGAGTTGCAAGGCGTGCCTCTGGACTATCTGGCGAAAATCTTCACCAAACTGGCCAAGGCAAAACTGGTGGTCGCCACCGAAGGTGTGCGCGGCGGTTTCAAGCTGGCCCGCCCTGCTGACGAAATCACCCTGCTGGATATCGTCAACGCCATCGACGGGCGCAAGGCTATTTTCGAATGCCGGGAGATTCGCGGCAGATGTGCGCTGTTCGAGGGCGAAGCCCCCGCCTGGGCGCTGGACGGCCACTGCTCGGTGCATGGCGCGATGCTGACGGCGCAGAAGCGCATGGAAGAGGCGCTGGATCAGCAAACCATTCTGGACATTGCCCGCAAGGTCGGACGCAAAGCCCCGGCGGAGTTCAGCGCAAAGGTCGACAACTGGATGAATGATCGCCGGGAAAAGAAAGGCACCGGCAGCGCCCAGACAAGCGACGATCAGCTTATCCAGGTCACCGAAATCTCCGACTGAAACCTACAGGCAGTCACGCACTGCCTGGCGCATCGCGCCCGACTTCGCCCAGGGCGGCCCCTGATAAAGCGAAACCCGGCTGCCGTCCTTGTATTTCACGATATCCAGCACTTCATCGGCCGTGATGATGCTCGGCGCGGTGATCCGGTAGCCGTTGGAAATCGATGTCTGCGTCGTCTTCGAAATCTCCTTTTGCCATGCCGGCAACACACACGCCGCTACATCCTTGGGTATCTTGTCACTCTGCTTGTTGTAATTCGGCTCGCCTGGCACCAGGGACGCTGGCAACGAGCAACCCGCCAGCAACGCCAAAACGGCTCCCCCCATCAACATCCGACTCTGCATGAAGCTTCCTTAGGTCCTGAAAAAATAAAATGTAGCCTGCTAACGCGCGGACATCCATGAACGGCATCGCACTTTAGCGACTGGCGTTGTGATCGCCGGGGTCCGTGTATGTCCGCGCGTTCAAGTAGTTCATCCATCGTTCATAGGCCTCGTGTTGCCATTGGCTGACACGCTCCCATTCCGGTCCACTGAGCTGATGCTCGGAAATGAGATTCATCATTTCGTTGGTGGCCGCATTCAGATCGGCAATCAGCTCATGGGCACGCGCCCTGAAGTCATCGGTTGTCGTCATTTTGAACTGACCCCGCCCTGCCGAAAAATCGGTACTTCACTACGACAGCGGATTTTGCCGATCGCGCAAATTTCCCGACCAAAGGAAGCGCTGCGGATTCAGAAGAACACAACGCTCCACTGCGCAAATGGGTCTAAAATTTTGAAGCACAGAGTTACAGGAGGTCCTCATGTGGCTTAACGAATCGGAACAGGAACTGCGGCGCGGTCTGCAAGGCCTGGCCTCGGATCTACGCTGGTCGGCGGTCGAGCTTTTACGCATCGCAGAACAGTTGCGCCTGACAGGCAACGATGTCGATGCAGAAGCTGTCAGGAGGCTCTGCGACTTGTTTCAGGGAGATGAGCAACGGCTGTCTGGTTATGCCGAAGAAGTGAAGGCCAAAATCATTACGCGCAATAAGGCCCAATGACCACTAACCAACCGCACTGGCACAACAAAAAGCCCCGGCATGCCGGGGCTTTAACGTAGCGTCAATGCGCTCATTGGTTGCTGGCTTGCCTGCTCGACCGCGACTTGTAGCCCGGAAGAGACGCCGCAAACGCCAGTGCTTCCTCCCGGCTGCCAAATGACCCCAGCCGGTCACCTTTGGTGCAGACCCGCCACGGGCCGTTGTTCACGCTGAGTACGTCATAACCGTTCATGTGCATTTTGTTCAGCATCGGAACACTCATGGTCACCTCCATCTCGGCAATGATATCCAAGGCTAACGCACCTACCTTACACCCACACCTCGCGAAGATGACGACCAGACGTCGTGTCAGGATTCCGGCACTTTCAGACGCCTCAACCGCTCCAAACAACCAGATACCGGTGAAACGGGAGCCGGCTCGAATATTGCAGTTTCATGACAGTTTGATGACAACCGGTATTCAGGTAACACATGAAAGTACGCGCAACCGTCATTTGCGAGCTGGACCGACACATACTGCTGGTGCGCAAGCCAAGGTCTCGCTGGACATTGCCCGGCGGCAAGGTCGAGCCCGGTGAAACCACCGCGGGCGCGGCAATGCGCGAGCTACAGGAAGAAACCGGGCTCGGCGCCGAGGACATGCTGTACCTGATGGAACTGGAAACCGGCAGTACTCTTCACCATGTCTTCGAGGCATCGGTGCCGAATGCCCATGAAGTCCGCCCGCAAAACGAGATCTTCGACTGCATCTGGTTCCCGCTTGATTCGGTGCAGAACCTCAATACCAGCGACGCCACGCTCAGGATCGTCAAAGCCTTTCAGCGTCGCCTGTAGTCCAGCACGGGATCAGCCCTGATCGCCGCCGCCCACCGGCATGATCATGCCGGTGATATACGACGCTTCATCGCTGGCCAGAAACAGAATAGCCCCGGCCTGCTCATCCAGCGTTCCGTAACGCTTCATCAAACTGCTGTCGAGGGTCTGGTCGACGATCTGCTGATACCAGATCTTTTCCTCGGCACTTTGCTCGGCCGTGTTGCGTGGCACACGGCGTGGCGGCGCTTCGGTGCCGCCAGGTGCAGTGGCATTGACCCGAACCCCGCGCCCGGCGGTTTCGAACGCCAGGCAAGCGGTCAGCGCATTCACTCCGCCCTTCGCTGCGCCGTACGGCACGCGGTTGACGCTGCGGGTGGCGATCGACGAGACGTTGACGATTGCACCGCTGCCCTGCTCCAGCATGAACGGCAATGCGGCATGACAGCACCACAACGTCGGGAACAACGAGCGACGAACTTCTGCCTCGATCTGCGACGCTTGGTAATGCTCGAACGGCTTGGCCCAGATCGTGCCGCCGACGTTATTGATCAACACATCGAGACGCCCGAAACGCTCGACAGCGGTTTGCATCACCCGGTCGCATTCCTCGTACTGCTCAAGATCGGCGGTCAGCGCCAGCACCTGGCAATCCGGTGCCAATTGCTGCTGAAGCTCGAACACCAGCTCGGAGCGATCGACCAGAATCAACTTCGCCCCTTCCGCCGCCATGCGTTCGGCAACACGCCGACCGATGCCTTGGGCGGCGCCGGTGATCAGCGCGACTTTTTCGTGGAATCTGTTCATGGACACCTCAAGATCGACTGCGCCACGCCACCCTTCTGTAGGAGCTGTCGAGTGCAACGAGGCTGCGATCTTTTGATTTTGTTCTTCAAAGATCGCAGCCTCGTTGCACTCGACAGCTCCTACATGGTGGGGCGTAGCGGCAGGGAATGGTCAGGCCGCGCTGGCGGCAAATTTTTCGTAGTAGAAGTTCGCCGGCGCGATGCCTTTTTCGCGAATGAACTGGCTGACCGCCTCGACCATCGGCGGCGGGCCGCACAGGTAGACGTCGACGTCGCCATCGTTCAAATGCTTTGGCTCGATGTGCTGGGTTACGTAGCCCTTGAGCGGGTGCTGACTGTCCGGGCTGGCGACGCAGGCGCTGTAGGTGAAATTCGGGATGCGCGCAGCGAAGGCTTCCAGGCGATCGAGTTCAACCAGGTCAAAATCGTGAGTCACGCCGTAGATCAAATGCAGCGGATGATCACTGCCCTGCTCGGCGATTTTTTCCAGCATCGCTGTGAACGGCGCCAGCCCGGTGCCGCCTGCCAGTAACAGCAAGGGGCGGCGGATATCGCGCAGATAAAAGCTGCCCAAAGGTCCGGCCAGATTCATGCTGTCGCCCGCCTTGGCCATGCCGGTAAGGAAACTGCTCATTAGACCGCCCGGCACGTTGCGAATCAGAAAACTGACCTCGCCGTCGCGCTGCAACGAACTGAACGAATAAGCGCGGGTCTGCTCGCTGCCGGGAATGCCCAGGTTCACGTATTGCCCTGGCAGGAACGCCAGTTTGCACAACGCCTCGCCCTTGATCGACAGCGCAATGGTGCTGTCGGACAACTGGCGCACGGCGCTGATGGTCGCGTCGTAACTGGCCTGACGCGTGCGGCAGACTTCCGAGGAGGTCGGCACCCGCACCACGCAATCACTCTGGGCGCGCATCTGGCAGGTCAGGACAAAACCCTGTTCGGCCTCTTCCGCGCTGAGGGCATCTTCGATGTACTCCTCGCCCAGATCGTAACGGCCGGCTTCGGCAAAACACTTGCAGGTGCCGCAGGCGCCGTCGCGGCAGTCCAGCGGAATATTGATGCCCTGGCGGTACGCAGCATCGGCCACGGTTTCGCCCACATTGGCGTCGATGAATCGGGTGACGCCGTCTTCAAAATTGAATGCAATGGAATGAGTCATGACGGCAGCCTCACAAGTGGTAAACATCGATGACCTGGCGAACGTAGTCGTTCTTCAGGATCACTTTCTTGGCCTTGATCAGCGGGTTTTCACCGCGCACGTCGAGGGTGTAGAAACTGCTGCCGAAATAGCTGTCGACGGTCTTGTAGCGAAAGCTCAGGGTGTGCCAGTTGAAGCGCACCTTGCACAGTCCGTCGGCCTGTTCCAGCAGTTCGATGTTGCTGATGTTGTGGGAGGTGCGAGTATCCGGCACGCTGGCGCTGGAACGCTCGGTCTTGATGCGGAAAATGCGGTCTTCCAGGCCGGTGCGGTTGCCGTACCAGATCAGCGAGATTTCCCGTTGCGGGTCTTCGGTCAGCTCGTCGTTGTCGTCCCAGGACGGCATCCAGTACGTCGCGTCGGGGGCGTACATTTCCAGCCATTCGTCCCACTGCCGGTCGTCGAGGTAGCGCGCTTCACGGTAGAGAAAGTCGCGCACCGCTTCATAGGAAATGCTCATTGCACGTCCTCCACGGCGATCAGCTTCGACTGCTCGGCTTCCAGCGCCTTGAGCATGGTCTGTTGCCAATATTTGTGTTGCAGCACGAACAGGCCTTCGTCTTCGGTGCGCACACCACTGAGCAGCGGATGCAGATCGATTTCCTTGGCCGCGTCGTCGGCGCCTTCGATCCAGTGTTCGGCGCCGCGGGACATGTCGTTCCACGTCGTGACGCTGCCCTGGTAACTGGTCTGGCAGGAGCGGAACTCTTCCAGATCGTCCGGCGTGGCCATGCCGCTGACGTTGAAGAAGTCTTCGTACTGACGAATCCGGCTGGAACGCGCGTGGTCGCTTTCGCCTTTGGGGGCGATGCAGTAAATGGTGATTTCGGTGCGGTTGACCGAGATCGGCCGGGCGATACGAATCTGAGAGCTGAACTGGTCCATCAGGTACACGTTCGGGTACAGGCACAGGTTGCGCGAGTTCTCGATCATCCAGTCCGCGCGAGCCTTGCCGAAATCTTGCGCCAGCTCGTCGCGACGTTCGTACAGCGGACGATCCTCAGGGTTGGACCAACGGGTCCAGAGCAGCATGTGGCCCTTGTCGAAGGAATAGAAACCACCGCCCTGCTTGGCCCAGCTACCGGCGCTCATCGTCGGGTTGGCGTCACCGGCTTCACGCTGTTTGCGCTGGTTCTGGGTGGCCGCGTAGTTCCAGTGAACGGAGCTGACGTGGTAACCGTCGGCACCATTTTCGGCGGTGAGTTTCCAGTTGCCTTCGTAGATGTAGCTGGAAGAACCGCGCAGCACTTCCAGGCCATCGGCGGACTGGTCGACGATCATGTCGATGATTTTCGCCGACTCGCCCAGGTGCTCGACCAGCGGCAAGACATCAGCCTTGAGGCTGCCAAAGAGGAATCCGCGATAGGACTCGAAACGCGCAACCCTGGTCAGGTCGTGGGAGCCTTCGCAGTTGAAACTCGAAGGATAGCCGGCGTTGGCCGGATCCTTGACCTTGAGCAGCTTGCCGGAGTTGTTGAACGTCCAGCCATGGAACGGGCAGGTGTAGGAGCTCTTGTTGCCGGACTTATGCCGGCACAGCATCGCGCCGCGGTGGCTACAGGCGTTGATGAAGGCGTTGAGCACACCGTCCTTGTTGCGCGCGACGAAGATCGACTGACGCCCCATGGTGGTGGTGTAGAAATCGTTGACGTTGGGGATCTGGCTTTCGTGGGCCAGGTACAGCCAGTTGCCTTCGAAGATGTGTTCCATCTCCAGATCGAACAACCGGGGGTCGGTGAACATCTCGCGTTTGCAGCGATAGAGGCCCTGCTCGGGATCGTCTTCAAGCAGGGAATGCACGTATTCGGGTCGCAGGGTCATGGCCGCCGCCTCCATTGTTATTGTTCAGGCAGTGCCAATGCTAGGACGGGACAATGGGGCGGACTATCCGCGGGGTGCAGACCTTTATCCGTTTTGTGCAAACAAGCCCGTAGGAGCTGCCGAAGGCTGCGATCTTTTGATTTTGCTTTTTAAGACAAGATCAAAAGATCGCAGCCTGCGGCAGCTCCTACGGGAGGGATATTGATTCAGTGCCGGCGCTTGAGGGTATCCGACGGCAACTCCCCAAACTGCTTCCGGTAGCTGTCGGAAAACCGTCCCAAATGCAGGAAGCCATAATCCATCGCCACCTCCGTAACATTGCGCACGTTGCAGGTCGGGTCGCTCAGGCAGGCGTTGATGCGTTCCAGGCGTTTTTGGCGGATGTAGTTTTTCGGCGTGACGCCGGCATTGCGTTCAAACAGGCCGTACAACGAACGCAGGCTCATGCTGGCCTGGCGCGCCAGTTCTTCGCTGTCGATCTCCTGCTTGAGATGGTTCGCGATGTAATCGGCAATCGCTTCGAAAGTAGCAGTCTGCGAGCCGAGTTCAAGGCGACTGACGTTGGTCTTCATCAGGCCGAGCATCTTGCTGGCGATGATCTGCGTGTAATGCTCCTGCACCCTGGGAATCTGCTCGGTGGACTCGGCTTCCTGGCAGATCATTGCCAGCAAATTGACGAAGCCTTCCAGTTCATTGAGCTGATAGCGGTTCTCCAGGAATCGCACGCCCTGCCCCGGATAGCGCCAGCGCTGCTCATCGCAGACGGACTCGAACAAATGGGTGGGGATTTTGAGGATGAATTTTTCGCAATCGGCGGAATAGGTCAGGTCCACCGGATCGTCGGGGTTGATCAGCAGCAGTTCACCCGGTGCGAAATAATGCTCCTGGCCGTGTCCACGCCACAGGCAGTTGCCGCGCAACAGCACTTGCAGGTGATAGATGCTCTCCAGCGCGCCAGAGGTGACTCGCACACTGGCGCCGTAGCTGATGCGGCACAGGTCGAGGCTGGCGAACTTGCGATGATCGAGGCTGGCCAGCGGGCTGCCGGCGCGAGGCATGAGAATGCAGTGGTTACCGACGTGCTGATTGACGTAGCCCGACACCGCATAAGGGTCGGCATGGTCGAATACTCTGCTGCGCTGACTCAACAGTTGAGCTTGCATCATCGGGTCACTCTCGTTGTTGTTATAGGTTGCTTCGGGCCATTCTAGGGCAGTCCTTGCAGCTGTGTATCAATGCACTGACCTGCGGGCGGTTCAGCGAACAACGCAAATCCCCTGTAGGAGCTGCCGAAGGCTGCGATCTTCTGATCTTGAAAGATCGCAGCCTTCGGCAGCTCCTACAGGGGAGCGCGGATAATCAGTCTTCCAGTGCGCGAACCCGCTCGTGACGCTGCTGCTCGTCAGGCTGGGCGGACGATTGCAGGGTGAAATCGAATTCGATTTCGGCAAAACGACCGCTGACACCATGAGCCGCCGCACGGGCCTGATCATCGCTGAAGGTGATCTTGGCAATCAGTTCGTCACGGGTGGCGTAGGCGAAATCGTCATGCAGGTACTTTTCGCCATCCAGGTTGATCTGGGTGGTCAGGTGACGATGATCCGGGGCGGAAATGAAGAAGTGTACGTGCGCCGGACGCTGACCGTGACGGCCCAGTTGATCGAGCAGTTGCTGGGTCGGACCGTCCGGCGGGCAGCCGTAACCCGACGGCACGATGCTGCGAAAACGGTAGCGGCCTTCGGCATCGGTGACGATGCGGCGACGCAGGTTGAATTCCGACTGCGAGGCATCGAAGTACGAATACGTGCCGCCAGTGTTGGCGTGCCAAACGTCCACCACGGCACCGGCCAGAGGTTCGCCAGCGGTGTTGAACACGCGGCCTTGCATGAACAGGGTCACGCCCGGATCGACGCCGTCATCGAGGCGCGCTTCGCCTTCGGACAGCGGCGCACCGGCCACGTACAGCGGGCCTTCGATGGTGCGCGGCGTACCGCCGGACTTGCCGGCCTGTTCGTCTTCGGCGTCCATCAGCAGGTCGAGGTAATGCTCCAGACCGAGCCCGGCCACCACCAGCCCGGCTTCCTGGCGCGCACCCAGCACGTTGAGGTAGTTGACCGCCTTCCAGAATTCTTCCGGGGTCACCGCGAGGTCTTCGATGATGTTCACCGAGTCACGCAGGATGCGGTAGACCAGGGCCTTGGTGCGCGGATTGCCCTGATCGTTGAGCAGGCCGCTGGCCTCTTCGAGAAATTTTTGTACTTCAGCAGTATGGGAAATCTTGACGTTCATTTTGGTGGGTTCCTCATATTGTAATTATTAGCGTAGCGAGCTGAACAGGCTGGGCTCAGCGGTCATCGTCACGGATGGAAGAAGGATGCCGGCACATCGCGTCGATTTCGATGGCCATGTACGGAAACAGCGGCAGTTGCATCAGCAGGTCATGCAGTTCCTGGACGCTGTCGACATCGAACACGCTGTAATTGGCGTAGTGCCCGGCGATGCGCCACAGGTGGCGCCACTTGCCCTGCTCTTGCAGGCGCTGGGCCAGGGCTTTTTCGTCAGCCTTCAATTTATTGGCCGCTTCAGGATTCATGTCGACCGGCAGGTTCACGGTCATTTTTACGT
Organism: Pseudomonas sp. NFX98; assembly: GCF_047784845.1. Classification (NCBI taxonomy): domain Bacteria; kingdom Pseudomonadati; phylum Pseudomonadota; class Gammaproteobacteria; order Pseudomonadales; family Pseudomonadaceae; genus Pseudomonas; species Pseudomonas sp. NFX98. Next base: position 32,864 of record NZ_JBLNNF010000019.1, on the reverse strand, counting down.
GGAACAGCATAATGCTCTCCTCAGGCTTGGTGAATGGCAGTGGAAGTTTTGTCGCGGCGGAAAAACGCCAGGCGCTCTTCATCCAGGCTCAGGCCCAGACCCGGGGTTTTCGGCACGTGCAGTTCAAAATCGCGATACACCAGCGGTTCGCTGAGAATGTCTTCGGTCAGCAGCAGCGGGCCGAACAACTCGGTGTCCCACGCCAGTTTGTTCAGGGTGACGAAGGCATGCGCCGAGGCCATCGTACCGAGGCCACCTTCGAGCATGGTGCCGCCGTACAGGGCGATACCGGCCGCTTCAGCGATGGAGGCGGTGCGCAACACGGCGCGCGGACCACCGTTCTTGGCGATTTTCAGGGCGAACACCGAAGCCGCGCCTTCGCGGGCCAGGTTGAACGCATCTTCCACACATTCGATGGACTCATCGGCCATGATCGGCGCCGGGCTCATGGCATTCAAGCGCGCCATGCCGGCGCGGTTGTTGCGCGAGATCGGCTGTTCGATCAGGTCGATGCCATTGGTGCCGAGAATGCGGCAGGCACGGATTGCGACGGCTTCGTCCCAGGCCTGATTGACGTCGACCCGCACGCTGGCGCGGTCGCCGAGGGCTTTCTTGATGGCGATGACGTGGGCCAGATCGCGGTTGACCTCACCGGCACCGATCTTCAGTTTGAAGATGCGATGGCGGCGCAAGTCGAGCATTTTTTCCGCTTCGGCGATGTCTTTTTCGGTGTCGCCGCTGGCCAGGGTCCAGGCCACCGGCAGCGCGTCACGAACGCGGCCGCCGAGCAATTCGCTGACTGGCAGACCCAGGCGCTTGCCCTGGGCGTCGAGCAACGCGGTTTCGATACCGGATTTGGCGAACGTGTTGCCACGGATGCTGCGCTCCAGGCGCAACATCGCCGCATTGACGTTGCCGCTGTCCTGGCCGATCAACAGCGGTGCGAAGTGCGTGTCGATGTTGGTTTTGATGCTGTCGGGGCTTTCGTTGCCGTAAGCCAGGCCACCGATGGTGGTGGACTCGCCGATGCCTTCGATGCCATCGGCGCACCGCACGCGAATGATCACCAGGGTCTGGTTCTGCATGGTGTGCATCGCCAGCTTGTGCGGGCGGATGGTCGGCAGATCGACGATGATCGTCTCGATCGATTCAATGGCAGTAGCAAGCATTTCGATACCCATCAGGTTCTTGGAGTTCTGGAATCGATTCTCGTACGGCTTTTTTCGCGACGCCAATATAGAATTGGTCTGACTTGATACCTTAAAGGTATGCAACCGACTGAAGTCTGGAGGATCCATGGAACTGCGTCACCTGCGTTATTTCCAGGTATTGGCTCAAACCCTCAACTTCACCCGCGCCGCCGAGCTGCTGCACATCGCCCAGCCGCCGCTGAGTCGGCAGATCCAGCAACTGGAAGACGAACTCGGTGTGATGCTGCTGGAACGCGGGCGCCCGCTGAAGCTGACCGACGCCGGGCGGTTTTTCCATGAACATTCCACCGCTCTGCTCGAACAACTGAACAAGGTTTGCGACAACACGCGGCGCATCGGTCTGGGGGAAAAGACCTGGCTGGGCATCGGTTTTGCACCTTCGACGTTGTACGGCGTGCTGCCCGAGCTGATTCGTCGCTTGCGCAGCGGCGAGCCGTTGGAGCTGGAGCTGGGGCTTTCGGAAATGACCACGTTGCAGCAGGTGCAGGCGTTGAAGGCTGGGCGTATCGACATCGGCTTCGGGCGTATCCGCATCGACGATCCGGCCATTGTGCAGACCGTGTTGACCGAAGACCGCCTGGTCGCCGCCCTGCCCGCCGGTCACCCGCTGCTCGCTGGCCCCATCAGCCTGCGCGATCTCGCCAAAGAACCCTTTGTGCTGTACCCCGGTAACCCGCGACCGAGCTACGCGGATCATGTCATCGCACTGTTCGAATCCTATGGAGTGAGCATTCACATCGCGCAATGGACCAACGAGCTGCAAACAGCGATTGGTCTGGTGGGGGCCGGAATCGGGGTCACGCTGGTGCCGGCCTCGGTGCAGTTGCTGCACCGCGACGACATCGGCTTCACGCCGTTACTGGAAGACAACGCGACCTCGCCGATCATTCTCAGTCGGCGGGTGGGCGATGTGTCGCCGGGGTTGAACCATTGTTTGCGAATGATTGATGAGCTGCTGCCGCAGGGCTAAACCACATTTAAGGAGCTGCCGAAGGCTGCGATCTTTTGATTTTGCACTTTTACGGCAAGATCAAAAGATCGCAGCCTTCGGCAGCTCCTACACGGGACGTTTCAACCGGCAAGTGCCCGGCGCCCTGCCCTCATTTCCTTACGCAACTCGCCGACAAAATCAGAGATTGCGCGCACGCTGGTCAGGTGCTCGGTCGAAACGTTATCGATCCGCAGTTTGACGCACCGGGGTTCGCGCTCGTAAACCTCGATACGCAACAACCCCAATGTTTCCGTGCACTCGCAAGCCAGCGGCTCAAAACCCGACTCCACAATGTTGCAAAGGACTGAAATGGGAAGCATGGCTGACGCCTCCGGCGGCAGTTGAGCGGATTGGATCCGTTTGAGCATAGATCCGCTTTGAAGATTTTGCGCCAGCAAAAATGTTAAATGCCTCTCACTTTGAACAGATTTTCAGTGGGCATTGTCCTTCCAGATCCAGTTCCAGACCCCCGGCAACTCAACCGGCTGAGCACTGTCTCGCAACGTACGCGCCATCGCCGCCCGTTGCAGTTCGGCGGTGTCGTTATAAAACGGCTGGTCGGCGGTTTTCACGCCGGTCGCCTGGGCGCTGTCGAGCAGGATTTGCAAGTACTCGCGGGTATGCCGGGCGGTGTAGCGATTGAGGTCGTGAAAGGTCACCACCACCGGGATCACCCCATCCACCACCGGCAGCTCGCCGCGGGCGATGCGCTCGCGCACCTCGGACATCGAACGCAGCATGTGCGAGCGACGGCGCGGGCTGGCGTTGAAACCCCAGATTTTTCCGTCGTTGGCGCTCAGGTCGGTTAGCACCACATGCAAGCCATGCTGTTGATAGGCGGCGAAGGTGCGCTTGTCGTAGCTCCAGAATGGCGGGCGCACCAAGGTCGGCGGCGCGCCGGTGATCGCGGCGATGTCGACACAGCCATCGGTGAGCGCCTGCTCCAGTTCTTGCGCGTCCAGCGAGCGATGATTGGTGTGCGACGGCGTGGCCGTGTGGAAGGCCAGAATGTGCCCGGCATCGCGCTCGCGATGCATGACCGCGCGGCCGATCTCACTGTTACCGGCCCGAGTGGCTCGGGTCTGCACAAAGAACACCGCTTTGATGTCCGGCTGCAGCGGGTTGATCGCCAGGCTGTCGAGCACGGTTTCGGTCGGATTCCAGAAACTTGACGCGCTGGGGCCGTCATCGAATGTCAGCAGAAAGCGGATCGGTGGTTGCGCGCGCAGCCGTTGTTCGGTCTGCGGCGTCATTGCGATGGGAGCAGCAATACAGCCCAGCAGACCGACCGCCATGGCGCACGTCAATAGAACCTTGAACACCTGTTTCATGTTTTGCCTTGGGCCAGACCGTTTTGGTCAACACGTCAAACGGCAAAATTCCTTCGCCCGTTCATCCTTCATCGACCCGCAGGAAGCTGCGGGCCGAGGTTGGATAAGGGTACACAGTGTTTGGTTCCGGGGCTCGTTTACTGCGCCAGCGACTGTTGAAATGAGCCGTCAATGATCGGCGCGGTTGCCAGTTCCGTCGGCAGTGCCTTGACCTTGAACAGGAAGTCCGCGGTGCTCTGCAAATCCTTGGCGGCCTGCGCATCCACCGGGCCGACGGTCATGTGGGCCTGACGCAACCAATGGCGGGAAACGTTCTGGTCGAGATTGGCCTTCTTCGCCCACAGGTCGGCGTATTCGTCCGTGTTGTTATCCACCCAGGCCCGAGCCTTTTTCAGGCGCCCGAGAAAGTCGGCGATGGCTTCACGCTTGCTGTCGATCGACGGCGTCGATGCGGCGATGGCACTGAGGCCTGGCATCAGGTTTTTTGCGGTGAGAATCGGCCGGGCGCCGGAGAACAGGATCTGCTGGGAAATGTACGGTTCCCACACCGGGAAGGCATCGATGCTGCCCTGAGGCAACGCGGCGGCGGCATCGATCGGCATCAGCTTGATGAAATCGACGTAGTCTTCCGGCAGGTCGGCTTTTTCCAGGGCGCGCAAGGTCAGTTGCTGGCTCCAGGCGCCGGGCCAGTAGGCGACTTTCTTGCCCTTGAGATCTGCGATGGTCTTGACCGGCGAATCCTTGGGCACCAGCAAGGCAATGGTGTCCGGGTTCTGCCGTGACACGCCGATCAGCTTGACCGGTGCCTGCTTCGCCGCGAGGAACAGAAAACCCGAATCGCCGAGAAAACCCAGGTCCAGCGCCCCGGTGTTCAACGCTTCGGCCAGCGGTGCAGCGGCCTGGAAGTGCTTCCAGTCGACGGTGTACGGCGCGTCTTTGAGCACACCCGACGCTTCGACCGAGGCGCGAACGTTGTAGTAGTTCTGGTCGCCGACATGCAGGACGACAGGCTCGGCGGCGTAGGCCATGGGCGCGGCAAACAGCGCGCTGGTTAACAGACCGCGTACGAATCGGGACAGGTTCATCGGGGACTCCTTTAGGGTGATTGCGCTAGACCATAACGCTCTTACAAAGGCTTTTTAAATTCGATTTACGCATAAGCTCATGACTCCCGACACACGCTGTTTGCCCAGCAACAGCGACTCAGCAGACTGTTTTCCGGGGTACAGCCCACCGCGCCTTCCACTTCGCTGCAAGCCTTGAAAACCCGCAAAACCGAGCACATGGCACAGAGCCTGCAATATTTCTTTTATGCAGGCCTGCCACTGGAAGTGGCCAAGCTGCAATTGTCGCGCACCGACCTGAGCAGCCCGCAACTGACTGCCAAGGATGTCATCGCCTCGAAAGCCGCCGCACCAATTCTGGTTTCCGAGGAATTGGTACGCCGTGGTGTGAACGTCGATCAGGTGATCGATCAGTTGATCGACACCGGGTTCAAGGAAACCGTTGCTCGTCAGTAATCGTAAAAGATCGCAGCCTGCGGCAGCTCCTACAGGGAAACGCATATCCCAATGTAGGAGCTGCCGCAGGCTGCGATCTTTTGATTTTGTCGAGACTGGAGTCCCTCATCACCAGCAAAAGCAAAAGCCTGAAGGCTTGGCGCTACCCGCGCTGATCCTTCTGATGCTGGAATCGTCGTGCACATCGGCTGGCTGCTGTCCTACCAAATGCCCGCCCCCAGCGAAATCGCTCTGACCCTCAAAGATCTCGCCGAAGGCGTGCTGTGGCTGGGCATCGACGAGATCTCGAAGATCGTCTTGATCGCCATTGGTGCGTTCTTTCCGGTGTACCTCAACGGCGTCGCGGCGATCCGCAACATCGGCGCAGCGGGTGGCCATCGCCCGTGGTCTCTACTCGCTGCTGGCGCAACTCAAGGCATTGTCGTTGACCGAGTTGCAACGGGCACACGTGATCTGAGGCAACTAGACTGAAAGCCTGGGCCGGAGGATTCAGTCGATGTGCGGAAGACTGTCGCAATACCGGGGTATTCACGATTTCGTGGCGGTGCTGAGCATTCCCGACGCGCTGATCAATCACGTCGGCGATCAGCCCCTGGCCCGCTACAACGCTGCACCCACCACGCAACTTGCGCTACTGCACATGGAGGATGACGGCTTGCATGCCGATTCGCAGCGCTGGGGTTGGCGACCGCACTGGGCCAAGGATCGCGCTGCACCGATCAATGCGCGGGTCGAAAAAGTTGCCCACGGCCCATTCTTCCGCGCGATCTGGCCGCACCGCGCGATCTGTCCGGTCGACAATTGGTTCGAATGGGTCGATGCCGGAGACGGTACACGGCAGCCTTGGCTGATTCGCCGGCGCGATCATGGGCCAGTGTTTTGTGCAGCGATCGGGCAATTCCCGATTGGCACCGCGCCACCCAGGGACGACGACGGTTTTGTCATCATCACCGCCGACAGCGCGGGCGGCATGGTGGACATTCACGACCGACGACCGGTGGTGTTTTCGGCAGAACTGGCGCGGGAATGGCTGGACCCGGCGACGCCCAAGGAACGCGCCGAGCAAATGGTACTTTTGCAGAGAGAGGACAGCGACGCCTTCACCTGGCACAAGGTCGGCAAAGCGATTGGCAATAGCAGAAACCAAGGGGCGGAATTAATTGTTGAAGTGAGCTGAAAGTGTCAATAACGACAGAGACACAATCACAAATAACAGTGATGCCCGGAAGATCAAGTTGCTGGCGTTACAACAGCTGTTTCAAGCAATTAACACCTGCATTGCAGTATTAACCGCCGGTCTGACCATACAGTCGCATTGCATACATTTTTTGTCGCTAACGCTAGTATTCGCGCCGCGTTTCCAGTTGCATCACCCAGTTGACCAAAGAGTCAATAACTAAGGAAATCCCATACAACAAGCCTTGCAGAGAACTAAATTGCGCGACGATTTTATAAATAATCAAGTCGTGAGTCTGGCGTGTGTTTATCTTACAAAGACAGAACACTACCAACTCGACTGCTTTATCGGGCAATACATAGAAACCCGTAACTTGCATTCAATCCCCAATATCAACGCGGTCCTGAATTCGACCCTCGAAGGCTACCCGGGCAAACACCCGGTCATGGTCAACGAGCTGAATGCCTGGATCGACAAGACGTTGGGTTTTCGGGCCGCTCATCCGGACTTCCTCAACACTCTGGATTAGTCCTGATAACGGTCGCAAACACGACAAAGCCCCGCTACGAACGGGGCTTTGTCGTGTCTGGAACCCGGTCAGGGTTTCAACGGACGCTCGATATCGCGATCCGACAGCTCGCGGCTGTCGTCATGTTTCCAGGTCTTCTCCGCTTTTCTCTGCTGCTCAATCTCTTCTTCCGTCGGTTCATCCATGTCTTCATCCGGGTCCGGACGCTTGGGGTCATTTGCCATGTTCGCCTCTCTTCCTGAAGGGATCGGTCATCAACTTTAAGCGTAGAACAGATTCGTCTGCCCGGCTTACAGCCACCAGCGCAGCAAAAAGAAAAAGCCCATGCTCAACAGCATGCTGAGCAAGGTGTTGCGGGTGTAGAGCACCAGGCCGACGGCCACCAGCGAACTGATCAGGTACGGGTTGTCCCATTGCAGGTTCAGCTGTTTCTCGGGCATGAACACGATCGGCCCGCAGATCGCGGTCAACATGCCCGGTACGGCGAAGCCGAGGAACTGTCGGGCATTACTGCTCAACCGTACTGGCAGTCGCGGCTCGAGAAAGACATAGCGGTTGAGAAACACCAACACGCCCATGCCGAAAATCACTGCCCAGACCATCATGTGCGCGTTCCCTGGAATTTATTGCAGATAAACCCGGCGGTCATCCCCGCCAACCCCGACAGCACCAGCGCCGAGCCCCATTGCCAGTAGCTGAACAGCACCGAGCAGAACAGCGAAACCGCGACGCAGACCACGGTCGGCACATTGCGCACCACCGGGGTGATCAGGGCGATGAAGGTGGCGGCGATGGAGAAATCCAGGCCCAGGTGTTCCAGGCCGGGAATGCTGCTACCGAGCACGATGCCGGCCAGGGTGAAGAGGTTCCAGGCGATGTAGAACGTCAGGCCCACGCCCAACGCGAACCAGCGGTCGAATTGTTGTTTGTCGTGCTGGCTGGTCAGGGCGAACAACTCATCGGTGAGCAGAAAACCCAGCCCTACGCGCCAGCGCCCCGGCAATGGCGAAATCACCGAACGCAGGCTCATGCCGTAAAGCAAATGCTGGGAAGTCAGCAACAACGTGGTCAGCAGGATCGAAAAAATTCCGGCGCCGCCCTTGAGCATGCCGATGGCCACCAGTTGCGCGGCACCGGCGAACACGATGCTCGACAAACCCTGGCCTTGCAGGGGCGTGAGATTGGCTTCGATGGCCATCGACCCGGCCAGCAAGCCCCAGGGCGCGGTGGCCAGGGACAGCGGCATGATCGCTGCGGCGCCGCGAAGGAACGCACTGCGCGGCAAGTGTGAGTTGGACATATCGCTCTACAACCAGGGGAAAGACCCCAGACTGTGCCAGCAGTCGCGGCCAATGGCTTGAACAATCTTGCTCAATACCGCGACCCCGTGCCATTCATCGGCTGCCCGCTTGCGCCGCCAAAGTAGTAGCAACATGATGGCGCTGCATTTTTTCCTTCAAGGTGCAGGCCCTTCATGAATCCACTCGAAACCGACAGCGACGTCTACAAAACCCTGCTTGAGTCGACCAAGGCAATTCCATGGCGAATCGACTGGAAAACCATGACGTTCAGTTACATCGGGCCGCAGATCGAAAGTCTGCTGGGCTGGAAACAGGACAGTTGGGTTGGCGTTAATGACTGGGTCGAGCGCATGCACCCGGACGATCGCGATTACGTGGTGGAGTTCTGCGTCTCGCAATCCCGAGCCGGGGTCGACCATGAAGCCGACTACCGGGCGCTGACCCACAGTGGTGAATACGTGTGGATTCGCGACGTGGTGCACGTGGTGCGCAAGGACGGCGAGGTCGAGGCGCTGGTGGGGTTCATGTTCGATATCAGCGAGCGCAAGAAAACCGAGGAACACCTGATTCGCCTGCAAAAGCAGCTCGAAGAATATTCCTACCAGGACGGCCTCACCGGCATCGCCAACCGGCGCATGTTCGACACCGTGCTGGAGCGGGAATGGGCCAGCGCCCAGCGCACGGGATCGCCGCTGTCGGTGCTGGTTCTGGATATCGATTATTTCAAGCAATACAACGACCATTACGGCCACATCAAGGGCGATGAATGCCTGCGCCACGTAGCGCGCACCTTGTCGCTGGCGGCCAATCGGCCACGGGATTTCATTGCGCGGATCGGCGGCGAAGAGTTCGTCTGGCTGCTGCCGGAGACCGATGCCGAGTCCGCCAGGTTGGTGGCGCACAAATGCCTGCACCTGATTCGCCAGCAACAAATCGCCCATGAGTTTTCCGCCGTTTCATCCGTGCTCAGCGTGAGCCTCGGCGTCGGCACCACCCACGCCTCGCAGCACGCCACGGCGCTGGAATTCGTCGAACAGGTCGACCAATTGCTCTACAGAGCCAAACACAACGGACGGATGCGCGCGGAGTTCGCCGATTTTCGTGATTGACAAACACCGCCCGGGCTTTTAAAACTGGGCGCCTCAATCAGGGTGTAAGCAAAGATGTCCGCAACCTTCAATCACAACTCTTCCGTCATTGGCTTGATTGCCAAGGCGCAAGGTTGCGTTGCGCGCACCCTCAAATCGAAGAAACAGTCGCTCATGTGACCGGGGCGCGCTGTCCCGTCAGATGAGCTGACAGGACATTGAGCGCGACGGACCACCCTCCCCTTGCTTACTTCCTTCTACGCTCCTGACGGTGACGAAATCGGTCAACCATCAGGAGAAAGTGCATGTCATCGTTTCAAGGTATCTGGGTTCCGCTCGTCACGCCGTTCCACAACGGCGCCATCGATTTCGTCGGCCTGCAGCGTCTGGTCAGCCACTTGCTGGAAAAAGGCGTCGACGGCCTGATTGTCTGTGGCACCACCGGCGAACCCGCCGCGATGGGCAAGCATGAGCAACTGGCGGTGCTCGATGCGGTGCTGGAGCAAGTCCCCGCGCACCGCGTGGTGATGGGCCTGGCCGGCAACAACCTGACTGAATTGCTGCAATTCCAGAGCGAAATCCTCAAGCGTCCGGTGGCAGGTTTGCTGGTGCCGGCGCCGTATTACATCCGCCCCTCCCAGGCCGGACTTGAGGCGTTTTTCAAGACCGTTGCCGACGCTTCAAGCGTGCCGCTGATTCTCTACGATATTCCCTACCGCACCGGCGTGGCGTTCGAACAGGCGACCTTGCTCAACATCGTCAGCCACGAGCGGATCGTCGCGATCAAGGATTGCGGCGGCAATCTGAACAACACTCTCGCGTTGCTGGCCTCTGGAAAAGTCGATGTGTTGTGCGGCGAGGACAACCAGATTTTCAATGCCTTGTGCCTCGGCGCCAAAGGCGCGATCGCGGCGTCGGCGCATGTACATCCCGAGCGTTTTGTCGCGCTGTACCAACAGGTCCGCGACAATCAATTGGCCGCCGCCCGCAGCACATTCTTCGAGTTGCTGCCGCTGATTCAAAGCCTGTTCATCGAACCCAATCCCGCCCCGGTCAAAACCGCTCTGGCCCTTGAAGGCTTGATCGACGATGAACTGCGCGCGCCGATGCTACGCAGCAGCGAAGCCATGGTGACGCACTTGAAGGCTGTTCTCGGCGCACTGAACAATCGATAGAGCGTCGGCCATTGGCCCGAGTACCATGGAGCGATTCGCCTGATGCCTGCGGGAGCCGCCATGCTCTACCGAATCGCCGCCGATGGGCTGGTGCTGTTTCACCTGACGTTCATCCTGTTCGTGTTGTTCGGCGGGTTGCTGGTGCTCAAATGGCGCCGCCTGATCTGGTGGCACTTGCCCGCTGCTGCGTGGGGTGTGGCGGTGGAGTTTTTCCACCTGCCCTGCCCGCTGACGCACTGGGAAAACCTGATGCGCCACGCCGCCGGACAAAGCGGTTATGGCGGCGGTTTCATCGAACATTATGTGTGGCCGGTGATTTATCCGGCCGGGCTGACTCCGGCGATTCAATTGTGGCTGGCCGGTTTGGTGTTGCTGGTCAATGCGGTGGTCTATTTTCGGTTCTTCAGGCAATCATCCTGACGACAAAATCAAAAGATCGCAGCCTTCGGCAGCTCCTACAATGATCGAGGGTAGGAGCTGCCGAAGGCTCGGGCCGCGTTCGGACGATCTTTTGATCTTTAACCAAAGGCTGAAACCATGCTGTCGATTGAAGACCTGGCATTGCTGGAGGCCATTCGCGAAACCGGCAGCCTGTCGCGGGCCGCAGTCAAACTGGGCAAGGCACCGTCCACGGTGTCCTATGCCGCGCGGCAACTGGAAGAGCGTTTCGATGCCTTGCTGTTTGACCGTCGTCGCTATCGCTTGCAACTGACCCCGGCCGGCGAGTTGCTGGTCAACGAAGCGTCGCGGTTGATGGAGGATGTCTCGCGCCTGACGCAACGGGTGCAGCAAGTGGCCAATGGCTGGGAGAGCCGGTTGTGGATCGTCACCGACGAATTGCTGGAGTTCGAAAACCTGATCCCGGTGATTCGCGAGTTCGATGCGCTGGGTTCCGGCGTACCGCTGCGGGTCACCCAGGAAGTGCTCAAAGGAGTCTGGGAAGCCCTGCGTGAAGGCCGCGCCGATTTGGTCATTGGTGCCACCAACGAACCACCGGCAATTCCGTCGTTGCGCTGGATGCAGTTGGGGGAAATGGAATGGGTGTTCGCCGTTTCGCCAAAGCATGCGCTGGCCAAGGCCAAGGAGCCGATTTCCAGGGCGAAGGTGACGCAACACCGGGCGATTGTCGTGGCCGACTCGTCGAGAACCACCGAGGGTCGAACCTACGGTGTTTCTGGCGGGCAACCGGTGCTGGCGGTGGCGACCATGCGCGCGAAAATCCTCGCGCAGTGCGCTGGATTGGGCGTGGGCTGGTTGCCCAGGCATCGGGTCAGTTCGTTACTCGACAACGGGACACTGGTGGAAAAGCAGATGGCCGACCCGCGCGAGCCAAACATTCTGTATGCCGGCTGGCGCGGCGATCACGACGGTCGCGCCTTGAACTGGTGGCTGGAAAAACTCAAGCAGTCGCACCTCGCCAGGCAACTGGTGCAGGGCATCGACCTGTTTGTGTAACAGGCGAACGTCAGTTGGCAATCACGCTCATATTCCGCCCGCTGGCTTTGGCCACGTACAACGCCTTGTCAGCGGCACCAATCAAGTCCTCGGTGCGGGTTTGTGACGCCGGGTCGTAGCCGCACACGCCAACGCTGACCGTGACTACGCCTTCGGGACTTTCACTGTGCAGCAGGTTCGCCGACTGCACCGCCCGACGGATTTTTTCCGCCACCAGAAACGCCCCCACGTAGTCGGTACCGGGCAGAACCACGGTAAACTCCTCGCCCCCAAAACGCGAGGCCAGGTCACCGGGGCGCTGGATATGCCCGGTGATGACGGTCGCGATCGCGCGCAAACACTCGTCACCGGCCAGGTGACCATAGCGATCGTTGAACGCCTTGAAATGATCGACATCGATCATCAGCAGCGAGAGACCCGTCAGGTTGCGCCGCGCGCGCCCCGTTTCCGCCTGAATGAACAGGTCGAACTGGCGGCGGTTGGCCAATCCGGTCAGCGCATCTTCCAGCGCCAGCAACTCCAGGTTGCGATTGAGTCCGAGCAGTTTTTCCTGGTATCCGAGCAACTCGACCTGGATGCGGTTCTGCTGCTGCATCAACTTGATCAGGCGATAGCCGAGCACGCCCAGAAAACCCAACAGCAACGAAACGATGGCCGCGCTGAGCAACGATTGCTTGCGCCAGCCGGTCAGCACTTCGTCCTTGTTCAACGCGGCAAACACAATCAGCGGATAGCCCTCGACCCGGCGATATCCCACCACCCGCTCGACACCGTCTATGGTCGATTTGAGCATCGCGGTACCCGCGCTGTCCTTGGGCAGCAACTGCGTGAACAGCGGGCTCTTGGCCAGACTGGAGCCAATGTCCGCCTCATTGAACGGCCGACGCACGACGATGGTGGCGTTGTCGGCGATCAGGTTGATCACGCCGTTATTGCCCATGTCGATGCTGTCGTAGAGCTGCAGGAAATGACTGAGATAGATCGTCGCCAGCGCCACGCCGGCAAAACTGCCATCGGCATGATTGATCCGCCGTGACACGGTCATGATCCATTCGCCGCTGGAGCGGCTCTTGATCGACGGCCCGATGTGCGGCCCGCGATCAGGGTGATCGCGGTGGAAAATAAAATATTCGCGGTCGGAATTATTGGCGACGCCGACTTCGGCGCCATTGGAGTTGGCGATCCACTGCCCGGTTTCGTCATAAACGAACAAGCCATGGACCTGGCTCAGTTCACTGCGCTGGGCACTGAGCAAGCGCTGCAAACGGTTGAGCCGGGTCTGGTCGACGCCCTCGTTTTCCAGGCGATCGACCAGGGCAAACAGCAGCGTATCCGCCTGCTTGATCGACGCCTGCGCTTGCGAGGCCAAGGTCTGCGCAAGGTTGGACATCGCCACTTCCTTGTCATGCAGGTGGTACTGGCGCGAACTCCAGGTTTCCCAGATGACAATCACCGCCATCGACAGGCACACGGCAATCAGCAGCGTCACTGCCGAATGGACCTTCAGCCGGGCGACACCGGGCCGGTCTTTTTCGATACGGTCGTAAATGGACGGATGCCCCATGAAGTTCGCTCCTTGAAGCTTGTAAAAAAACAGGCTTCCTGCCAGTCAGTCAAGCCATAACAACAATCCGTAGCAGCTGGCGAAGCCTGCGTTCGGCTGCGCAGCAGTCGTGAAACCAGAGCATGCAGTTCGTCAGTCAGGCCGCGCCAGCCGAATTACGACTGCTGCGCAGCCGAACGCAGGCTTCGCCAGCTGCTACAAGGTAAGGCATCGGAACAGGATTAGCGCTTCACCGCCTCCAGCCACGCCGGATCCAGTCGCGTCTGCTCGAGATCTAGCCCCAATGCTTGCATCTTCGCCTCGTGTTGCTGCATTTCCCGGCGCAATTGCCCATGGTCGCTGGAGTTGCCGTCCAGTTGGTGCATCTGGTTCAACCCCAGATGATAGAAGCGCAACAATTTCATCGCAGTCGGATCGCCCGCGTTCACGGCAGCCGTGACGTGGTGCATGACATTGGTCACGCTCATCAGGCTGCGCTTGAGTTGCCAACTATAGACCGCTGGCGCCATCCATTCCTGGGTCCAGAACACCTTGCGCATCAGCGCCGCCATCAGCAGCACCGCGGCAAACACGCCGCCGATGTTGAAGCGCAGATTGTCCCCGCCGGGTTCGCCGAACAACGCCACCGCCGCCGTGGACAGCGCCATCGCCAACGCCACGAAAGTCAGGGCAATGATCAGCGTGCTGCGCCGCGTCTGTTGCCGGTAGGTCTCGGCGTTCATCGGCTGGATTTCGAACATTACGTCGGGTTTCCTTGAGTCAGAGGCAAAAAGACAACGGGCCATTATCGCCTCCGCGAGGGATTTAGCTATGCTGGGGCTCCTTTTCATCTTTTCATCGTCAATCGGGGACATGGCGAGACCGCGCAGTTCGTGCCATCTTCTTTCATGGATACACACTATTCGGATGTCATTCGTTGTTCCTGCGCGAATGTCATCGTTTTAAGGATCATTGAATGACCCAACGACAAGTAATCAACGCTTCGGTCAGCCCGAAAGGCAGCCTGGAAACACTCTCTCAACGGGAAGTCCAGCAACTGAGCGAAGCCGGATCCGGCAGCACCTACGACATCTTCCGCCAATGCGCCCTGGCCATCCTCAACACCGGCGCCCACGTCGATAACGCCAAGACCATCCTCGAAGCCTACAAGGACTTCGAAATCCGCATTCACCAACAAGACCGCGGCGTACGCCTGGAACTGCTGAACGCGCCGGCCGACGCCTTCGTCGATGGCGAAATGATCGCCAGCACCCGTGAAATGCTGTTCAGCGCCCTGCGCGACATCGTCTACACCGAAAACGAACTCGACAGCCAACGCATCGACCTGAGCACTTCCCAGGGCATCAGCGACTACGTCTTCCACCTGCTGCGCAATGCCCGCACCCTACGCCCCGGCGTCGAGCCGAAAATCGTGGTGTGCTGGGGCGGTCACTCGATCAACACCGAAGAATACAAATACACCAAGAAAGTCGGCCACGAACTGGGCCTGCGCAGCCTGGACGTGTGCACCGGTTGCGGCCCCGGCGTGATGAAAGGCCCGATGAAAGGCGCGACCATCGCCCACGCCAAGCAGCGCATCCACGGCGGCCGTTACCTTGGCCTGACCGAGCCCGGGATCATTGCCGCCGAGGCACCGAACCCGATCGTCAACGAACTGGTGATCCTGCCGGACATCGAGAAACGCCTGGAAGCCTTCGTCCGCGTCGGCCACGGCATCATCATCTTTCCGGGCGGTGCCGGTACGGCCGAAGAGTTCCTGTACCTGCTCGGCATCCTGATGCACCCGGACAACGAAGGCCTGCCCTTCCCGGTCATCCTCACCGGGCCGAAACATGCCGCGCCGTACCTGGAGCAATTGGATGCCTTTGTCGGTGCCACGCTGGGTGAAGCCGCCAAGCAGCATTACCAGATCATCATCGACGATCCGGCCGAAGTTGCCCGGCAGATGACCGCGGGTCTCAAAGCGGTGAAGCAGTTCCGCCGCGAGCGCAACGACGCGTTCCACTTCAACTGGCTGCTGAAAATCGACGAAGGCTTCCAGCGCCCGTTCGACCCGACCCACGAAAACATGGCCAACCTGAAACTGAGCCGCGATCTGCCGGCCCACGAACTGGCGGCCAACCTGCGTCGCGCGTTCTCCGGCATCGTCGCCGGTAACGTCAAGGACAAGGGCATTCGCCTGATCGAACAACACGGTCCGTACCAGATCCGTGGCGATGCGGCGGTCATGCAGCCGCTGGATCAGTTGCTCAAGGCGTTCGTTGCCCAGCACCGGATGAAACTGCCTGGTGGTGCGGCGTATGTGCCGTGTTATCGGGTGGTTGCATAACCCAAGGAAAACAAGCCGAAGCGATTGCTTCGGCTTGTGACCTTATCTTCAGCGCTTGACCGCCACCCACGTAAAACACATCGGCAACTGCGCCGCCTGCTGCTGATAGCGGTCATAGAGTTCCTCGCGGTTGGAATGCGGGTACTCCTTGAAGTGGCTGATCTGCAACCCCGCCGCAATGGCAGCGCTGAAAATGTCGCCCAGGGTGTGGGCGAACCAATAGGACGGCGCAGCCTGTTGTTCGACTTTGCCTTCGTAGACGATCGGTTCGTTTTGCACGAACGGCTCACGGCGAAAATACGAACTGGCCAAGCCATAAGGGTCCGCTGCTTCGGGATCGAACATTTCCAGGAACGGGTGGGTTTCGTACACCACCAGCGCACCGCCCGGTTTCAAGGTTTTCGCCACATGGCGGAAAAATTCGCCGATGTCCGGCATCCAGCCCAATACGCCGATGGTGATCAGCGCCACATCAAAACGCTCATGCAGTTCACGGGGCAAGTGATGAATGTCGGCCTCGATGAACGTTGGCGCATGGGGTGAACGCGATGCCAGTTCCCGCGCCTGTTCGAGAAACGCCGAAGACTGATCGACACCCACCACCTGCCGGGTACCCAAGGCAAACAGGGAAAGGCTTTCACGGCCGTTGTTGCAGCCCAGTTGCACCACGTCCTTGCCGTCGACCCCGACCTCGGTCAGCACGCCGGTCAGGGTCTCATCCAGGCAGGAAAAATCCGCATGAATCACCGCGTTCCAGTGCACTTGCCATTCAGGAGAGTGTTTGTGGTGGCGGGCGGAGTCGTTCCAGGCCTCGCGATTGCTGGCGATGACGTTTTCTTTTGTCGGCAGTTCCATTGCACGCTCCAGTATCGGGTCTTTGATTGAGGCCTGTAGCAGCTGTCGAGCTCCAGCGAGGCTGCGTTCGGCGGTGGAGTAAATGTATCGCAAAACCCGACTTTTGCGAGGACTGCGTCCTCGAACGCAGGCTTCGCCAGCTGCTACAGGTCGCGTTGCGCCAAGGAACGCTATAGTTAATGGCCTTGGGGATATGCGCGAAATCCGATGCCGCAGGTGCTGCCATGAAGAAGACCGAACAAACGCTGTTGCTTGCCCTTTGCCTGACCACCGCCACCTGGGCACAGGCAGACGACAGCCTGATGCAAACCGACCAATCGACCACTGAATTCCACTATTACGGGGCCGACCAACCCTTCGCCCATCCCGCGCCGCCCTCACTGAGCACAGTGCCACCGGGGGCCTACATTTCGACATCACCCCAGACCTTTATCCCGGTTTCCAGCGAGCACGTGTTTTCCGACTCGCGGTTGCCGACGGTAGCCGATGCCACCGTTCGTGTGTTCATTCGCACCTACGATGAGGAGCGCGGCGTCTACGTGAACCAGGAGGTCATCGACCCGACGTGCATGCTGGCGTGCCTGAGCGGGCAGAGCCCGGCCCTGTAGGCAACGCTACCACTGCCGTTTGTCCGGACGCGCCAGGCCCAGTTTTTCGATCCGGTAACGCAGCATGTCGCGGCTCAGGCCCAGCAGCCTTGCGGACTTGGTGACGTTCCAGTCGGTCTTGTCGAGCATTTTGCGCACCATGTCACGCTCGACTTCCGGCAAGTTCATCGACTCGGTGCCGTTGTAGACCGGACGCGGTTCGCTGGGTGGCAGTTCGTGTTGAAACATCGCCGGCTCATCCACCAGGCTCAGGCACACATTCAACTGATGGGCCGCAATGGTGTCGCTCTGGGCCAGCAGCACGGTCTGTTCGAGCATGTTGCGCAATTCCCGCACATTGCCCGGCCAGGTGTAATTGAGCAGAAGATCTTCGGCTTGATCGCTGAAGTGCAGGTTCGGCTTGCCATAGCGCTTGCCATGACTGGCCAGAAAGTGCCGGGCCAGCAGCAGGATGTCTTCGCCCCGCGCATACAGGCGCGGCACCTTGATCGAGATGATGCGCAGGCGGAAAAACAGGTCGCGGCGGAACTTGCCCTGCTGGACCATTTGTTCGAGGTTGCAGTTGGTCGCGCTGATCACCCGCAGATCGACTTTGCGCTCCTTCACCGAACCGACCCGGCGGATGGTCCGGTCTTCCAGCAGCTTGAGCAGCTTGGCCTGCAGAATCAGATCCATTTCCCCGACTTCATCGAGAAACAGCGTACCGCCGTCAGCCGCTTCCACCAGCCCGACTCGACGATCCTTGGCGTCGGTGAAGGCGCCCTTCTCGTGGCCGAACAGCTCTGACTCCACCAGGTTGGCAGGGATCGAGGCACAGTTGAATTCAATGAATGGCCCTTTGCTGCGGGGGCCATCGAAATGCAGGGCACGGGCTACCAGTTCCTTGCCGGTGCCGGTCTCGCCTTCCACCAGCACCGGCGGCAGGTCGGAGTTGGCCATGCGGCGCTCGGCGTCGAGCAACTGGGCAATGGTGCCCTTGAGGTAGACCATCGGCGCGGAATCACCGATCAGCGCCTGAACCCCGGATTTCTGCGCTTCGCGTTCCTGATAGAACGACAGCGTGCGTTCCATGCGTTCGGTGGCCAGCGCCTTGTCCAGCAGCAACTTGAGCTCCGGCAAAGCCACCGGTTTGGTCACGTAGTGGAACGCGCCTTCCTTCATCGCCACGACCGCGTCTTCGACGTTGCCGTAGCCGGTCATCATGATCACTTTCAGATCCGGCGCGTTGATGCGCAGCTTCTGGATCAGGTCGTGACCACTCATGCCCGGCAACGAGTTATCGGTCAGCACCACGTCAGGCAAGAACGTCTTCAGTTGATCCAGTGCGTCTTCAGCCGAGTGGCAGACAGTCACCTCGAAGTCCTTGCGCTCCAGGTAAGTCTGAATATTCTCGGCGAGGAGTTCATCATCCTCGACCAGCAGTATGCTGTGCTCCATATTCCCCTCCCGTTGCTACTTTAAAGTTCAGACTTACGCGGGTTCCTTCCTGCTCCTGGCTGGTCAGTTCGACCGAACCTTCGAAACGCTCCATTATTCTTTTGACCAGGGCCAGGCCAACGCCCAACCCTCCTTGTTTGGTGGTGAAGAACGGCTTGAAGACCATTTGCTGTTGCTGCTTGGTCATGCCTTTGCCGGTGTCGTTGAGGATCATGCACACCTGTCCCGGCGCCGGTGTGTCAATCTCGATGCTCAACGTCCCGCCCTTGGGCATGGCCTCCAGGGCATTGGCAAACAGGCTATTGAGAATCTGCGTGAGCAGCACCTGTTGGCTGACGACCGGTGGAACGCTTTTGGGCGTGAAGCGCACCTCGACATTCGAGCGTTTGATCAGCGGTTCGAAAGCGCCGAGGGTGTCGTCGATGGCCAGCACCAGATCGACCTCTTCGTAGTCGTCATTGACCGGACGCAACGACACCAGCAACTCGCGGACCCAACGTGACATGCGGTCGACCTGACTGATGATGTCGCCGATGTTTTTCTGCGCGCTCTGGCTGGCGATTTCCTGGGCCAGTTCGGCGCTGGAGCGGATGTTCGCCAGCGGATTGCGCAGGCTGTGGGCAACCGCCGAGGACATTTCCCCGAGCGCGACAAAGGTTTCGTTGGCGACCAGTTGTTTTTGCTGGCTCTGCAACAGCATGGCCGCGCGCCGCACGATCCAGAACAGTCCGAGGTAAATCGCCGCGCCACCGAGCAGGGTCGCCAGCCAGATCGACTTGAACCCGCGCTGGATGCGCTCCACCAGATCGGCCGGCTCCTTGTAGATTTCCACCATGGCAATCACTTTGCTTTTGTCGGCGTTGAACATCGGGATGTAGTTTTCGATGAACAGGTACTGCGGTTCACGCAGCAAACGTTGCTCGGGACGCTCCTCATCGATTTCGTGGTAACTGGTGGACACCGGTTCCTTCATTTCGAAGGATTCGTCCAGCTCTTGGTCGTCTTCAATCTTCACGCCGATCAGTTCCGGGTTGGTCGACCACACCACTGTGCGGTCCTGCGCGTAGACCGTAGCCAGCAGAATGTCCGGCAGATGCTCCACATGATCGAGAAACTCGATGCGCGAAGACGCACGGGCTGCCGGATCGACGTCGGCGTAAGCGTTTTCATCCCGCGGGTCGAGCATCTCGGCCATGGTCCGGGTCGGCGTGATCTGGGCATGACGAATTTCGGCCTCGCCAATGGCCTGGACAAACTGCGCGGTCAGCATCGAATCGCGCTCGATACTCTCTTCAACCACAAAACGCGTGGAAATGTAGCCCAGCCCCAGCGCCACCGCGGCGATGATGAAAAAGCTCGCCAACGAGAACCAGCGCACCAGATTGAACGGCGGCCGCCAATCCTTGCCTTCTGCTGCCGGTGCACTCGGCGCAGGTTTTTTTTGTTCGTCCAGTGTCTGCATGGGACTGTCCTGGTTGCTGGTATTCAAGCCTTTTCAGCCGTGTTTCGAATCAGTGTAGGTGGCATTGATCGCAATGCCTGAGCAATGGAGGTATTTCGCCACTATTGCACCCGGGTCTGGTCAGGAGATGCGATGGCATGGTGGTGTTCGGGCTCCTCGTTGCCGGCGGTCAACGGTGTTACCGGCGGATGTTGGCGATCGGTTTCCTCTTGCAAAAACTCGATGATCGACTGTGCCGAATGCTCGTCCATGCGCAGGTTGGGCATGGGAATCTTGTCGAAGCGTTCGAACAGCTCCATGGCAATCGGGTCTTTCTCGGCAAGCATGCGGTCCGGTTCGCGAATCCAGCGGTTGAGCCACGCGGGATCGCGCTGGCGCGTCACGCCGATCAGGTCCGGGCCGATGCTGCGCAGGCCGATGCCCTGCCCGTCCAGAGGGCCAAGGCTGTGGCATGACGCACAACGGGTGCGGAACAATTCCTCGCCATTGCTCGGCGGACGAATTTCAGGAGCATTGGCGTAACTTTCCGCGATGCTCGGTTGTTTCCAGTTATGCAAAGTGTTTGCCAATTGATCGGCCAGAATCCACGGGTTCTCGAAAGGCGAGGCTTTCATCCAGCGTCCGGTTTCCTGGTTGCCGACGATCAGGCTCAGGTTGTGGTCTTTGCTGCGACCGTTGTCGACGCCTTCGATGAACAAACCGAGCTTCTGCCGCAGTTCGGTGACGTCGGCAAATTCCCCGGTGAGGAACTGCCAGCCCGGCCCGACCTGGAAGCGTTGCGCATAGGCCTTGAGCACCGCTGGGGTATCGCTCAACGGATCGATGCTGATGGAGTAGAAAAAGATGTCCTTGCCGACCCGGTCGCCGAGCAACTTTTGCACCTGGCGCAGGCGTGCGGTTTCCAGCGGACAAGAGTCGCTGCACGAGGTGAAGATGAAGTTGATCACCACCACCTTGCCCTTGATCAGGTCATCGAAAAAACGCACCTGCCGACCGTCCTGGTCGGTCAGCAGCGTGTTGGGGAAATAGTCGCCACCCCACGGGGTGGCGGATTGCGAAGCGGATGCCGTGGCAGCCGTGGATGCCGGTGCGGGGGTGGGTTCGGGTGTCGGCGGCGCCGGGTTGGCGACCAGTAGCTGGCTGGCCAGCAAACAGGTCGCCAGCACCAGTACCAGATGCATGCCCAAGGCACGTGTGCGCGGTGTATGCGGCTTCATGTCGACACCCTCCCGGTTCATTTCTTGACTGTCACTTGTGGACCCATGCCGTCGCCGGTACGGAAGGTTGGCAGTGCGGCAGAGTTCACGTAGCGCACGCCATCCCAGCTCGGCAGCGGTGTCGGCATCAACTGGAATTGCCCGGGTTTCTCAATGTCCCAACGCAGCAGCATCGAGTTGTCCTCATGCTGGGTGTTGTGACAGTGCTCCATGTAAGTCCCGGCGAACTCGCGGAAGTTGATCGCCATCTCGACGCTGTCCAGGCCATCGTTTTCCGAACCGATGCGGTACACGTCCTTGCGCGCCCATTTTTCCCATTCCGGTGGTGCCTTGCCGCCACGGCTGAGGATGATCCCTTCCTCGAAGTGCACATGCACCGGGTGGCTCCAGCCCTTGCCGCCGGCCTTGATGTTCCACACCTCCAGGGTGCCGAACCCGGCGATCCCGGCATCGGTGGGACCGCTGGCCAGTTGGGTCGAAGCGTTCAGGCGACGCGGGTCCATGTGGAAGCCGAAGCCGCCATCGGTCTTGACCGTCCACGGAGCTTCATCGGTGCCGTCGGAACGGCCGAAGGTGAAGGTGCGGTGACGGGCGTTGGCCAGCAGCGCCTTGTCGGCGGCGTTGTCGCGGTGGATCTTCAGCGGGATCATCACCAGGCCTTCAGCCTTGCCCGGTTTGGCCGGTTCATACGCCGCCGGGTCCATGGCCAGGTCCTGACCGGTGTAGGCCTTGACGTTGAGTTGCAACACCTTGCCAATCGCGGGATCACCCTTGTCCCATTGCGGTCCTTTGCTCGATTGCTTGATCACCGCCAGGTATTTTTCGGACAGCACGTCAGCCAGGGAGATCGGCTCTTTCGGGCCTTTGCCATCGTCGTGTGCCAGCAGGTTGACGAAGAACACCTTGTCCCCTGGCTTGATGCCGTTTTTCGCGAAGTTGACGATGATGTCGAAGCGCTCGGCAATGCCCTGGGTCGGCAGGATCGCGTTGTGGTTCTGCTTGTCGCCATCGGCGTCGAGGTCCATGGTGCCGTCGAATGGCACGCTGTGTTCCATGATGTTGCCGTCGTTGGCGATCATGTGGAACGGCACCCTGGCGTAGGACACGCCCGAACCTTTCGGCCCCTGGAACTCGCCACTGCTGCCCTTGATTTCCCGCACCAGCGCCAGTTTGAAGTAGCGCGACACGGAACCGTTGAGCATGCGGAAGCGATAGCTGCGGGCGCGTACGTCGAGGGTTGGTTTCCACTGCCAGTTGACCAGCACCTGGTCACCGAGGAAGCCGTCGGTGTTGAACGGGTTGAACCACAGTTGACCGTTTTGATCCCAGGCCTTGTCGGCGAACACCAGGTTGACGTCGTAGTCGCGGTTACCCCACGGCAAGGCGCTGCCGCTGGGGAAACGCAGGTTGACCCCGTCGTTCACCGACTCGTTGCCACGGTCGAGGGCGCTGTAGTAGTTCATCATCGCCGCGTTGCCCTTGTAGACGTTCTGCGCGGTGAAATCGAGCATGTGATCGTGGAACCAGTGGGTGCTCATGGTTTCGCGCCAGTCGCCACGGATCTTGATGGTGCCGTGGTCGCAGGTCTTGAGGCCGGGGCTCATGTCATTGGTCCACAGGGTTTCACCCGGCGAGCAAGGGAACGCCGCGCGTGGGTCCTGCGCTTTGGTGTTGATGCTGTCGTAACCGGCCAACTGGATCGGCCAGCGATAGTCGTAGTACTGGCCGGGGAAGAAAAACGCGTTGGCATAGCCATCGCTTTCCGCCGGTGCGTGACCGTTGTGTTCGTGGGTGCTGATGGTGTGCAGACCGAAGCCCATGTTGGCCGCCGGGTCGATGGGCAAACCGTTGTAGTGACGCATCAGCACCGGTTGGCCGTAGCGCACCATCAACAGTTTTGGCGGCAAGGTGCCGTCGAAGGTCCATACCGAATTGTGGTTCTGCACCGGCATGTTGGGGTGGAAACGCGCGTCGACACCCTTGGAAGTACCGTCCGTTGCCGGAACGCCGGCGACGTTGTGGTACAGGCCGCCGGGCCCGAACTCACCCATGGCATAGCCGTGCATCTGCCGCGCGTCACGCAAGCCGCCGTTGATCCGCGCACCGGTCTGCACGGTTTTGTAGGCGTTTTGCGGGTAGAACTCGTTCCAGCGCTGATGTGACCAACCCTTTCCTGGCGGACGCCCTTCAGCGGAAGAACCGATGTGGCGGTTGAGGAAGTACTCGATCTGCGCCTGCCACGGATTGCGGTCCACCGAGTTGGAGAACTGACTGGGGAACGGGGTCAATCCGGGCTGCTTCAGGAACGTATCGAGTGCCGGGCCTGGCGGTGCGCTGCGGGCCGCGCTGGCAGGGTCTTGCGCCGGCAAGGGGCCGATGGCCACCGGTGGAAACGGCAAGGGTGCCGCCGGTGTGGTGGGGTCGAGTTTTTCCGGCCCGAATTCTTCGAACAGCAGCAGTTGCTGAGTGAATGGCAGCGCGCCATACAACGGACTGGGCTTGCCATTGGTGGGGTAGTTGAAACTGGTCTGCTGACTGGGCGGCAGTTTGTTTTCTACCCGAGTGGTATCGCGTGAGCCTTTGACGCCATCCGGCAAATCGAAGGAATCTTCGTTGGCCTCCGGCATGGTCAAAATCGCGTTCAATGCGCCGGCCTTGTCCGCCGGTTCGTCGTAGTAAGCCGAAGGATCGGAAGGCTCTGGCTGTCGTTCATCATCGATCGGGCTGGCGCGCAACGTCCCTGTACTTAGCGTCATCGTCAAAGCGACGCTCAACGGCGTCAACAGACCAAACCATTTGAAGGGATACCGCGCTTTTATGTCCATCACCAGCCGCCTCGTATGCGTGAAGGGGGTGATGGAGGTTTTGCAAGGAACTCGCCAAATTTGTAACTGCTTTTTACAAAAGTATTAATAACCAACAAAACAATGGCTTATCAACATCAATGTGCCATGCCCTGGGAAAGCGACTGGGGAATGACACCCGCTAACGGGGAAAGTTCGCCCCCATTGTCAGGGAACCAACTTGAACGACAGACGGACACAGGTGCCCTCGCCTTCGCGGCTATCGAGGGTCACCGAGCCGCCAAAACGCTCCATGATCCGCTTGACCAGCACCAACCCGACGCCGAGGCCACCCTGCTTGGTGGTGAAGAACGGACGGAACGCCATGGCGCGCTGTTCTTCGGTCATGCCTTTGCCGGTGTCGCTGACCACCACGCACACGCCACGGGCATCGGTCGGCTCCAGGGTAATGGCCAGCGTGCCGCCTTCGTCCATCGCTTCCAGCGCATTGGCCAGCAAGCTGTTGAGGATCTGCGTGAGCTGCACCTGCTGGCTCAACACCATCGGTGTCTCTTTGGGCTCGAACACTACGTTGACCCGCCCCTTGGCAATCTGCTGCTCGAACGCCATGAGGCTGTCGTGCAACGACGCTACCAGGTTGACCGGTTCGGCGTCGTCATTGAGCGGTCGCAAGGATTGCAACAACTCGCGTACCCACTTCGACATGCGATCGACCTGACCGATGATGTCGTTGATGTTCTTGTGCGCCGGACCACTGTCGAATTCCAGTGCCAGCTCGGCGCTGGAGCGAATGGTCGCCAATGGATTGCGCAGACTGTGGGCGACCGCCGATGACATCTCGCCCAAGGCGACAAAGGTTTCGTTGGTGATCAGTTGCTTTTGCTGGGTCGCCAGCAGAATCGCCGCCCGACGCACAATCCAGTACAACCCCAGGTAAATCAGTCCGCCACCCAGAGCCGTGGCCAACCAGATCAACACCAGCCCGCGCTCCATGCGGCTGATCAGGTCCTTGGGCTCCTTGTAGATCTCGACCATTGCCGTGACGTTGTTGCCGTCGGCATCGAACAGCGGAATGTAGTTTTCGATGAAGATGTATTCCGGTGGCGTGATGAACTTCTGTTCCATGCGCGCATGGTCGACATCGTGATAACTGGCCGACACGGGCTGCTTCGAAGCGAACGCTTGATCCAGATCGTCATCGACATGAATCGTGGTGCCCATCAGGGCCGGATTGGTCGACCAGATGATCATGCGGTCGGGGGCATAGATGTTGGCGAGGATCACGTCCGGCAAGTGTTCGATGTGATCGAGGAATTCGCCCCGGGCGTTGGCGCGGGCCAGCGGGTCGACCTCGGGAAAGTCGCGGTCCTTGCGCGGATCAAGCAGCTCGCCCATGGTCCGCACGTTGGGAATCGACACGTGGCGCACCTCGGCCGAGGCGATCGCCTGGATGAACTGCGACGTCAACAGCGCATCGCGTTGCACACTTTCGGTAATCACGAATTTGGTCGACACCGAACCCAACGCCACCGCCACGGTGCCGATCACCGCCATGCTGATCAGCGAAAACCAGCGCAGCAGGTTGAACGGCTGTTTGCGCGTGCTCAAGCGAATGTCAGCCTTGTCGGTGGCCAGTGTCTTTGCAAGCGTGGTCATGGATGTTGTTCCCGGAAATCCCCTACAAGGTTTATAGCCCACTGCTGGCAGTTTGCCTGACGACGGGCTTCTTTCCCCCACCCTGCCCCATTGCCCCCATCTACCCCCAATCCTGGGGAAAGAGCCCCTTTCCCATTTCCGGGGAAACCCTTCCCCAGCGCCGGGCAAACGCCTGTGCACCGGGCCTCTCACGGCCGTTTTCTGCGGTTGGCATGGGAGTTGCCGAAGCCCTGTCAACTGACCCATATCCAAGGGGCAGGTACTCTGATAGAGGGAATACTCATGCACCCTTTACTGTCCAAAACCACGATCGCCCTGATCGTGAGCGCTCTGGCCCAAGGCGCTGCCCAGGCTGCGCTGTTTGCTGTAGATCCCGGCCCCTACGTACCAGCCACAGGTGGCTTCGCCTCTTGGTATCAGGACACCCATGGTCGAACCCTTGATCTGTGTCTGACAAAAGCTGTCAGTTCAAGGGTTCCAGGCGTCCCCGGCACGCCGTCCTACATGTGCCTTTTGGGTGCCGTTCCCGGTGTTTTCGACGATACACAACCCATCGTTTTCCCGACCAATTTTCCCGATGAAGCGTTCTGGTTTACCGGCGACGGCTCCATCGTCGATGCTGCCCGAGGCATCGACCTGACCTATGTCAGCGCCGTAGAAGCCGCCTTTGCCGCAGAAGAACCGAAAGAAGGCGATCAGGTCAGTTTTGGCCGTATCCGTATCCGGGTCGACGTGCCCACCGCCGGGGTCTACACCATCACCCACCCCTACGGCGTCGACATCTTTGACGTGCCCGCCGGGGGCCGCCGCGCGATCAACATGACCCGGGACATCGGTATCGGCACACCGAAAACCTACGATGGCGCACTCAAAAGCGACATCGGTCCGTTCCTGCGCAGCGTCAACGGCCCCTACACCGAGACCAACCCGGTCACCGGTGCAGCCGAGCAGTTCGTTGGCGATCCAAATCTGGAAGAAGCCTTCACCGGCAGCCCTTTCAACACCAACTTCATCCGCATCGAAGGGCCCAACGGACTGGACTTGCGCACCACGGTGATGGCCATTTCCGGCAAGTTGTCGACGGTAGTCCGCCCAACTCCGATCATCGCCGAACGCAGCACGTACTCGCGTAAAGCCGGTGCCAGCGCACCGGTGGCGCAACAAGACGTTTTCGTGATGGCGCCACCGCCACCGGCCATCGTGACGCTGGACAGCAACAGCCCAGTGCTGAACCTGACCGAGGCCAACACCGCCGGCCACTGGTATGCACAGTCCGCCACCAACCCGACGTTGCCGAGCACCCTGTTGGTGACCGCTGACAACCATCTGGCCATCGCGACCAGCACACCCACCTCCTTGTCCATGCCGCTGACCGACCTGGTAGTGATCTCACGAGCCGAGTACAGCCTGAGCAGCGGACAGATCACTGTCGTGGCTTCGACCAGTGATGAAACTTCGCCACCGGTCCTCACCGTCACCACCGGCACCGGGGTCGCCATCGGCGCCCTCAGCGGCGATGGCGCGGTGAAATCCCTGTCGACCGGCATCTCGCCGATTCCACCGGCCAAGGTTCACGTGGCGTCATCCAATGGCGGCGGCGACACCGAAGAAGTGGTCATCGTGCAATGAACGCTCTCATGCCCAGATCTGCATCAGGAGGCATCATGAACAAGTGGCCACGCTTCGCGCTCAACGCGCTCGGGCTGACTCTCTCGCTAACTGGCAGTGCGTTCGCGCAACTCACTGCCGTCGACCCCGGCCCCTACACCTTCGCCACGGGGAAATTCCCCATGTGGTACCAGGACAGCAGTCTGCTGAAACTGGAACTGTGTCAGTCGAAGGCAACCAGCTCGCGCTCACCCACCGCACCGGGCGCGCCCACCTACATGTGCATACTGAATCCGGAACCCGGTTTTTTCGATGACACGTTGCCGATCGTGTTCCCGGATAACTGGCCACCGGAAGCCTTCTGGTTCCTCGCCGAAACCAGCATCAACGATGTCGGTGGGTATGGCGTGGACGCCTATGTGGCCGGGATCGAAGCGGCATTCTCTGCCGAAGACCCCATCGACGGCGACCAGGCTAGCTTCGCGCGGATTCGTCTGCGGATAAACGTGCCGGTTGCAGGCACCTACACCATCACTCACCCATACGGCGTGGAAACGGTCAACGTCACCACCCCGGGCCGTCGGGCGATCAACATCACCCGCGACATCGGCATCGGCGCACCGGGCAACTTCAGCGGCGCGCTCAATGGTGACGTCGGACCGTTCCTGCAAAGTGTCAACGGCCCTTACACCGAAGTGAACCCGGAAACCGGCGCCATCGAAACCTTCGTCGGTGATCCGAACCTCACCGAGGCGGTCAAAGGCAGCCCCAACAACACCAACTTCCTGCGCATCGTGGGCCCGCCCGGGACCATCCAGACCAACCTCTTCACCGTGTCCGGCAAGATCCTCGACAGCCGCGCGCAAACCCCTGTGGAGATCGGTCGCGCGACTTACCGTCGCGTCGCTTCAGGTACCCGGGTCGAAGTGTTCGGCAAATCGGCGAACAATTCGGTCCTGTGCTTCCGCGAAAGCGTGGCCCTGGTTGCCGGACCACCACAAACGCCATGCCTGACCGGCATGCTCGGCGACAACACCGGCCAGTTCTTCGGCCATCGCCTGACCGGCAGCACCGTACCTCCGGTAGTGGTAGTCACCGCAACGGATCCGACCAGCACCAACCGGCCGACGGCGGTATCCAGCAAAGTCTCCGACGTGGTGAAAGTGCAGACCGCTCGCTACAGCTGGAGCAACCACAGCCTGCTGATCGAAGCCACCTCGTCTGACGAAGTCGTGGTACCGGACATGGTTGCCCAAGGCTACGGACGGTTGACCAAGTCCGGCACCCTGCAACGCCTGACCGTCGCCGACCTGACTCAGCCGCCAGCCACCGTGACGATCAAATCGGCCTCGGGCGGTAGCGATACCGAGCCAGTCGTAGTGGTCGGGACTGCGCCGGACACCGGTGAAAACCAGGCGCCGATCTCTGTCGCCGACAGTGGCACCACCACCGCCGGTATTCCCGTCACCCTCAACCTGGTGGCCAACGACAACGATCCGGACAACAACACGCCACTGAGCATCTCGTCGTTGACCCCAGCGGTCGGCGGCGGCTCGGTAGCATTGAGCAGCACTTCCACGGTGGTCTATACCCCGCCGGCGGTGGTCACTGCTCCGTTGACCGCGACCTTCACCTACAAGGCTCAAGACGCCAAAGGCCTCGCCTCGACCACTGCGGCGACCGTGACCGTCACCGTGAATCCGCCGCCTAACCAGGCGCCGGTGGGTGTGGCTGACAGCATCTCGACTCAGGGCACCGCCGCAGTAAACATCAACGTGTTGGCCAACGACAGCGATCCGGACGGCAACGGACCTCTGGCTATCGCCAGCGTGACGCCACCACCGGCCGGTCGCGGCACCGTGGCCATCAATGGCACAGCGGTTACCTACACGCCACCGGCGGTGATCCTCCTGCCTTTCACTACGACCTTTACCTATGTCGCACGGGACAGCCTCGGCGCCCTGTCGGCACCGGTCACCGTCACGGTGCAAGTCTCACCGCCTCTGGTGCTTGAAGTCTTCAACGTAACGGCTGCCACCGTCACCGCACGTGCCGGCAACCGCTTTACCTGGAACTTCACCGGTACGTCCTCGACGATCCTCGGCAACACCGTGACCATCCAGGTCACCACGCCGACCGGTCTGGTCACCCTGGGCACGGCCAACGTGGCGATCACCGGGCGCTGGACCTTGAACGTCACGAACGCGGTCGTCCCATCGGTCAACCCGACGGCGACCATCCGATCCACACCGGGCTCTGTACGCACCGTCAACGTCACCGTGCAGTAAGCGCTCGCCCCACCGGCCGACCCGGCTGGTGGGGCAAGCCCTCAACCAAAGGACAAGGCCATGAAAACGTCGACCGCCGCCCTGCTCTGCCTGCTTCTGCTTTGCAGCAGCGCAGGCGTACGCGCCGACGATTTGATGGAAAACGATGACCTGGCGCCCGGCGCCGATCTCGGCGAGCTGCCACCTCCGGTGGGCCAGCAAGCACTGATCGACCAGAACGGCCAGGCCAACATCGCGCTGTTGCAACAGAACGGCCAGTCGCTGCTCGGCCAGATCGTCCAGTCAGGCAGCAATCAGGAAGCCTACATCCTGCAACAAGGCAGCGACCTGATGGCATTGATCAACCAGCAGGGTTCCGGCAACGCCGCATCGATTACCCAATCGGGCAGCCACAACCGTGCGCAGATTTCCCAGAACGGCAACAACAACGACGCCAACATCGTCCAGGCCGGCACGGGTCAGCAAGCCGCTGTGACCCAGGCCGGCAATGGCATGAGCGTCTCGGTCACTCAATATCGCTAAAGCACTGCACCACTTGGAGGTTTCATCATGTTCAAACTGACGCCCATAACCGCCGCCATACTGGTCGTAATCAGTGCCCAGGCATTGGCGGATGACAGCGAGTCCATCCAGAACCAGTTCGGTACCGCCAACATCGCCGATGTGAAGCAGAGCGCCGCACCGTTCAGTACCGCCACCCAGCAGCAACTCGGCTCGGGCAACGACGCGGCCGCCGTGCAGGACCACGCGACCAGCACCATTACCCAGACCCAGGTCGGCGACTACAACGCCGGTTACGCCGAGCAACTGTACGAGGACAACAGCACCATCACCCAGACCCAGACCGGCAGCGCCAACGTCAGCCATGCCAGTCAATCGATCGGTGTCGGCGGCGGCGAAGCCCTGCAACTGCAGCAAGGCAGCGGCAACTTCTCGTTCATCTATCAGGACAGTCAGGAAAACACATCCGGCCAGACCTACCAGTACGGTGACAGCAACGAGGCCAACATCGAACAGATCCAGCTGGGCACGGCCAACAACGCCGTGATCATCCAGTACGGCACCGCCAACTACGCGACCGCCGAACAGATTGCCCAGATGGGCGGCCAGATCAACATCAACCAGGCCGGCAGCACCAACTACGCCTATGGCGACCAGCGCTACGGCGAAGGCGGCACCCTGACCATCAACCAGTATGGCGACGGCAACGGCACCGAAGTCTGGCAAGACACCCAGATCAACGCCCAGGCCACCATCAACCAGTACGGGCAGACCAACGAAGCCATCGTCGACCAGAGCTTTGGCCAGGACAACGTCGCCACCGTGCTGCAAGTCGGCGACCTCAACGCCATCTACGCCGACCAGTTCGAGTCGCTGGGTTCTACCGTCGCGCTCTATCAACAGGGCACCGGCAACGTGCACTTCACTTACCAGAGCGGCGACAGCCATGTGCTCAACGCCAACTCGGTGGGTAACGACAACAAGGTCTACGCCAGCAACTGGAAAGGCCCGCAACTGGGCGGCCAGTTCGGCAGCGGTCAGCGCGCCACCGTCAACCAGGCCGGCAATGGCAACGTCGCCAGCTTCACCCAGGACGGCATCGGCCACATCATGACCACCAACCAGACCGGTACTGGCAACAAAACCACGGTCAGCCAGACCAACTCGTTCAACGAGCTGTACTTCGACCAGAACGGCACCGACAACATCCTGATCTCCGATCAGCGCGGCACCACCAACCTGGCCCAAGGCAGCACCAACGGCACCGGCAACAGCACCGAGT
Organism: Pseudomonas sp. NFX98; assembly: GCF_047784845.1. Taxonomy (NCBI): domain Bacteria; kingdom Pseudomonadati; phylum Pseudomonadota; class Gammaproteobacteria; order Pseudomonadales; family Pseudomonadaceae; genus Pseudomonas; species Pseudomonas sp. NFX98. The sequence goes on along the minus strand of NZ_JBLNNF010000019.1, from coordinate 1,475 downwards.
TCAACCAGGAAGGCACCGGCAACCAGGCGTACACCACACAGGTGTACGGCGACGACAACATGATCACCGTCAAACAGGCTGACACCATGAACGTGGCCTATGTCACTCAGGGCGGTACTGGCAACATTGCCAGTGTTGATCAGAGCGGCAACTACCAGAACGCCAACGTGCAGCAGTTTGGTACGGCCAACCAGGCAACAGTGTTGCAGCAGTAATCGCGCGGCGTGAAAAACCGCGGCCCTTGAGGGGGGGTCGCGGTTTTTTTATTGTGGCAGGGATTGTGTTAGCTCTGCGGATCGAGGTTATCCAGTGCCCGGTTCACCGCCAGTTCGCCGAGCATGATGATCTGCGCAATGCCCAGCAGTGAGTTGCGATGAGGCGTATCCAGGAACCCCGCGAGATCACTGGCCATGACGCTGGCCGAGGCCAGGGATTCGCAAGCGTGGGCCAACAGGGACTCGGTGTTGATGTCGGGGACGATGGTGAACATCGTGCTGGGTTGGCGCGGTGATTCAGGGTCTTTTGGAGGATTGAGATGGTAATCCAACGCGCGGTCGGCGGCTTCGTGGAGCTTTTTGGAATCGGGGGAATCGTAGGGGGAAACGTTGTCGGTTTCGGGGGGGTTGGGTGTTGGCTTGGGCATGGTGGAGCTCCTTATACCTAGTGAAACCACCAAAACCTGTCGCTAAACAAGTGAGGGTGGCAGCTGTACGCAGGTTAGCGAACCGGGAGGTATAAGACCCGGCAGACCCGAAGGTCTCCCGCGCACAGCCACCATGTCGAAAATTGCAACCGCAGAACGCATGCAATTGAGACTTGGCTTGTCGCGCTTATACCTGGTCAGGTCGCTAAACCCGGTCGCTGATTGACAGCGACACGTAAACGATAAAGACCAGGGACAAGGCGCACAAGCCGGCGGATTCTGACGTAGTTGTAGGCAACGACGCAAGGTTATGTAGCTTTCAGGAAGATACGCCGACGGCTTTTAAACACGCCTCCGAGACCCATCGAAAATCCCTGTAGGAGCGAGCCCGCTCGCGATGCGGTGTGTCAGACAACATCACTGCTGAATGACACACCGCCATCGCGAGCAGGCTCGCTCCTACAGTTGAATTGGGTGCATCTGAGAGGGATTGGTTGGCTGGCAGGCCGCCATCGCTGGCAAGCCAGCTCCCACAGGGACCGGGTCAATCTTCAAGACCCAGATCGGCTGTCTGGCCGTCATCGCGGGCAAGCCTTGCTCCTACAGAGAAGAAAAGGCAAAGGCAAAGACAAAGACAAAGACAAAACGGTGTACGCCGTCGCTCTTAACCACTCAACAGGCCGAGCGTTAGCTCGCCTGCCGCTCTTGATCTTGATCCACCCGCCCCATCGGCAGGCTGAGTGGAGGCGTTCATCCGGGGGTGGGCGCGCAGCGCCGTGCGGCGAAGCCGCACACATCGAGAGGAGGTCGTCGCGAAGCAGACCGGAGGCGA
>NZ_JBLNNF010000018.1:0-163794 GCF_047784845.1 Pseudomonas sp. NFX98 | reverse complement strand
GCCAAATTCAACATCTTCGTTGACTGTCAGGCCGCCATCGTCGGAACGCCGCCCGGAGCAAGCTCGCTCCCACAGGATTTTGTGGTGTTTGTTAGTCCTGCGTTGTCAGCACCTGCGCCGCTTCAGCCAACTCCAGTTCACTGAACACCAACACCCCATGACGCTTGAGCAACGCCGCCGTCACCCCTTCGCCACTGACCTTCACCCCACTGAACGTCCCGTCATAGGTCAGCAGATTGCCGCACGACGGGCTGTTGGCCTTGAGGATGGCGATGCGGATGCCGTGTTGTTGCACGAGCTCCAGCGCCTGATAAGCCCCGGACAAAAATTGCGCACTGACGTCTTCGCCTTCGGTGGTGATTACCGATGCATGACCTTCAAGCACTTCGCTGCCCTGCCCGCCAGGAATCTCCGCTGCCGCCCGTGGCGTCGGCAAGCCTCCGGCGACTTCCGGGCACAGCGGCACGACCCGACCTTCGTCGAGCCACGCCTGAAGCTGATCGAACGGCCCGCTGGCACCGCCGTCGTATCGAACGCGGTGACCCAACAGGCAGCGGCTTACCAATATCTTCTGCATGATCAAAACGGCTCGTTGCCCCGGCGCCGAAACCAGCCGGTCAACGACAGGCGCTCCCGGGTCGCGGGCAGGACTTCATGGGGAACCTCGCCTGACAGGAACACCACCAGGCACCCACCGGTCGGCACCACATCGTATTCCGCGTTTTCGTCCAGGTACATGCGCAACTGGCCGCCATGCTCGGGAAGCCATGCGTCATTGAGGTAGACCACCGCCGATACCATCCGCTTGTCGTCATCGCGAAAGCGATCGACGTGCTTGAGGTAAAACGCGCCGGGCGGATACATCGCGAAATGGCTTTCGAAATCTTCCAGCCCCAGGAACAGACCGCGGTTCATCGCCTCGCGCAGGCTGTCCATCAACCGCAGATAACTGTCGCACGCCTCGGCCTGACCAGGTTCGATCCACTGGATGTGATCACCGCGAATCCCCTCGCGGATCTCCGAGGAAGGCCCACGCCCCACCGCTGCCGGGGCCAATTCACCCTCGGCGGCACGTTTACGGCACTCGGCCGCCAGTGCTCGGGTCAGATCCAGAGGCAGGAAAATATTCTGCTGCGACCAGCCGTTGGCAGCGAGGTCGTCGACGATTCGTAACAGCAGCGGGTGATCAGAAGGTATTTGCATGGCGCGCATAGTATTCCGGCGCCTGAAAATCCGACAGAGCCACGCAGCGGGTTGATACGAATTCTCGACAAGACCTTATGCCACACGGAGAATAGTCGCCTGCTGACAGGAGTCCCTATGCGCCGTTTGCTTTTCTCCCTGCTGATGTTCTGCGTTTTGCCCGCCTGGGCAGACGGCCACGACCAGTTGTACAAGGTCGCCGGCTGGCCGGAACAACGCGCGCATTTCAGCGACGCCCTCTCGGCCGCGCAGCAGCGTTACCAGAGCAGCCTGCCACCTGCGGTGTTCCAGGCCCTGGTCAACAACAGCAACCAGCGCTTTGAACCCAAGGCTGTCGACCAGCGCGCCGAAGCACAATTGCGCAAGAACCTCACCGATCCGAAGCCCGCACTGGCGTTCTTTCAATCCCCGCTGGGCAAGAAAGTCGTCGCCGCCGAACTGCTCGCCACCCGTCGCGATCAATTGGCGAAAAATGCCAAGGGCTTGCCGAAGATGCAGGCCAGCGACAGCCGCTTACTGATCATCGGCCATCTGGCCCAGGCGCTGCCAGCGCGCGAGGCTGGTGCGGAAGTCAGTCTGGCGATTGCCGGTGTCGCGGCGGACAGCCTGAGCTCGATGATCCCTGGCCTGCTCGGCGCAGGTCAGGCGCAAGGCATGCTGAATGGACAACGGCAGCGCTTGATGGACCAGATCGGCAGCGACCTGAACAACACGCTGCTGTATGTCTATCGCGACCTGTCGGATGAAGAGCTGGAAGAATTCGCCACGTTTGCCGAGTCGACTGAAGGCAAGGCGTATTACCAGGCGGCGCTGGCAGCGATCAAGGCGGGGTTGGCGGTGGGGCAGAATCCTTCGAATCTCAGCCAATGATCTTGAGCGCCTGCAGGATCGCCATCGCGGGCAAGCCCGCTCCCACAGGTTTTGTGTAAGTCGCATATTTGTGAGTTCACACAGTTCATTGTGGGAGCGGGCTTGCCCGCGATGGGGCCACCAGTCTCACTACAAATTCCTGCCCTTGATCCGCTTGCTCAGAAACCCGAAATACTCCCCCCGCAACACCAGCGCTTCATTCGCCAAATGATGCCGCGCCTCGGGCAGCATCAACACCTGCGGCCGATCGAATTTCGCCCGCAGCACCTCAAGGTTGTGCTGCCAATCCACTGTCATGTCGGCTTGTCCCTGCACAATCAATGGTCGCCGGGTGCTGGCCGGCGCGGCTTCGACACGCTTGATCCATTGCGCCAATGCCCCCACCCACGCCGTCGGCAGTCGCAGCGGCTGCAACGGATCGGCTTGCAGGAATGGCAGAAAGGCCGGGTCGTTGGAGTTCTCGCTGAAGCGTCGGGCGATGGCTTTGACGAACGGCTTGAGCAAGTAATAACTGAAATGCGACCAGCCCCAGGCCCGCGGCCGCACCAATGGCGCCAGCAGAATCACCTGGCCCTGGGCCGGGCTGCTCGCCCCCGCATTCAACACATGATCGATCACGATCGCCCCACCGGTACTCTGCCCGCACAGGTGCCACGGTTGCGGCAAGTCGAGGGATTTCGCTTCGGCAAACAGCCCCTGCAAGGTGTCCTGATACTCGGCGAAGTCCTTGATACTCGCCCGCTCGCCACTGGACAGACCGTGCCCCGGCAGGTCGCAGGCAATCACCGCAAAGCCCTGATCGAGCGCCCACTCGATCACATGCCGGTAGAGCCCGGTGTGATCGTAGAAACCGTGGAACACGAACAAAGTCGCCTTCGCCTGCGCCGGCCACCAGACCTGGCTGACCAACTCGTAGCCATCAATCTGAAAACGCCCCAGCCCACTGCGGACATGGCGCGAGGAAAAATCCAGACCGTAGAACCGCTGATACGCCTGCGCCTCCGCTGTAAGCGGCTGTCCCTCGGCCAATGGCCGCAGGCTGGCGCGCAGATGATCAGGGTCGAAGGTGGCAGGCATGGACGATTCCAGAACACGAAACAGGGTTTATGGATCTGCGATATTCATCTGTCGCGGCAAGCATGGCAAGCTAGCCGACCTTCGAGGATTGACCCTATGCGCTCGCCCGTCCGTGCCACCGTGTTTATCAGCCTGCTCGCTCTGTTGTGCGCCGGCGTGTTGTGGGCGGCTTACGATTGGTTTCAAGGGCGCTACCTGCGCGCATTCAGCGAGCACACGGCGGTGTTCTCCGGCGATCCGCTGCGCCTGCCCGATACGCTTTCCGGACCCGGCGCGATCCGCCTCGTGCACTTCTGGGACCCGGCCTGTCCGTGCAATGTCGGCAATCAGCAGCACCTCAGCGATCTGGTCGAGCAGTATGGTCCGCAAGGTGTGGAGTTCTACTCCGTGCAAAAGCCCGGCAGCCACGGTCAGTTGCCGAGCACCTTGAGCAACCTGAAAACCCTCACGGTCCTGCCCGGCTCCGAGCAAATCCCCGCCAGCCCCGCCGTGGCGATCTGGGATCGCAGCGGCAAACTGGCGTACTTCGGCCCATACAGCGAAGGCCTGACCTGCAATTCCAGTAACAGTTTTATCGAGCCGATCCTGCAAGCGCTGAACCAGGGGCGCCCGGTGAGTGCCACTCACACACTGGCGGTGGGTTGTTACTGCCCGTGGCCGGTCGATACGTCGAAGTAGGGAAAAACGCGGTAATACGAATCCCTCCTACGGGCGATGGGCCAATCCGGTTAGCCGTGTTAAACAGTGGCACCAGGGAACTGCTGCCACTCATAACAACAAGGAGTCACCATGAAACGAAGCCTGACCGCACTCGGTCTGCTGATTGTCGCGCTCACCGCCGCCGGCGGCTGGTACGTCTACAGCAAGCAGCCGACACGCCAGGGCATGGTGGAACTGCAACACCTGCAAGGCTCGGTCACTGTGCGCTACGACGAGCGCGGCATCCCGCATATCCGTGCCGAAAACGAAACCGACCTGTACCGCGCGCTCGGCTATGTCCACGCCCAGGACCGGTTGTTCCAGATGGAAGTCCTGCGTCGCCTCGCCCGTGGCGAGTTGGCCGAAGTGCTAGGGCCGAAGCTGCTCGACACCGACAAGCTGATGCGCAGCCTGCGCATTCGCGAACGCGCCGAAACCTACCTGGCGAATCTTGATAAGCAATCACCGACCTTCATCGCCTTGCAGGCCTATCTGGATGGCATCAACCAATATCAGGACAGCCACGCCAAACCCGTGGAATTCGATGTGCTGGGCATTCAGAAGCGCCCGTTCACCGCCCAGGACACCATCAGCATCGCCGGTTACATGGCCTACAGTTTTGCCGCGGCGTTTCGCACCGAACCGCTGTTGACCTACGTGCGCGACCAACTCGGCGCCGATTACCTGAACGTGTTCGATCTCGACTGGCAGCCCAAAGGCGTGCTGGCGAAGCAACACAGCGGCAGCGGGCCGGTTCTCGCCAGCGCCGACTGGAAGGATCTCAACGCCCTCGCCCGCCTCAGCGAGCAGGCCTTGGCCGACAACGGCTTGCCGCAGTTCGAGGGCAGCAATGCCTGGGTCGTGGCCGGCAATCGCACCAAAAGCGGCAAGCCGCTGCTGGCAGGTGACCCGCACATCCGCTTTTCCGCGCCGTCGGTGTGGTACGAAGCGCATCTCTCGGCACCGGGCTTCGAGCTCTACGGCCACTATCAAGCCTTGATGCCGTTCGCCTCGCTGGGCATGAACCGCGACTTCGGCTGGAGCATCACCATGTTCCAGAACGATGACCTCGACCTGATCGCCGAAAAGGTCAACCCGGCCAATCCCGATCAAGTCTGGTATCGCGGTAAATGGGTCGACATGGTGAGCAGCGAACAGCAGATCGCGGTCAAGGGCCAGGCGCCGGTCACCTTGGTGCTGCGTCAGTCACCCCATGGTCCGATCGTTAACGATGCGCTGGGCAACAGTGTCGGCAAAACACCGATCGCCATGTGGTGGGGTTTTCTCGAAAGCCAGAACCCGATCCTTGAAGGCTTCTATCAGCTCAACCGCGCCGACACCCCGGCCAAGGCTCGCAGTGCTGCGGCGAAGATCCAGGCGCCGGGGCTTAACGTTGTCTGGGCCAACGTCAAGGGCGACATCGGCTGGTGGGCGGCGGCGCAATTGCCCAAGCGACCTGCCGGGGTGAAGCCGTGGTTCATCCTCGACGGGAGCACTGCCGAGGCGGACAAGGACGGTTTCTACCCGTTCAGCGCCAACCCGCAGGAAGAGAACCCGGCGCGGGGCTATATCGTCTCGGCCAACTTCCAGCCGGTGTCGGCGACGGGCATGGAAATCCCCGGCTATTACAACCTGGCCGACCGTGGCCAGCAGCTTAATCAGCAACTCAGCGACAAGGCGATCAAGTGGGATCTGGACGCCAGCCAGCAGCTGCAACTGGGCACCACCACCGGTTACGGCCCGCGCTTGTTGGCGCCACTGCTACCGGTGTTGCGTGAAGTGGTCAGCGATCCTGCAGAACTCAAACTAGTGGAGCAACTGGCGCAGTGGAAAGGCGATTACCCCCTCGAATCCACAAACGCCACCGTGTTCAACCAATTTCTGTTCAACCTCGCCGACGCGGCGATGCACGATGAGCTGGGCAACGACTTTTTCGAAACCCTGCTCTCGACCCGCGTGATCGACGCAGCGCTCCCGCGCCTGGCGGCAAACGCCGATTCACCGTGGTGGGACAACCGCAACACCCTCGGCAAGGAAACCCGCGCCGATACAGTCAAGGCTGCCTGGCAGGCCAGCATCGCCCACCTCAAGACCACCCTCGGTGCGGACTTCGCGCAATGGCAGTGGGGCAACGCGCACACCCTGACCCATGGTCATCCGCTGGGCCAGCAAAAGCCGCTGGATCGTCTGTTCAACGTCGGCCCGTTTGCCGCACCTGGCAGTCATGAAGTACCGAACAACCTGTCGGCCAAGATCGGCCCGGCACCGTGGCCGGTGACCTACGGCCCGTCGACCCGGCGCCTGATCGACTTCGCCGACCCGACCCACAGCCTGACCGTCAACCCGGTTGGCCAGAGTGGCGTGCTGTTTGACCGTCACTATGAGGATCAGGCCGAGGCGTATATCGAAGGGGTTTACTACCAGGCGCATCTCAATGATGAAGAGGTGACGGCCAATACTCGCAGTACCTTGAAGCTATTGCCTGCGCGCTCAGGGCAATAGGTTTGGTCGTTTGGACTGGCCTCATCGCGGGCAAGCCCGCTCCCACAGGTTTTCTTGGTGTTCACAGAATTTGTGTTCAACCAAGATCCTTGTGGGAGCGGGCTTGCCCGCGATGAGGCCCTGTCAGACGACAGAAAATCCCGACTCAAACCATCGCCGCAAAATTCAGCCTGAACTGCTGCGGCGTCACCCCCAACCTGCGGTTGAACACGCTGCGCATGTGCTGGGCATCGCGAAAGCCGCACTGATAGGCGACGGTCTTGAGCGGGGCGCTGGTGCTCTCCAGCATCACCCGCGCGGCATCCACCCGCGCCCGCTCGACGAATTCGGCCGGGGTGATTTTCGCTTCCTTGGCGAACACCCGGGAAAAATTGCGCGCACTCATGTTGGCTGCGTTGGCGAGGTCGGCGATGGCCAGGTCGCCCGTCAAGTTGGCCAACACGTAATGCTGGACCATTGCCACCGCCGAGGTCGGTTCCGCGTGGGGCGTCAGGAACGGGCTGAACTGTGATTGCCCGCCCGAGCGCTGGGTGAACACCACCAATCGCTTCGCTACATTCAACGCCACTTCCGGCCCGTGATCGCGGCCCAGCAGGTACAGCGACAAGTCGATCCCCGCTGTGACCCCGGCCGAGGTGTAAAGCTCAGCGTCCTGCACGTACAAGCGATCGGCCTCGACCTGGGTCGATGGACACAACGTCGCCAACGCCGCCGCATCGCTCCAATGCGTGGTGACTGTCCGCCCTTCCAGCAACCCCGCCCGCGCAAGCATGAACGCACCGTTGCAGATCGAACCAAAGCGTTGCGCCAGCGCGCAGGCATCACGCAGCCAGGTATCGAACGCGGCGCCAAAACTCATGAACGGCAACTGGGGACCACCGGCCACCAGCAGCAAATCGTAAGCCTGCAACGCCTCACTGAAATGCCGATGCGCGTTCAGCGCCAATCCGTTGGAGCACGCCATCACCCCACGCTCCACGCCGATGACTTCCAGCCGATAGTGATCCTCGGGCGCGAGGAAACGATTGGCCTCGGAAAACACATCCATGGGACCGGTGACGTCTAGCGACTGGACACCGGCGAAGACCACGATGGCAACGGTTTTCTGCATGGTTTGGATAGCTCTCGAAGAATCAGACTCGACGCTAACCGCCTTTGTAGGAGCAAGGCTAGCCCGCGATGGCGCCTGTGAGATCGCCATCGCGGGCAAGCCTTGCTCCTACGAAAAGCAGGTCAGCCATTCACCATGATTCACCGTAGCGAATATGCACGCAGGAAGCGAGGCTGGCGCGATATGCATGTTCATTGGCCGGGATCGCAGCCATGGATCGATTGTCCGGTTTCAGGGGGGCGAACAGACTGGACACCTCAGCGCCGCCACGGCGCTCACCATGAGGAAACTCCCATGAGCACCACCATTGCCGGTATCAAAATCCCCGACAGCGCATTGGCCAAAGCCACCACCGAATACATCCGTGACGTCGAGTCCGACCTGCTTTATCACCACTCGCGTCGCGTCTTTCTGTTCGGTGCACTGAGCGGTGAACGCAAGCAACTGGCCTATAACCCTGAGTTGTTGTACGTCGGCGCGATGTTCCATGACCTGGGCCTGGTGGAAGGTCACCGCACAGACAACGAGCGTTTCGAAGTCGATAGCGCCAATGCCGCCAAAGCGTTCCTTCAGCCGTACGGCTTTTCGGATGACGATATCGAGCAAGTGTGGCTGTCGATTGCTCTGCACACTACACCGAACGTGGTGCACCACCTGCGCCCCAACGTGGCACTGGTGACCGCCGGCGTTGAAATGGATGTGCTGGGCATCAACTACGCGGCATTTCCCACCGTGCAGCGCGAAGCGGTGGTGCATGCGCATCCACGGGGTGAGGGGTTCAAGGAGTGCATCCTCTGCGCGTTCGCCAACGGCTTCAAACACAAGCCGGACACCACATTCGGCACGGTGAATGCTGACGTGCTGGTGGACAGCGAACCAGGCTTCAAGCCGATGAACTTCGTTGAGATCATCCGCAAGTCGCCTTGGATTGCATAGTCCTGAAAATCAAAAGATCGCAGCCTGCGGCAGCGCCTACAGGAGTACACATTCCTCTGTAGGAGCTGCCGCAGGCTGCGATCTTTTGCTGTTACGCCGCTTCCGGCGCCTGTTGCGCGCGGCGCACGTCAGGCTGTTTCCACGAGTCGGCTGCGCTTTCCTCGATGGCTTGCTGAATCGCACGCTTGCGGCTTTCTTCTGCGCGACGGCTGAAGAACCACACCAGGAAAGTCATCAGCGAGACCGCCAGCAGAATCAGGCTGGCCACGGCGTTGATCTCAGGCTTCACGCCCAGACGCACCGCCGAGAACACTTCCATCGGCAGGGTCGTGGAACCCGGACCCGACACGAAGCTCGCCAGCACCAGGTCATCCAGCGACAGAGCGAACGACATCATGCCACCCGCACCCAACGATGGCGCGATCATCGGAATGGTGATCAGGAAGAACACCTTCCACGGCCGCGCACCGAGGTCCATGGCCGCCTCTTCGATGGACAGATCCAGCTCACGCAAGCGCGCCGAGACCACCACCGCGACATACGCCGCACAGAACGTGGTGTGAGCGATCCAGATCGTGACGATGCCGCGCTCCTGCGGCCAACCGATCATCTGCGCCATCGCCACGAACAGCAGCAACAGCGACAGACCGGTGATCACTTCCGGCATTACCAACGGCGCCGTCACCAGGCCGCCGAACAGCGTACGGCCCTTGAAATGGGTGATGCGAGTCAGGACGAATGCCGCCAATGTACCCAGCGCCACCGCTGCAACTGCCGTGTAGCAGGCGATTTCCAGCGAGCGCACCACCGAGCCCATCAGTTGGGTGTTGTCGAGCAGGCCGACGTACCACTTGATCGACCAGCCCCCCCAGACCGTCACCAGTTTCGAGGCGTTGAAGGAGTAGATCACCAGGATCAGCATCGGCGCGTAGATGAACAGCAGACCCAGTACCAGCATCAGGCTGGAGAAACGGAAGCGCTTCATTCTTTACCCTCCATTTCCTTGGCCTGACTGCGGTTGAACAGAATGATCGGCACAATCAGGATCGCCAGCATCACTACCGCCAGGGCGGAGGCCACCGGCCAGTCACGGTTGTTGAAGAACTCTTGCCAGAGCACTTTACCGATCATCAGGGTTTCCGGACCGCCGAGCAGTTCCGGGATCACGAACTCACCCACCACCGGGATGAACACCAGCATGCAGCCGGCGACGATGCCGTTCTTGGACAGCGGGATGGTGATCTTCCAGAAGCTGTTGAAGGTGCTCGAACCAAGGTCGGAAGCGGCTTCCAGCAAACTGTTGTCGTGCTTCACGAGGTTGGCGTACAGCGGCAGGATCATGAACGGCAGGTACGAATAGACGACGCCGATGTACACCGCGAGGTTGGTGTTCAGGATTTGCAGCGGTTCGTTGATCCAGCCCATGCTCATCAGGAAACCGTTGAGCAGGCCGTTGTTGCTGAGAATGCCCATCCACGCGTAGACGCGGATCAGGATCGCGGTCCAGGTGGGCATCATGATCAGCAACACCAGCACCGTTTGCATTTCTTTGCGGGCGCTGGCGATGGCATAGGCCATCGGGTAGCCGATCACCAGACAGAGGATGGTGCTGATCAGCGCCATCTTCAACGAGCCGAGGTAAGCGGCGATGTACAACTCGTCGCCGGCCAGCATCGCGTAGTTGCCAAGGTTCAGCAGCAGCTGCAATTTCTGTTCGGCGTAGCTGTAGATTTCGGTGTACGGCGGGATGGCCACGTCGGCTTCGGCGAAGCTGATCTTCAGGACGATGAAGAACGGCAACATGAAGAACAGGAACAGCCAGATGAAAGGAACCCCGATGACCAGTTGGCGGCCACCGGGAATTATTCGATTGAGGCGGCGTTTGAATTTGCGCATGTTCATGAGCGAAGTACCACGCCGCTATCGTCTTCCCAGTACACGTAGACCTGATCACCCCAGGTCGGACGCGCGCCACGGCGTTCGGCGTTCGCCACGAACGACTGGACGATCTTGCCGCTCGGCAGTTCCACGTAGAACACCGAGTGACCGCCGAGGTAGGCGATGTCGTGGACCTTGCCGCTGGACCAGTTGTACTGGCAGGTCGGCATGTCAGCGGTGACCAGAAGCTTCTCCGGACGGATCGCGTAGGTGACCGACTTGTCCTGCACCGAAGTGCTGATGCCGTGGCCAACGTAGATCTGATGGTCCATGTCTTTGCAGGTAATGATGGCGTGGCCTTCGGCGTCGTCGATCACTTCGCCTTCGAAGATGTTCACGTTACCGATAAATTCGCAGACCAGGCGGCTGGTCGGGGTTTCGTAGATGTCGATCGGGCTGCCGATCTGGGCGATCCAGCCCAGGTGCATGATCGCGATGCGCTCGGCCATGGTCATGGCCTCTTCCTGATCGTGGGTCACCATGACGCAGGTTACGCCGACGCGCTCGATGATCTCGACCAGCTCCAGCTGCATTTGCGAGCGCAGTTTTTTATCCAGTGCACCCATCGGTTCGTCGAGCAACAGCAGCTTCGGTCGCTTGGCCAGCGAACGGGCCAGGGCCACACGCTGACGCTGGCCGCCGGACAATTGATGCGGCTTGCGCTTGGCGTACTGGCTCATCTGCACCAGCTTGAGCATGTCGGCCACGCGAGCATCGACTTCAGCGGCAGGCAGTTTGTCCTGCTTGAGGCCGAAGGCGATGTTCTGCGCCACGGTCATGTGCGGGAACAAGGCGTAGGACTGGAACATCATGTTGATCGGCCGCTCGTACGGCGGCATGTCGGTGATGTCTACGCCATCAAGGAAAATGCGCCCCTCCGTGGGCCGTTCGAAACCTGCGAGCATGCGCAACAAGGTGGATTTGCCCGATCCCGAACCGCCGAGCAGGGCGAAAATCTCGCCTTTCTTGATTTCCAGGGACACATCGTCCACGGCAATCGTCTCGTCGAACTTCTTCGTGACCCGGTCGATTTTGACCAGCACCTGCTTAGGTGACTGGTCGCCCTCGAGGGCTTTCTTATAGGCGCCGGAGGCAACTGCCATTTACGAAACTCCCAGAAAAAAGAGTGCAGTTCGCTCAAGGTGAGCCAACTTTGGATAGTTTGAGCCTTGAAGCTATTTACCCGACTTGACCTTGGTCCAGCTGCGGGTCATTAAACGTTGAATATTGGGTGGCAACTCGATGGACACGTAGGTCTTGTCGAGTACGGCCTGCGGTGGATAAACCGCTTCGTCGGTGCGTATGGACTGTTCCATCAGTTTGTCCGACCCAGGGTTAGGGTTGGCATAGCCGACGTAATCACTGACCTGGGCAATCACCTCAGGTTTCAGCAAATAGTTGATGAACGCGTGCGCCTCTTTGACGTTGGCCGAGTCCTTTGGAATCGCCAGCATGTCGAACCAGAGTGCGCCGCCTTCTTTTGGAATCGAGTAAACGATGTCTACGCCTTTCTTGGCTTCAGCTGCGCGGTTGCGGGCCTGGAACATATCGCCGGAGAACCCGATCGCGACGCAGATATCGCCGTTGGCCAGGTCCGCGATGTATTTGGATGAGTGGAAATACGTCACGTAAGGCCGCACCGCGAGCAACTTGGCTTCGGCCTTTTTGTAGTCTTCAGGGTTGGTGCTGTTGGCATCCAGGCCCATGTAGTTGAGGACCGTAGGCATCATCTCGTCGGCGGAGTCGAGGAACGCCACGCCGCATTTGCTCAGCTTCTTGATGTTTTCCGGTTCGAACACCGCAGCCCACGAATCGATCTTGTCGACGCCCAGCGCAGCCTTGACCTTTTCAGGGTTGTAACCGATTCCGTTGGTGCCCCACAGGTACGGGACGGCGTACAGGTTGCCCGGATCGTTTTGCTCCAGACGCTTGAGCAATACAGGGTCGAGGTTGGAATAGTTCGGCAGCAGCGACTTGTCGAGTTTCTGGAACGCGCCAGCCTTGATCTGCTTGCCGAGGAAGTGGTTGGACGGCACGACCACGTCGTAACCGGTACGACCGGCCAGCAACTTGCCTTCCAGGGTTTCGTTGGAATCAAACACGTCATAGACCGGTTTGATGCCGGTCTCTTTCTGGAAGTCGGCCAGGGTGGTCTCACCGATGTAATCCGACCAGTTATAAATATGCACGGTGCCGGCGGCCTGAACACTGGCGACAAGCGTCAGTCCGGCGCCGAACAGCATGGCATTGCGCAACAAAGAAAAAATAGGCAAGTGGAGGTCCTCTAAAAGTTAGTTGGGCCCAAGTTGCCCCGCGTTACATGACAACCGTGGTTGTCCCGCAACAAAACCGGCGCGCAACTTACCCTCGAAAAACCGTTCCAGCAAAACTTTTATGCATATACCACGACCTTTGTGGGAGCGAGCTTGCTCGCGATGGTCGTCAACGATAACGCGTTGTGCCTGACACCCCGCGGCGTTCTGATGTTTTTCGCGAGCAAGCTCGCTCCCACAAGGTTTACTTCTTATTTACCGGATTTGATCTTGGTCCAGCTGCGAGTCAGGATCCGCTGGGTCGCGGCCGGCAAGTCGGCAATCGCGTACAGCTTGGCCAGCACGTCCGCCGGCGGGTAGATGCCTGGATCGCTGGTGATGTCTTTATCAACCAACGCAGTGGCAGCCGCGTTACCGTTCGGGAAACGCACGGCGTTGGTGATTTCAGCCATGATTTCCGGCTTCTGCAGGAAGGTCATGAACTTGTAGGCGCCTTCGACGTTTTCGGCATCTTTAGGGATGGCGACCATGTCGTAGAAGCTGCCGGCACCTTCTTTCGGAATGTTGTAGCTGACTTTCACCTTGTCACCGGCTTCAGCCGCGCGGGACTTGGCCTGGTAAATGTCACCCGAGTAACCCACGGCCACGCAGATGTTGCCGTTGGCCAGGTCGGAGATGTACTTGGACGAGTGGAAGTAGGCGATCGAAGGACGGACCTTCATGATCAGCGCTTCAGCCTTGTCGATGTCTTCTTTCTTCTGGCTGTCGGTTGGCAGGCCCAGGTAATGCAGCGCCACCGGAATCATCTCGGTTGGCGAATCCAGCAGGCTGATGCCGCAGGACTTCAGCTTGGCGGCGTTTTCAGGCTTGAAGATCAGGTCCCAGGAATCGACCGGTGCGTCGGCACCCAGTGCAGCCTTGACCTTCTCGGCGTTGTAGCCGATGCCGATCGAGCCCCACATGTACGGGAAAGCGTGTTCGTTGCCCGGGTCACTGACCGATACCGCCTTGAGCAGGTCGGTGTTCAGGTTTTTCCAGTTAGGCAGTTTGGACTTGTCCAGCTTCTGGTAGACGCCGGCCTTGATCTGCTTGGCCAGGAAGTTGTTCGACGGTACGACGATGTCGTAGCCGGACTTGCCTGCCAGCAACTTGGCTTCCAGGGTTTCGTTACTGTCGAAAACGTCGTAGACCACTTTGATGCCCGACTCGTCTTCAAACTTCTTGATGGTGTCCGGAGCGATGTAATCGGACCAGTTATAGACGTGCAACACCTTGTCGTCCGCCTGAACCGCGCCCGCCATAATGCCCATCAGGGACATGGCGAGAAGAGTCTTGCCAGCAAGCTTTTTGCCTAATGCCTTCATGCGTTAATGCTCCAAATTTTTCTTTTTTGAACCACTTTGTTCAGCGGCCGAACCCCGACAACTGGAACCGCGGCTAGTCTGGCAAGATCCGAGGCGGTCTTTCAAGAAAAGGCCAACCTTTCTGACGTCCCCAAGCGAAGTTGCCGCGGCGCCTTCGCTCAGAGCCTAGCACTTAGCCCTGCAATGCACTCAGGGTCAGGTCCAGGCACTTGCGTGCCTTGGCGACCAACTCATCGATTTCCGCAGGCGTGATCACCAGCGGCGGCGCGATGATCATGGTGTCGCCGACGGCGCGCATGATCAGGCCGTTATCGAAGCAGAACTGCCGGCAGATCATGCCGACGCCCTTGCCTTCGTAGCGCTTGCGTGTGGCCTTGTCCTGAACCAGTTCGATGGCCCCCAACAGACCCACCCCACGAACTTCCCCCACCAACGGGTGATCGTTCAGTTCCCGCAGACGTTTCTGCAAATACGGTGCCGTTTCCGTCTGCACACGCTCGACAATTTTTTCTTCGCGCAGGATGCGGATGTTTTCCAGCGCCACGGCAGCGGCCACCGGATGCCCGGAGTAGGTGAAACCGTGGTTGAAGTCGCCGCCTTCGTTGAGCACGTCGACCACTTCGTCACGCACGATCAGGCCACCCATCGGGATGTAGCCGGAGGTCAGGCCTTTGGCGATGGTCATCATGTCGGGCTTGAGGCCGTAGAAATCGGTACCGAACCACTCACCGGTACGACCGAAACCACAGATCACTTCGTCAGCCACGAACAGGATGTCGTACTTGGCGAGGATTTCCTTGATGCGCGGCCAGTAGCTGTCTGGCGGAATGATCACGCCGCCGGCGCCCTGGATCGGCTCGGCAATAAAGGCACCGACGTTGTCGACGCCGACTTCGAGAATTTTCTCTTCCAGCTGGTTGGCAGCCCAGATCCCGAACTCGTCCGGAGTCATGTCGCCGCCTTCGGCGAACCAGTACGGCTGGGCGATGTGGACGATGCCCGGGATCGGCAAGTCGCCCTGTTCGTGCATGTAGGTCATGCCGCCCAGGCTCGCGCCGGCCACGGTGGAACCGTGATAGCCGTTCTTGCGGCTGATGATGACTTTCTTCTTCGGCTGGCCCTTGATCGCCCAGTAGTGGCGGACCATACGCAGCATGGTGTCGTTGCCTTCGGAACCGGAACCGGTGAAGAACACGTGGTTCATGCCTTCAGGCGCGATGTCGGAGATGGCCTTGGCCAGTTCCAGCACCGGCGGGTGAGCGGTCTGGAAGAACAGGTTGTAGTAAGGCAGTTCGCGCATTTGCTTGGCGGCGGCATCGGCCAACTCGTCACGACCGTAACCGATCGCCACGCACCACAGGCCGGCCATGCCGTCGAGGATCTGGTTGCCCTCGCTGTCCCACAGGTACACGCCCTTGGCGTTGGTGATGATCCGCGGGCCTTTCTCTTTCAGCTGCTTGAAATCGCTGAACGGGGCCAGGTGGTGATCGTTGCTCAGGGTTTGCCATTCACGGGTTTGCGGGTTGTTGCTGGTCATACGAATCTCCTAAAAAAATCAGGTGAAGGCGCTGCCCGATAACAGCAGCGCCCGGCGCATCAGACGGCGAATAGCAGGAATTCCCGTTCCCACGAACTGATCACGCGCTTGAAGTTTTCATGCTCGGCCCGCTTGACCGCGACGTAGCCAGTAATGAAATTTTTGCCCAGGTATTTCTCGATGGTCTTGCTGTTTTCCATGCGTTCCAGCGCGTCTTCGATGGTCAGCGGCAGGCGCAGGTTGCGGCGCTCATAGCCACGGCCCACCACAGGCGCGCTCGGGTTCAGGCCTTCGACCATGCCGATGTAACCGCAGAGCAGGCTCGCGGCAATCGCCAGGTACGGGTTGGCGTCGGCACCCGGCAGGCGGTTTTCCACCCGACGGTTTTGCGGTCCGGCATCCGGCACCCGCAGGCCCACGGTGCGGTTCTCTTCGCCCCACTCCACGTTCACCGGTGCCGAGGTGTCTGGCAGGAAGCGGCGGAACGAGTTGACGTTGGGTGCGAACAGCGGCAACAACTCGGGAATCAGTTTCTGCAAGCCACCGATGTGGTGCAGGAACAACTGACTCATGGTCCCGTCTTCATTGGAGAAGATGTTCTTGCCGGTCTCGATGTCGATGATGCTCTGGTGCAAGTGCATCGCGCTGCCCGGCTCACCGGTCATGGGCTTGGCCATGAAGGTGGCGGCCACGTCGTGCTTGAGCGCGGCTTCGCGCATGGTGCGCTTGAACACCAGGATCTGGTCGGCCAGGGACAGGGCATCGCCGTGACGGAAGTTGATTTCCATCTGCGCCGTGCCGTCCTCGTGGATCAGCGTGTCGAGGTCCAGCTCCTGCAATTCGCACCAGTCGTAGACGTCTTCGAACAACGGATCGAATTCGTTCGCTGCTTCAATGGAGAACGACTGGCGACCGGTTTCCGGGCGACCGGAACGGCCGATTGGCGGTTGCAACGGGTAGTCCGGGTCATCGCTGCGCTTGGTCAGGTAAAACTCCATTTCCGGCGCCACGATCGGCTGCCAGCCCTTGTCGGCATAGAGTTTCAGAACCTTCTTGAGCACGTTGCGCGGCGACAGCTCAATCGGGTTGCCCTGCTTGTCGTAGGTGTCGTGGATAACGATAGCGGTCGGCTCGATGGCCCAAGGCACCACGTACACCGCGCTCTGGTCGGGGCGGCAGATCATGTCGATGTCGGCCGGGTCGAGCAGTTCGTAATAGATGTCGTCTTCGACGTAATCGCCGGTCACGGTCTGCAACAGCACACTCTCTGGCAGACGCATGCCTTTTTCGGCGATGAATTTGTTGGTCGGCGAAATCTTGCCCCGGGTGATCCCGGTCAAGTCGGCGATCATGCATTCGACTTCTGTGATCTTGTGGTCTTTCAACCAATCGGTGAGCTGGTCGAGGTTGTGACTCATAAATGCCTCTAGGCTTTGAGTTTCCCGACTCTCGGGAGTCAGGCGATGTTTGACGCATCGGCGTCGCGTTGGAATGCGTGTCTACGACAGGCTATCGTGTTTTTCCAGGCAGCCCGATAAACACCGGGCGTGCAGAATCACGAGCGGTGTCCTGCGCGATGGCAGAGCCGCTATTGTGAATCGGTTCTATATTGAATGGAGTAACCGTAATGGGTGTGCTATCTCGAACGTCCAGAATATCGGACGGGGATGGTCGATCCGCCGGGGAAGCAAGGATCGCCGCCAGGCCCGGAGCCGCTGAGACCTCGGCGCTGACGCAAATGTCGCCACTGATGTGGCAAGCATGCAGACCGTTCTGCACAGAGCAGTCGGTGAGGCCGATTAACGGCAGGCGAGACATGAAGCACCCCGGTATTATTGCTGTTATGGGTTTGATTCGAGCTTAGCCTTGTTCATTTTTTTACACAACACCCCCGTAAAAAATACAACACGGCCCGCTCAACTGTGCGGGTGCCCAGCCGTCCGATGGCAGAAAAATGCCCCAAAGTGCCCCATAAATGCCCTTGCGGCGCTTTTTCAGGGCATAAAAGGCCTCGCTTGACTTCGGCAGGCCGTTCGGGTTGACTGAAACCAGAAAAGATCAATGATTGATATTTTTAACAACAAAGGTGTTGCATCATGTCGGTACCCCCGCGTGCCGTTCAGCTTAACGAAGCGAACGCGTTCCTTAAGGAACATCCTGAGGTTCTGTACGTTGACCTTCTGATTGCGGATATGAATGGTGTGGTGCGCGGCAAGCGCATCGAACGCACCAGCCTCCACAAGGTTTACGAGAAAGGCATCAACCTGCCGGCCTCTCTATTTGCTCTGGATATCAACGGCTCGACGGTGGAAAGCACCGGCCTGGGCCTGGACATCGGTGATGCTGACCGAATCTGCTATCCAATTCCCGACACCCTGTGCAACGAGCCATGGCAGAAGCGGCCGACCGCGCAACTGTTGATGACCATGCACGAACTTGAAGGTGAACCCTTCTTCGCTGACCCGCGTGAAGTGCTGGCCAATGTCGTGCGCAAGTTCGACGAAATGGGCCTGACCATCTGCGCCGCGTTCGAACTGGAGTTCTACCTGATCGACCAGGAGAACGTGAACGGTCGACCGCAACCACCTCGCTCGCCGGTTTCCGGCAAACGTCCGCACTCGACACAGGTCTACCTGATCGACGACCTCGACGAATACGTCGACTGCCTCCAGGACATTCTGGAAGGTGCAAAAGAGCAAGGCATCCCGGCCGACGCCATCGTCAAGGAAAGTGCCCCGGCGCAGTTCGAAGTGAACCTGCACCACGTGGCCGACCCGATCAAGGCCTGCGACTATGCGGTCCTGCTCAAGCGCCTGATCAAGAACATCGCCTACGACCATGAAATGGACACCACTTTCATGGCCAAGCCTTACCCAGGCCAGGCGGGTAATGGTTTGCACGTCCACATCTCGATTCTCGACAAAGATGGCAAGAATATTTTTGCCAGTGAGGATCCCGAGCAGAACGCCGCACTGCGTCACGCGATCGGCGGTGTGCTCGAGACCCTACCGGCGCAGATGGCTTTCCTCTGCCCGAACGTCAACTCGTACCGTCGTTTCGGCGCACAGTTCTACGTGCCGAACTCGCCGTGCTGGGGCCTGGACAACCGTACCGTCGCGATCCGCGTACCGACCGGTTCTGCCGATGCCGTGCGTATCGAGCATCGGGTGGCCGGTGCCGACGCCAACCCGTACCTGCTGATGGCTTCGGTCCTGGCGGGCGTGCACCACGGTTTGACCAACAAGATCGAGCCGGGCGCACCGGTCGAAGGCAACAGCTACGAGCAGAACGAGCAAAGCCTGCCGAACAACCTGCGCGATGCACTGCGCGAGCTGGACGACAGCGAAGTCATGGCCAAGTACATCGATCCGAAATACATCGATATCTTCGTCGCGTGCAAAGAGAGCGAGCTGGAGGAGTTCGAACACTCCATCTCCGACCTTGAGTACAACTGGTATCTGCATACTGTTTAAGTGGTTGTAGTAGAAAAAACGCCGTTGGCCGAACAAGCCTGCGGCGTTTTTTTATGGCCGCCTTCGGCGGATCGCTGGCAAGCCAGCTCCCACAGTGTCTTGTGGCGCACGCGGATATCGCGTCCACAACAGATCCTTGTGGGAGCTGGCTTGCCAGCGATGGCGGCCGACGAGACAACACACAACCCTGCTCGTACAATGCCCGCTGCCCCGCAGGAGACTCCAATGACACGCGTAGCCACTCCCCGCAAACCCCGCGCACGCAGCCAGGCGCGAATCGATTCGATCCTCGATGCCGCCCGCACGCTGCTGGCCGCCGAGGGTGTGGCCAGCCTGTCGATCTACAGCGTCGCCGAGCGTGCGGAGATCCCACCCTCCTCCGTCTACCACTTTTTCGCCAGTGTCCCGGCGCTGCTCGAAGCGCTGACCGCCGATGTCCACGCCGCCTTCCGCGCCTGCCTGCAAGCGCCTATCGATCACGACGCGTTGAGCGGCTGGCGCGATTTGTCGCGACTGGTGGAACAGCGCATGCTCGACATCTACGGTGAGGATGCCGCCGCGCGCCAACTGATCCTTGCCCAGCACGGCCTGACCGAAGTCACCCAGGCCGACCGCCAGCACGACATCGAACTGGGCGACTTGATGCACAAGCTGTTCGATCACCATTTCGAATTGCCGAAGTTGCCGGGGGATGTGGATGTGTTTGCGTTGGCCATGGAGCTCGGGGATCGCGTCTATGCGCGCTCGGTGCAACAGCACGGGCAGATCACGCCGCGCATGGCCGAGGAAGGGATGCGGGTGTTTGATGCTTACCTTGGGTTGTATTTGCCGCCGTATCTGCCCAAGCGCGCTGCGCTTTAAAAGATCGCAGCCTTCGGCAGCTCCTACATCGGAATGATCTTAAGGAATCAAAAAACCCCGAAGGGCTAAAACCCTTCGGGGTTGTTGTTTGCGCGCACGGTTTACAACTTGGCGATCGACACCTCGGTGGATTTCACGAAGGCGATCACTTCACTGCCGACCGCCAGTTCCAGCTCTTTCACCGAGCGGGTGGTGATCACTGAAGTGACGATGCCGGAGGCGGTCTGCACGTCGATTTCCGACAGCACGTCACCGAGGACGATTTCCTTGATGGAGCCTTTGAACTGGTTGCGTACGTTGATGGCTTTGATAGTCATATTTATTTCTCCTAGGGTCGAAATGAGCTGTAAGCAGCAAGTTTCAAGCTGCAAGTAAAAGCGCTCTGCTCCTTCTTGCAGCTTGAAGCTGAAAGCTTGCAGCTGTTTTACTGAGCCCAACGCAATTGCGTTGGCAACGGTGAAACAGGTTCCGGTTCCGGCGGCTGGCCTGGCAGTGACAGCACACGATTGAGCACTTCGGTTTCCAGCGCCGCCAGCCGATGGGAACCGCGGACCCGAGGGCGCGGTAGTTCCACGTGCAGGTCGAGGCCGACTTCGCCGTCTTCGATGAGGATCACCCGATCGGCAATCGCCACCGCTTCACTGACGTCGTGGGTCACCAGCAACACGGTAAAGCCATGCTGTTGCCAGAGCCGTTCGATCAGTTGCTGCATCTCGATTCGGGTCAGTGCATCCAGCGCGCCCAAAGGCTCGTCGAGCAGCAGCAGGCGCGGTTGATGGATCAGCGCGCGGGCCAGTGCCACACGTTGCTTCTGCCCACCGGACAACGCCGCCGGCCACTCGTTGGCGCGATCCGCGAGACCCACCGCTTCCAGCGCTTCCAAAGCCTTGGGACGCCAGTTGCCCTTGAGCCCGAGGCCGACGTTGTCGATGATCTTTTTCCACGGCAGCAGACGTGCTTCCTGAAACATCAGCCGGGTGTCTTCCCGCGCTTCGCTCAACGGCGCGGAGCCGGCCAGCAGCTCACCGCCCGTAGGCTGATCGAGACCGGCCAGCAAGCGCAGCAAAGTACTTTTGCCACAGCCGCTGCGACCGACCACGGCGACGAACTGCCCCGCCGGAATATGCAGATCGATCTCGCGCAGCACCTGCCGCGAACCGAAGGTTTTTTGCAGTCTGCGCACCGCCAGCGGAATCCCGCGCAGCAGGCGTGGAGGTTGTTGAGCAGTCATGCGGCACCTCCTTTTACAACCTGATAGGCCGGATGCCAGCGCAGCCACACGCGCTCAAGTCCACGGGCCGCGAGGTCGGCCAGTTTGCCGAGCACCGCGTACATCAGGATCGCCAGCACCACCACGTCGGTCTGCAAGAACTCCCGGGCATTCATCGCCAGGTAGCCAATGCCGGAGCTGGCGGAAATGGTTTCCGCGACGATCAGCGTCAGCCACATGAAGCCCAGTGCGAAACGCACACCGACCAGAATCGAAGGCAACGCCCCCGGCAGGATCACTTGGCGAAACAGACCGAAACCGGACAAACCGTAGCTGCGTGACATTTCCACCAGCGCCGGATCAACGTTGCGGATGCCGTGATAGGTGTTGAGGTAGATCGGGAACAACGTACCCAGCGCCACCAGGAAAATCTTCGCCGACTCGTCGATGCCGAAC
This sequence comes from Pseudomonas sp. NFX98, assembly GCF_047784845.1. NCBI lineage: Bacteria > Pseudomonadati > Pseudomonadota > Gammaproteobacteria > Pseudomonadales > Pseudomonadaceae > Pseudomonas > Pseudomonas sp. NFX98. Next base: position 142,284 of record NZ_JBLNNF010000018.1, on the reverse strand, counting down.
CACAGGATCACCAATGGAATCAGCGCCAGGTGCGGCACGTTACGGATCATTTGCACCGAGCTGTCCAGCAGGCGCTCGCCCCATTTCGACAGACCGGTGATGAAGCCCAGGGTCAGGCCGATGCCGCCACCGATGGCGAAGCCCAGCGCCGCGCGCCAGCCGCTGATTGCAAGGTGCGTCCAGATTTCGCCGCTGCGCACCAGACTCACGCCGGCTTCGATCACGGCGATCGGTGCCGGCAGAATCCGCGTCGACAACCAGCCCGCCGACACCGACAACTGCCACACCGCCAGCAGCAACACCGGCAACGCCCAAGGCGCGAGACCGTGGATGATTTTCTTCATGGCGCGCCTCAGCTCTGCGACGCGGCTTTGGGAAGAATGTCGTTGGCGACCATCTCGCCGAACGGGCTGACGTAACCGGCGCTTTTCGGCAACTCGGGACGTTCGATATCGAGGTGCGGGAACAGCAACTCGGCAACGCGATACGACTCTTCAAGGTGTGGATAACCGGAGAAGATGAAGGTGTCGATGCCCAGGTCCGCGTATTCCTTCACGCGTGCGGCAACGGTCGGACCATCACCCACCAGCGCCGTACCAGCACCGCCACGCACCAGGCCGACACCGGCCCAAAGGTTCGGGCTGACTTCCAGGTTGTCGCGGCTGCCGCCGTGCAGTGCCGCCATGCGTTGCTGGCCCACGGAATCGAAACGTGCCAGCGATGCCTGGGCACGGGCGATGGTTTCGTCGTCCAGGTGCGAGATCAGTCGATCCGCCGCTTGCCAGGCCTCGGCATTGGTTTCGCGAACGATCACATGCAGGCGAATGCCGAAGCGCACGGTACGACCGAGCTTGGCGGCTTTCGCACGCACCTGTGCAATCTTCTCGGCCACGGCGGCCGGTGGCTCGCCCCAGGTCAGGACCATTTCCACCTGCTCTGCCGCGAGGTCCTGCGCCGCTTCCGACGAGCCGCCGAAGTACAGCGGCGGACGCGGTTGCTGGATCGGCGGGTAGAGCAACTTGGCGCCCTTCACGCTGATGTGCTGGCCGTCGTAATCAACGGTTTCGCCTTCCAGCACGCGGCGCCAGATGCGGGTGAATTCCACCGAAGCCTGATAGCGCTCTTCGTGAGTCAGGAACAGTCCGTCGCCGGCCAATTCTTCCGGATCACCGCCCGTGACCAGGTTGAACAGCGCACGACCGCCGGACAAGCGATCAAGTGTCGCGGCCTGACGCGCTGCCACCGTCGGGGAAATGATCCCGGGGCGCAGGGCGACCAGAAACTTCAAACGCTGGGTCACCGGAATCAGCGACGCCGCCACCAGCCACGAGTCTTCGCAGGAGCGGCCGGTGGGAATCAGCACGCCGCCGAAGCCCAGTCGATCCGCCGCTTGTGCGACTTGTTGCAGGTAACCGTGGTCAACGGCGCGAGCGCCTTCGGCGGTGCCAAGGTAATGGCCGTCGCCGTGGGTAGGCAGGAACCAGAAGATATTGAGGCTCATGGAGTGGTCTCCTTGGGGAATCGGCTTAAGTTTCTGAGCGTGAGTTACTGAGCTTTGGCAACGGCCGCCGGTGGCGTCCAGATCACGTCTTTGATGCTCAACGGCTTCGGAATCAGCTTGAGCTGGTAGAAGCTGTCAGCGATTTTCTGCTGCGCTGCGACCACTTCCGGGGTGAGGAACAACGCACCGTAGCCCTGGCGTTTCATCGAGGTCAGGGTGATGTCCGCCGGCAGGCCGAGCAGTGGCGAGACCTGTTTGGTCACGTCTTCCGGGTTGGCCTTGGACCACTCGCCGACCGCGCGCACTTCATCCACGAGGGTCTTGATCACCTCGGGATTTTTCTGCGCATAAGGCTTGGTCGCGAGATAGAACTGATGGTTATCGACGATGCCTTTGCCATCGCGCAGGGTGCGCGCTTGCAGTTGCTGTTCGGCGGCCGCCTGGTACGGGTCCCAGATGACCCAGGCATCGACACTGCCACGTTCGAACGCGGCGCGGGCGTCGGCCGGAGGCAGGAATACGGTCTGGATATCGGTGTATTTGAGGCCGGCGTCTTCCAGCGCACGCACCAGCAGGTAGTGCACGTTGGAGCCTTTGTTCAGCACGACTTTCTTGCCCTTGAGCTCGGCCACCGACTTGATCGGCGAGTCCTTCGGCACCAGGATCGCTTCGCTGTGAGGCGCTGGCGGTTCGTAGGCGACATAGAGCAAATCAGCACCGGCCGCTTGAGCGAACACTGGCGGTGTTTCGCCGGTGACGCCGAAGTCGATCGAGCCGACGTTCAGGCCTTCGAGCAGTTGCGGGCCGCCGGGGAATTCAGTCCATTGCACGTCCACGCCTTGGGCGGCGAGGCGTTTTTCCAGGGTTCCCTTGGCTTTGAGCAGCACCAGAGTGCCGTATTTCTGATAGCCGATTCGAAGTGTCTCGGCTTGAGCTTGAGTAATGGCGCCGAAGGTGACAGCCGCAGCAAACAGAGCGACCAGACCACGACGCAAAATGACAGGGCGCATGGCGCTCTCCTTTTTGCAGTAGGGTTTTTGGCTGCACCTGCTTGCCCGTTAGCGGGCGAGTAAGGCCAGTACATAAAATTTGGGTAAGGCTTAAATGCTCCAGCGAGCAGTCAACAAACGATCATTCAACAGGTTCGGATCGAGCGGCTTCGGCCGTCGCGCCATGGCGCTGAAAAACAACTCCAGCGACTCATTCAATCTTTGCTCCAGCTCCGGCGCCAACTGCGCTTGCGCACTGCCTTCGCCGTAGGCGATCTGGCTGTCGACGGCGAAAATCCCCTGCAGCAGTTCCTGGGCTTTCAACGCCGACAGCACTGGCTTGAGCGCGTAATCCACCGCCAGCATGTGGGCGATGCTGCCTCCGGTCGCCATCGGCAGAACCACTTTGTGGCTCAGGGCGCGCTCGGGCAGCAAATCCAGCACGGTTTTCAACGCACCGGAGAACGACGCTTTGTAGACCGGCGTGGCAATCAGCAAGCCATCGGCGTTTTCAATCTGTTGCAACAGGTCGATCACCTTCGGGCTGTCGAAGCGTGCATGCAGCAAGTCTTCGGCCGGGAAGTCCCGCACCTGGTAACTCACCACTTCCACACCCTGCCCTTGCAACCAACGCTGGGAGCGCTCCAGCAACACCCCGGAACGGGAGCGTTGGCTGGGACTGCCACCGAGTGAGACGACCAGCATTCAGAGGATTCCTTGAACGGTGTTGGCGATTCGCGATTTGCGATCTCGCTTCGATGGAGTGACCTTAACAGGTGATTTATATATCCATAAATCATATTTATTCATTTGGTTATTCGTTTAAGAGATATACAAATTCAATTCTTCCAGGCAAAAAAACAGGCCGTTGAAACGGCCTGAAATCCCCTGCTTTTTGGATACCTTCAAAAGATCGCAGCCTTCGGCAGCTCCTACATGCACCGGCGTGCACCTGTAGGAGCTGCCGCAGGCTGCGATCTTTTGATCTTCAACGATTCGGCTGCGGCGTCAGGCGCAAGTAAGGTTTAACGGCGCGATAGCCTTTGGGAAAGCGCTGCTTGATTTCGTCTTCATCCTTGAGCGACGGCACGATCACCACCTCATCACCGTCCTGCCAGTTGGCCGGGGTAGCCACCTTGTAGTTGTCGGTGAGTTGCAGCGAATCGATCACCCGCAGGATTTCATTGAAGTTACGGCCGGTGCTGGCTGGATAGGTGATGGTCAACCGGACCTTTTTGTTCGGATCGATCACGAACAGCGAACGCACCGTCAAGGTGTCGTTGGCATTGGGGTGGATCAGGTCGTAGAGGTCCGAGACCTTGCGGTCGGCGTCGTCGAGGATCGGGAAGTTGACGACGGTGTTCTGGGTTTCGTTGATGTCTTCGATCCACTTGTGGTGCGAATCCACCGGGTCGACGGACAGCGCGATGGCCTTGACCCCACGCTTGGCGAATTCATCTTTCAACTTGGCGGTAAAGCCGAGCTCAGTGGTGCACACCGGCGTGAAGTCCGCCGGGTGGGAAAACAGCACGCCCCAGCTATCGCCCAGCCACTGGTGGAAACGGATGGTACCGGCGCTGGAATCCTGTTCGAAATCGGGGGCGATATCGCCGAGTCTGATGCCCATGGTGTGCTGCTCCTTTTGAGTTCTGGTTGAGCCCACTGTGCCTGTGTTTTTTATCTATTAAAAAGAATAAATATCCATTTATTTAGATCTAAACGAAATATTAAAGATCTGTTCACTGGACGTGATCACGCATCCCGCCGAACATCGGCCCCAAGGTTCGAGAAGGCCTTGAGTTGCTGCAAAAGAGGGGAATTTCAAGGCGGGATTACGGGGGTGACTCCGCCTTGAAAACGCAAAAGCCCCGCCCGGCGTGATGCCGGGCGGGGCTTTTTTTGTCACATGTAGGAGCTGCCGCAGGCTGCGATCTTTTGACCTTGTTTTTAAAACAAAATCAAAAGATCGCAGCCTGCGGCAGCTCCTACACGCTATTACAACAGCGGGATCGAGTAGCTGACGATCAGGCGGTTTTCGTCCTGGGAACGGGTGTTCGGCAGGTCGGTGCGCCAGGTGGCGTTTTTCCACATCAGGCCAAGGTTCTTCAATGCGCCGGACTGGACAACGTAACCTACGGTCAGGTCGCGCTCCCACTCGGAAGCGCCGTTAGCAGCTTGACGACCGGCAGCGTTCACCGTGTCGATGTCGTCGCCGTGCAGGTAAACCACACCTGCCGTCAGGCCAGGTACGCCGACCTTGGCAAAGTCAAAGGAGTAGCGTGCCTGCCAGGTTTTCTCGCCGGCACGACCGAACTTCTGGATTTGCGCGTCGGTGATGGTGTAGTTCGACGAACCGTCGCCCTGGTTCAGCCAAGGGAAGTCGCTGCTGCCGTTGCTGACCTGGTAACCGCCACCGAAGGTGTGACCGGCCACGGTGTACAGGAACAGGCCGCTGTACAGGTTGTTGTCGACCTTGCCTTTACCGTTAGGCGCGTTGTAGTTGCCGGTGCTGTAGTACAGCGGATCGTGACCGTTGGCGCCGTCGTCGGAGCTGTTGAAGTAACGCAGGTCGGACTTCAGTACGCCCGGGCCGATTGCCCAGTTATGAACCAGACCCAGGAAGTGCTGTTTGTAGAAGTCTTCCAGGTTGCCGTAATAGTACTGCGCAGTCAGGTCCTTGGTGAGTTTGTAGTCACCACCGGCGTAGATGAACTTGTTGCTATTGATGGTGCGTGGGGAAGCACCGTTGATAGACATCTGTTCATTGTTGCTGGAGTTGCGGCCCTTGACGTGCTCGATCTGGCCACCCGTCAGAGTCAGGTCCTTGATCTCGCCGGAAGTGATCTGACCACCTTCCCAGGTTTGCGGCAGCAGGCGACCGTCGTTGGTCACGATGACCGGCAGTTTCGGCTGCAAAGTACCCAGTTTCAGCTCAGTCTGGGAAATCTTGGCTTTGGCAGTCAGGCCCAGGCTGGAGAAGTTATCAACTGCTTCGCCATTGGATTTGCTTGGGAAAACAGTACCGCCGTAAGCAGCGGTGTTCGCTGCACCGTTAGTACCACCGCCCGAATCCAGCTTCACGCCCAACAGGCCGATCGCATCGATACCGAAGCCGACAGTGCCTTGGGTGTAACCGGAGATGAAACGCAGATCGAAGCCTTGGCCCCATTCTTCGTTCTTGTTCGGGACATTGCCGGTGCCGTCACGATAGTCAGTGTTGATGTAGAAGTTGCGCAGCCCCAATGTTGCCTTGCTGTCTTCGATGAAACCGGCGGCGCTTGCTTGCTGCGCCAAAACCCCTACGGCCACAGCCAGGGCCAAGGTGGACTTGTTCATGTGTTTCGCTCCTATCGTTTTCTAATTCTTGTGCTGCTGGTCCTGGGTCGGATGCCCTGGATCCACAGACGCGCCATTCGCGCCGGACCGTCTGAAGCGGTCATTTTTCGGGCGCGCAGAATACCTCTTCATAATCCTAAAAAGAATCATCAAGCTGGTTTTAATCGCATTGGGAAATAAGCCTCGACAGCACAGATTCGGGGTATCGGCGTGAAAGCCGATTCCTGAACTTTTTTGATCTTCGAGGGATTTGAAGCGGGGTCCGCGGCTTACGGTGCGTGTCGGACGGTCTTACTGTAATCGCTAGAGAAAAAAGCTAAAAAGAATAAAAAATACACATCAGCTAACATTATGGAATATTAAAAACCGGCCCAAAAAAAGCCCCGCCGTTCGGCGAGGCTTTTTGCACAACCGCTGTTACATGAAGCTGTAGGTGTAGTTGAAGATCAGACGGGTCTGGTCTTCATCGAGAGTGCTGGTGTTGCCACGGTACATACCGTGACGCAGTGTGGTGCCGAAACCTTTAAGTGGACCGGTTTGAATCACGTAGTCCACACGCAGGTCGGTCTCGCGCTCGTTCAGGTCATCACCCACGCCGTTGGTGGCCTTGATGTCCCGGCCGTACAGATAAGCGGCCGAAGCTTTCAAGCCTGGCACACCCAACGAAGCGAAGTCATAGGAGTACTGACCGTACGTGGTGTTTTCACCAGCACGAATGAAGCTGCCCACGGTGGCATCGGTGAAGGAGTAGAAGCTTGCGCCGCCAGCACCTTCGTTGCGACCGTTGCCATCGACAACGTTACCCTGGTTCAGGAAAACAAAGCCGCCGTCATCGTTGACACGCTGGTGACCGAGCAGGAACGCGCTGCCGCCCAGGGTGTAAGTGAAGGTAGCGCTCCAGGTCTTGTTGTCGACCTCGCCCGCATTTTTGGCGTAACCGTTGTTGTTGTTGAACTGGTAGCCAGCAGTGCCGTTCTTGCCGTCAGAGCTGCTGTCGAAATAACGAATATCGGTTTTGAACGACTGGTTCGGCGCGATCGGGTAAACGTGCACCAGACCGAGGAAGTTCTGCTTGTAGTAGTCTTCCAGGTTCGCGAAGTAGTACTGCAGCATCAGGTCTTTGGTGATCTTCCAGTCAGCACCGGCGTAGCGGAACTGGTTGCTGTCCTGAGTACCGCCAGCCACGGCCAGGCCGGTGCTGTTGCTGGATGCGCGACCGGTCGCGTGCTCCAACTGACCCAGGTTGAAGGTCACGTTGTCGATTTCCTTCGAGGAGATGGTGCCACCCTCAAAGGTTTGCGGCAGCACGCGGCTGTCGTTCGCGATCAGGATCGGCATGTTTGGCTGAAGAGCGCCACCCACATGGGCCTCGGTCTTCGAGAAGCGTGCCTTGACGTTAGCCGCCGCACGGCTCCACGAGCTCTCTGCCGAACCATCGGAATCGCTAGGAGTGAAGGAGTTGTTATCCGGGTGATGGCCTTTGCCACCGTCCAGATGGATACCCACCAGCGCCTGGGCGTCGATACCGAAACCTACGACACCTTGGGTGAAGCCCGACTGGTAATCGAACTTCAGACCTTCAGCGGCCTCGCGCTGGCGGTTGGCAGGAGTGCTGGCGCCTTCACGCTTGTCGGAGTCGAAATAATAGGTACGCGAACTAACGGATGCCTTGCTGTCTTCGATGAAACCGGCGGCGCCTGCCTGCTGCGCCAACACCCCTACGGCCACGGCCAGAGCCAAGGTGGACTTGTTCATGGTGAAGCTCCTCTAGTCTCTAATTCTTGTAGTCCTGGTTCCGGGTCAAGTGCCTGGAATCCTAAGATGCGCGATTAGCGCCGGACGGTGACTCACAAGTCAATCGTAACTATGTGTGTCTACGACCATAGTCTAATCCCCAGTTTTTTGGTCCTTGCAGGTTCACGCGCTTGTCATAAACCTGAAAAGAATTGGTTCATTCTTTTCTCATACCGTTTAGGAATTTAGCTCGCCGCTCCGGACTCCCTCAGAATAGAGCGGCTGGCGGATAAGCTAATTCCTAAATGGTATTTGTCAGGAGTTTTTTAGATCGATTAGTTTCGGTAGCAATTCCGAAACAAAACCTATCGAAAAGGCCCCTGCCATGACGACCAAACGCGCACTATCCAGACCAATTGTTACAGTTTGTGTGTCGCTCATTTTTTCATTATCCGCCCACGCGGCAAGCCTCACGGTCGGTTACCAAACCGGTATCGATCCCAGCAAAGTCCCACAGGCGGATGGCCTGTACGAAAAAACCATCGGCGAGAAAATCGACTGGCGACGCTTCAACAGCGGCCCGGAAGTGGTCACTGCCATTGCGTCCGGCGATGTGCAGATCGGCAACCTCGGCTCCAGCCCTTTGGCGGCGGCGGCTTCGCGTAACTTGCCGATTGTCGCGTTCATCGTCTCTGCCCAGATCAACGCGGCCGAAGCGCTGGTGGTGCGCAACGGCAGCGGCATCGAAAAACCCCAAGATCTGATCGGCAAGACCATCGCCACGCCGTTTGTATCAACTTCTCATTACAGTTTGCTGGGTGCGCTGAAGCATTGGGGCCTGGACGCTTCGAAAGTCAAAGTGGTGAATCTGCAACCGGCGGAAATCGCCGCCGCGTGGAAACGCGGCGACATTGATGGCGCGTTCGTCTGGTCGCCCGCGCTGGGGGAAATTCGCAAGACTGGCAAGACCTTGACCGACGCCGCGCAGGTCGGGCAATGGGGCGCACCGACCTTCGAAGTGTGGGTGGCGCGCAAGGACTACGCCGAGAAGCATCCGGAGGTGATCGCCAAATTCGCCAAGGTCACCCTGGACTCATTCGCCGACTATGCGGCGCACAAAGACACCTGGACCGCCGACTCGGTACCCGTACAAAAAATCGCTAAATTGACCGGTGCCAATGCCGCCGACGTGCCGGAATTATTGGCCGGTTCCGCGTTCCCGGATGCCAAGGCGCAACTGACCAGCGCACTGCTGGATGGCGGCACGGCCAAGGCGATTGGCGAGACGGCGAAGTTCTTGAAGGAACAGGGGAAGGTTGAGACGGTGCTGCCGGATTACTCGCCGTATGTCAGCGCGAAGTTCGTGCAGGAGTAATGCAACATCCTTGTAGGAGCTGCCGCAGGCTGCGATCTTTTGATCTTGAAAGGAAAAATCAAAAGATCGCAGCCTGCGGCAGCTCCTACAGGGGCAGTGTGATCAAAGGGCTTTTTCGAAAATCTTCGAATTACGCTGATAGTTGTACAGCGACGCCCGCGCCGATGGCAGCCGATCAACGCTGCTCGGCACGAAGCCACGCTCACGGAACCAGTGCGCCGTGCGGGTGGTGAGGACGAACAAGGTCTTCAAACCCTGCGCCCGGGCACGGGTTTCGATACGCTCCAGCAGCTCATCACCTCGACCGCCATGGCGATACTCCGGGTTCACCGCCAGGCACGCCAGCTCCCCGGCATCCGAATCGGCAATCTGATACAGCGCCGCGCAGGCGATGATCATGCCTTCGCGCTCGACCACGCTGAACTGCTCGATTTCACGCTCCAGCACTTCGCGCGAACGCCGCACCAGAATGCCCTGCTCTTCCAGCGGGCTGATCAAATCCAGCAATCCACCGACGTCTTCAATGGCCGCTTCGCGCACCACTTCGAACTGCTCTTGCGCTACCAATGTACCGCCACCGTCGCGGGTGAACAGTTCGGTCAGCAGTGCGCCATCCTCGGCATAGCTGACGATATGGCTGCGCGCCACGCCGCCACGGCAAGCTTCGGCGGCGGCATCCAGCAGTTCTGCCTGATAGTTGCTGCCCAGACGCTGCAAATGCGCCGGCACCTGTTGCGGGCGCAACTCACGCACCAGACGTCCGTTTTCATCGATCAAGCCCAGATCGGCGCCGAACAGCAGCAGCTTGTCCGCGCCCAGGTCGATGGCCGCGCGGGTGGCGACGTCTTCGCAGGCGAGGTTGAAGATTTCACCGGTCGGCGAGTAGCCCAATGGCGACAGCAGCACGATGGAGCGCTCGTCCAGCAAGCGATTGATGCCTTTGCGGTCAACCCGGCGCACTTCGCCGGTGTGGTGATAATCGACGCCTTCAAGCACGCCGATCGGCCGCGCGGTCACCAGGTTGCCGCTGGCCACCCGCAGGCGCGAGCCCTGCATCGGCGAGGACGCCATGTCCATCGACAGGCGAGCCTCAATGGCAATGCGCAACTGGCCGACCGCATCGATCACACACTCCAGCGTCGCGGCATCGGTGATGCGCATGCCGTGGTGGTAATGCGGGGTCAGGCCGCGCGCGGCGAGGCGCGTTTCGATTTGCGGACGGGAACCGTGAACCAGCACCAGCCGCACACCCAGGCTGTGCAACAGCACCAGGTCGTGGACGATATTGCCGAAGTTCGGATGTTCAACGCCGTCGCCGGGCAGCATGACGACAAAGGTGCAATCGCGGTGGGCGTTGATGTAAGGCGAAGCGTGACGAAGCCAATTGACGTATTCGGGCATGAACCTGGGCCTGTAATAAATAGCAGCCGAAAAAAGGGCGAAACTGAAAACGCACAGCGGGCTGATGGTTATCGTCGGAACAGGCTTGGCGACACGCGCGCTCTCCTCATGAATACGGGTTTTGAAACTGACAAATTAATCGCGCCCCCTGTAGGAGCTGCCGAAGGCTGCGATCTTTTGATCTTAAAATCCAGAATCAAAAGATCGCAGCCTTCGGCAGCTCCTACAAGGGTTGCGTTCAATTGGTTGGCACTGCAGTTTGGGCCGGTGTCAGGCAGTAATGTTCAATCAACTGACGTAGTAGATGCACCGTAGGCTGCAAACGTGACATTTCAAGGTATTCCCCCGGCTGGTGGGCGCAGGCGATATCGCCCGGGCCGAGCACCAGTGTCTCGCAGCCAAGTTGCTGAAGATAAGGCGCTTCGGTGCCGAACGCCACCGCTTCGGCGCTATGGCCGGTGAGCTTTTCGGCGATGCGCACCAGTTCCGAGTCTGCTGCTTGCTCGAACGGCGGTACTTCAGGGAACAGCGGTGCGTAGTCGATCTTGACCTGATGCCGCTCGGCAACCGGCTTGAGTCTACCCAGGATCTCGGCACGCAAGGCTTTGGGGTCCATGCCCGGCAAAGGACGCAAATCAAACTCCAGCGAACACTGGCCGCAGATGCGGTTGGGGTTGTCGCCGCCATGGATGCAGCCGAAATTCATGGTCGGCGTCGGCACACCGAACTGCATGTTGCGAAACTCACGTTGCCACAACAGGCGCAGGCCACGCAGTTCACCAATGGCATCGTGCATGGCTTCGAGTGCGCTGTGACCCAGGCGCGGGTCAGAGGAATGGCCGCTCTGCCCGAGGATGTCGATGCGCTCCATCATGATGCCTTTGTGCATGCGGATCGGCTTGAGTCCGGTCGGCTCGCCGATCACTGCCGCGCGTCCGAGCGGGCGACCCGCTGCGGCCAGCGCACGGGCGCCGGACATCGAACTTTCTTCATCGCAGGTGGCAAGGATCAGCAGCGGTTGCTTGAACGGTTGGTCGAGCAGGGGTTTGACGGCATCAATGGCCAGCGCGAAAAAACCCTTCATGTCGCAACTGCCCAACCCGACCCAGCGACCATCGACTTCGGTCAGCTTCAACGGATCGGTCTGCCACAGCGCACCATCGAACGGCACCGTGTCACTGTGCCCGGCCAGCACCAGACCACCGGGGCCGGAACCGAAAGTGGCCAGCAAGTTGAATTTGCCGGGGCTGACCTGCTGGATGTCGCAGGCGAAACCCAGATCGCCGAGCCACGCAGCCAGCAGATCGATCACCGGACGATTGGATTGATCGAGGCTTGCCTGAGTACAGCTGACGGACGGCGCAGCAATCAGTGCAGCGAACTGATCTTTCATGGACGGCAATGGCATCGCTGGCTCCAACTCCCGAATTGAAGACCATCATAGAGCCATCCGGCGACAGGAATAAACCGTCGCGCGGCGTAGGCAGGTCGAGTCCTGTACACTGCACGACCTTAGCAGCCACACATTCCCCCGGCTGCGCTCCCGATCCTGGATTTTCCGGCCATGCAGAAAGAAACCGAAATCAAACTCCGCGTCAGCCGCGAAACCCTCGCCGCCCTGCGCGAGCACCCGTTACTGAAAAAACGCAACAAAAGTGGCTGGGAACGCCGTGAGTTGATGAACCAGTACTTCGACACCCCAGAACGTGACCTGGCCCAGGCCAAAGTCGCCCTGCGCCTGCGCAAGGATGGCGAAGAAGTGATCCAGACCCTCAAGACCCGTGGTCAGAGTGTCGCCGGTCTGTCCGTGCGCAATGAGTACGACTGGAACCTGCCCAAAGCCAAGCTCGACCTGAAAAAACTCGACGGCGAATGCTGGCCCGAGGCACTGGCCGAACTGGACAAGAAAACCCTGAAGCCCATCTTCACCACCGATTTCGTCCGCGAGCGCGCGGAAATCGCCTGGGGTCGCGGCAAGACCAAAGTGGTCATCGAAGCCGCACTGGACCTGGGCCACGTCGTGGTCGGCAAGCAGAAAGAAGAAATCTGTGAGCTGGAACTGGAGTTGCGCGAAGGCGAGCCTGCCGCGTTGCTGGAACTGGCCGCCGAACTGGCCGAGAAACTGGCCCTGATGCCGTGCGACATCAGCAAGGCCGAACGTGGCTATCGTCTGTACGACGCCAACAGTTACTCGCTGAGCCTGCCGGCACCACAACTCACCGCCGAAACCCCGCTGGACGACGCTTTCGCCGCACTGTGCTGGCATCTGCTCGGCAGCAGCCAGCGTCTGGCCGAGCAGTATCGTTTCAATGGTCACTGGCGCCTGCTGCTGGACTGGGTGGAAAACCTCGCCGAACTGCGTGCGCTGGTCAGCAGCCTCGGTCAAGCCGCACCGCGTCAGTCGACCCACGATTTGCGTGTCGCCCTCGACGCCTTGCTGGAAGACTGGCGCCCGCTGGTGCAAGCAGGCCTGGACGATGAAGACGTGCGCAAAGCAGCGCCGGAGCAATTCCTCGAAGAACTCGAAGATCCGCGCTGGGGCCTGTTCTCGCTGAACACTTCACGCTGGTTGCTGGCCCGCACCTGGACCGCCGAGCGCAACACCCGTGGCAATCGCCAGGGCGCGGCGCAACTGGGCAGCTGGTTGCCACGCCTGCTGGGCGAAGAAGCCACTTCGTTGCAATTGCAGCGTTACCAGCAACAGCCGGAAGACCTCGCTGAGCAATTGCCGCGCATCGAACGCATTCAGGCGTGGCTGCACCATGCGCGCAACGTGCTGGAGATCCCGGAAATGGATCGCCTGTATGGCGAATTGAACAAACTGGCGCAACTGGCCAACGAGCCGACGATCACTGATGAACTGCTCGATGCGCGCAAGCAGCAGGCGATTGCGGTTTATCAGAATCGTGCCTGGAAGATGTTGCTGCGCATGTAACACCGCTATCGCTGGTAAGCCAGCTCCCACAGGGTTCGATGTTGGAATGCAAATTGTGATTCAACACAAAAATCTGTGGGAGCTGGCTTGCCAGCGATGAGGACAGCCAATTCACCGCAAAGCTTCAAACCGGCAAACTGGTGGTCGACTTGATCTCCGATAACGCCACAATCGAATTCACCTCCTGAATCCCCGGCACCATCGACAGCTTCTCGAAAAAGAAGCGCTCGTAAGCCTCGATGTCCGCCGCGACGATCCGCAGCATGAAATCCACAGCCCCCATCAGCACATAACACTCCAGCACTTCGGGAAAACCGCGAATCGCTTCGGTGAATTCGGTGAAGTTCGAACGTCCGTGGGCGTTGAGTTTTACCTGCGCGAAGATCTGCGTGTTCAGGCCGATTTTCTTGCGGTCGAGCAACGTCACCTGGCCGCGAATGATCCCCTCCTCTTTCATCCGCTGAATCCGCCGCCAGCAGGGCGACTGTGAAAGCCCCACCTGCTCAGCGATCTGCGCACTGGAGAGCGAAGCGTCCTCTTGCAGCATCGCCAGGATCTTGCGGTCGTAGCCGTCCAGCTCGCTTTGCATAAAAAAACCTTAAATTGATGACTAGCCGAATTGAGCGATTCGAAGAACCCGTAATACGGACCATCATAGATAAGAAAAACCCGGCACCGAATGTAAAAATTTCTCCAGTGATTTTGGAGAACGACCATGCCGCACCTTGAAGCCGTCAACACCCCATCCACACGCGCCGATGTCTGGCATGTCGGCAACGCGCATTGCTGCGTTCGCTACCAATTGCTGGCCGAAGCCGAACCGGATCTGCTGTGCCGTGCGCTCAATCTGTTCGCGTTGCAGTTTCTGACGCCGGAACAGGTGCACGTGCAGCGCCAGGACGATCTGCTGGCGATCGAGATTGTCATCGATGGTTTGAGCTGGCATCGCGCCCAGGTGATCGCGGAAAAACTTCGTAACCTGATCAGCGTCTGCTCGGTCGATCTGCAAACCGCTGACGCTGCCTGGGCTGAGGCCGCTCAAGCGGCGGGCTGAAAAAACTCGATACGGCTTCGTCGGGTAGTGGCCCAACGGTCTGTGGCGCCACGACTATCCTTTGCGCACTTGTTGTTCAAAAGGAGCCCGCATGTCCGTTCAATTCTCCATTCAGGACCGCTGGCTGGATCTCAATGATGTGCTGCGCGAGCTGGTTGCCCAAGGCTTTATCAGCCAGGATTCGGCCGAGCAGGCGCTCAATGCCCGCCGTCGCCACGCCGCTCATGGGCAGCTGCATCCACTGGAATTCATCGCCGGCCAGCAGCTGGACGACCTCAGCCGCCCCGGCAAACACCTCGACCTGGAAAACCTGACCCTGTGGCTGTCCCAGCAGGCGGGTCAGCCTTACCTGCGCATCGACCCGTTGAAGATCAACGTCGCGGCCGTGACGCCGTTGATGTCCTACGCCTTTGCCCAGCGCCACAAGATCCTCGCCGTCTCCATCGACCGCGACGCCGTGACCGTCGCCAGCGCCCAGCCCTACGTCACCGGTTGGGAAGCCGACCTGACCCACGTGCTGAAGCTACCGATCAAGCGTGTGGTGGCCAACCCGGTGGATATCCAGCGCTTCAGCGTGGAATTTTTCCGACTGGCCAAATCAGTTACCGGCGCGAACAACGCCGATCAGCAGGTCAACACCCTGGGCAACTTCGAGCAGTTGCTCAACCTCGGCGCCAGCGACCAGGAGCCGGACGCCAACGACGCGCACATCGTCAACATCGTCGACTGGCTGTTCCAGTACGCCTTCCAGCAGCGCGCCAGCGATATCCACATCGAGCCCCGGCGCGAGCAAGGCACGGTGCGTTTTCGCATCGACGGCGTGCTGCACAACGTCTACCAATTCCCGCCGCAAGTGACCATGGCCATCGTCAGTCGCCTGAAAAGCCTGGGGCGGATGAACGTTGCGGAGAAGCGCAAACCCCAGGACGGCCGGGTGAAAACCAAAACCCCGGACGGCGGCGAAGTCGAGTTACGGTTATCGACCTTGCCAACAGCCTTCGGCGAAAAAATGGTCATGCGGATTTTCGACCCGGAAGTGCTGCTCAAGGATTTCGACCAGCTGGGCTTCTCCGCCGACGACCTGCGACGCTGGCAGGACATGACCCGCCAGCCCAACGGCATCATTCTGGTCACCGGGCCGACCGGTTCCGGCAAGACCACCACGCTCTACACCACGCTGAAAAAACTGGCGACGCCGGAGGTCAACCTCTGCACCATCGAAGACCCGATTGAAATGGTCGAACCGGCGTTCAACCAGATGCAGGTCCAGCACAACATCGACCTGACCTTCGCCGCCGGGGTACGCGCGCTGATGCGACAAGACCCGGACATCATCATGATCGGCGAGATTCGCGATCTGGAAACCGCCGAAATGGCGATCCAGGCCGCGCTCACCGGACACCTGGTGCTGTCGACGCTGCACACCAACGACGCACCCAGTGCCATCAGCCGTTTGCTGGAGCTTGGCGTGCCGCATTACCTGATCAAGGCCACGGTTCTCGGCGTCATGGCCCAGCGATTGGTGCGTACCTTGTGCCCGCACTGCAAGGCACCGCAAACCTTGGGCGAAGAAGACTGGCAAACCCTGACCCGCCCCTGGCAAGCACCGCTGCCGGGCAACGCCCAACGCGCCATCGGTTGCGTGGAATGCCGCGACACCGGCTATCACGGCCGCGCCGGGGTCTACGAAATCATGCAACTGACCGACGGCCTCAAAGCCCTGATCAACCCCGACACCGATATGCTGGCAGTGCGGCGGCAGGCGTTCAAGGAGGGCATGCGCAGCTTGCGTTTGTCCGGGGCGCAGAAGGTCGCGGCCGGTTTGACCACTATCGAGGAGGTGTTGCGCGTGACGCCGCAGAGCGAGCAGAAGTAGCTGTGCGGTGATGGAACTCGATTGGGGGAATGACAATCCAACGGCATAGTTAACCCAGTGGAGTCACCCATCATGCGTTTCAAACTTGCTGTCGCTACCATCGCCTTGTTGTCCCTGCCTGTCGGTTCGGCGATGGCTGACAGCTTTTGGCGTAACGTCATCTCGTCCGGTGCCACCACCGGCTCGACCTACCTGACCTTCAAGGATCACAAGCTGATCGTCGCTGCCCAGGATGATGCCGGCAGCTTCGTCGCCAGTGACGGCGGCATCCGCGGCCCGTATCTGGAAGCCGCGATGCAGCAAGTCCGCGCCGACAACCCGGGCCTGCAGGCTACGGATATGGAATTGGCCAACGCGATTCTGGCGAAGAATGCCGTGGCTGCCGAGTAATCGATGCCGAAATGAAAATGCCGCTCATATGAGCGGCATTTTTTTTCCCAACCTCCTTCTGTAGGAGCAAGGCTTGCCCGCGATGGCGATCTCAAGGGCGCTATCGCGGGCAAGCCTTGCTCCTACAGGAACGAGTACTGTCAGCGGTAATCATCCACCGGTACACACGCACAAAACAGGTTCCGGTCCCCGTAAACATTGTCCACCCGGTTCACCACCGGCCAATACTTGTGGGCCTTGGTGTGCGCATCCGGCGTCACCGCTTGCTCGATGCTGTAGGGCC
The DNA here is from genome assembly GCF_047784845.1 of Pseudomonas sp. NFX98. Lineage (NCBI taxonomy): Bacteria > Pseudomonadati > Pseudomonadota > Gammaproteobacteria > Pseudomonadales > Pseudomonadaceae > Pseudomonas > Pseudomonas sp. NFX98. Next base: position 125,410 of record NZ_JBLNNF010000018.1, on the reverse strand, counting down.
GCTCCCAGACTCCGGTGATGTCGGCCAGCGTGTGCGGCGCACGCTTTAGCGGATTGTCCTCGGCCGGCCAGTTGCCGTTCTGCACCTCGGTTATCTCCGCACGGATGCTCAGCATCGCGCCGATAAAACGGTCCAGCTCCGCCTTCGATTCACTTTCGGTAGGCTCGACCATCAACGTCCCCGGCACCGGAAACGACATGGTCGGCGCATGGAAGCCATAGTCCATCAGGCGCTTGGCGACGTCTTCTTCACTGATACCGGTCAGCGCCTTCAATGGCCGCAGGTCGAGAATGCATTCGTGGGCCACGCGTTCGTTGCGCCCGGTGTAAAGCACCGGAAACGCCCCGGACAAATGACGCGCCAGGTAATTCGCGGCGAGGATCGCCACTTCGCTGGCGTCGGCCAATTGCGGGCCCATCATGGCGATGTACATCCAGCTGATGGGCAGAATGCTCGCACTGCCCCACGGCGCCGCGCTGACCGCGCCGTTCTGTGCCAGCGGCCCGTCGATCGGCACCACCGGGTGATTGGCCACGAAGGGCGCCAGATGCGCGCGCACGCCAATCGGCCCCATGCCCGGGCCGCCACCGCCATGGGGAATGCAGAAGGTTTTGTGCAGGTTCATGTGCGACACGTCAGCGCCGATATCCGCCGGGCGCGCCAGCCCGACCTGGGCATTGAGGTTGGCGCCGTCCATGTACACCTGGCCGCCGTGCTTGTGGATAACTTCGCAGATTTCGCTGATGCCTTCCTCGTACACGCCGTGGGTCGACGGATAAGTCGCCATGAGGCAGGAGAGTTTGTCCCCGGCGTCTGCGGCTTTTTCCTTCAAGTCATCCAGATCGACGTTGCCCGCTTCGTCGCACTCGACGATCACCACGCGCATCCCGGCCATCTGCGCCGATGCCGGGTTGGTGCCGTGGGCCGACGATGGGATCAGGCAGATATCCCGCCCACCCTGCTGACGGCTCTCGTGATACTTGCGGATCGCCAGCAACCCCGCGTACTCGCCCTGGGCGCCGGAGTTGGGCTGCATGCAGATCGCATCGAAACCAGTGATCGCGCAGAGCCAGCGCTCCAGTTCCTCGATCATCAATGAATAACCAACCGCCTGCTCTTTCGGCGCAAACGGATGCAGATTGGCGAACTGCGGCCAGGTAATCGGGATCATCTCGCTGGTGGCGTTGAGCTTCATGGTGCACGAGCCGAGCGGGATCATCGATTGATTGAGCGCCAGGTCCTTGTTTTCCAGTTGCTTGAGATAGCGCAGCATCTCGGTTTCGCTGTGATGGGCGCTAAATACCGGATGGCGCAGATAGGGCGACGTACGCGCCAGCCCGGCGGGAATGCCGGAGGCCAGGGTTTCAGCGTCCAGTTCGTCGATGCTGAGCCCATGATCGGCACCGAGGAACACGTCGAACAGTTTCGCCACGGTGGATTCGTCGCAGCTCTCGTCGAGGCTGAGGCCCAATCGCCCACGGCCCAGGATGCGTAAATTGATCTGCGCGGCCACGGCACTTTCGATGATCGCGGTCTGGGTGCCGCCGACTTCCAGCGTCAGGGTGTCGAAGAAATGCTGATTGAGCCGGGCGATGCCCTTGCGCTCAAGGCCGGCGGCGAGGATGCAGGTCAGCCGGTGCACGCGCTGAGCAATACGCTTGAGCCCATCAGGGCCGTGGTAGACCGCGTAGAAACTGGCGATATTGGCCAGCAGCACCTGAGCCGTGCAAATGTTTGAATTGGCCTTCTCGCGGCGAATATGTTGCTCGCGGGTTTGCAGCGCCATGCGCAGAGCGACATTGCCGCGGGCGTCTTTCGACACACCGATGATCCGCCCCGGAATTGCCCGCTTGTACTCGTCGCGACTGGCAAAAAATGCCGCGTGCGGCCCGCCGTAACCCATGGGCACGCCAAAACGCTGGGACGAGCCGAATACCACGTCGGCGCCCAACTCCCCCGGTGGGGTCAGCAACAGCAAACTCAGTAGGTCGGTGGCGACGCACGCCAGCGCCTGTTGCGCGTGCAGGTGATCAATCAACGGACGCAGGTCGCGGATCTCGCCGTGGGTGTCTGGATATTGCAGCAACGCACCGAACACCTGGTGCTGCTTCAAGTTATCCACAGCGTCGATGATCAGCTCGAACCCGAAGCCTTCGGCACGGGTCTGCACCACGGAAATGGTCTGCGGATGGCAGTTTTCATCGACGAAGAACAGATTGCTTTTCGACTTGGCGACCCGTTTGGCCAGCGCCATGGCTTCCGCCGCAGCGGTGGCTTCGTCCAGCAGCGAGGCGTTGGCCAGCTCCAGCCCGGTGAGGTCAATGGTCAATTGCTGAAAATTGAGCAGCGCTTCGAGTCGTCCTTGGGCGATTTCCGGTTGATACGGCGTGTACGCGGTGTACCAACCGGGATTTTCCAGCACGTTGCGCAGGATCACGGCGGGCGTGAGGGTGCCGTGGTAGCCCATGCCAATCAGGCTGGTCCAGACCTGGTTCTGCTCGGCATAACCGCGCAACTTGGCCAATGCCGCTTCTTCGTCCAATGCTGGCGGCAAGTCGAGCGGCCGGTTCAGGCGAATGCCCGGTGGCACCGTCTGCTCGATCAGTTCGACCCGACTGCCCAGACCCAGGCTGTCGAGCATCGCCTGTTGCTCGGCGGCATCCGGCCCGAGGTGGCGGCGAAGGAAGGCATTGGGGTCGCGTAACTGGCTCAGGGACGGCAACTGGGACATGACGGGCTCTCTCTTGACTGGCGCTCAACGTCGATGCAACACGGTCAAACCAGCATAGCAGCCGATAGCAGATCAAAAGATCGCAGCCTGCGGCAGCTCCATTGAAATGCGAACCGCTGTAGGAGCTGCCGCAGGCTGCGATCTTTTGATCTTCCAGCCAGACATGAAAAAGCCCCGACAGGTCGGGGCTTTGGATGACGCAGAAGGCTTACTCGCCGATAGCGGCCTTGTAACCGGCGGCGTCGAGCAGCTTGTCCAGCTCAGCCTTGTCGCTTGGCTTGAGCTTGAAGATCCACGCGCCATAAGGGTCGGAGTTCAGAAGTTCCGGCGAACCACTCAGGTCTTCGTTGATCGCAATCACTTCACCGCTGATCGGTGCATAGATATCGGAAGCGGCTTTAACCGACTCAACCACACCGGATTGATCGCCGGCGGCGAAGGTTTTTCCAACTTCGGTCAGTTCTACAAACACCACATCACCCAGCGCTTCCTGCGCGTGATCGCTGATGCCCACGGTGACGGTGCCATCGGCTTCCAGACGTGCCCATTCGTGACTTTCGGCAAAACGCAGTTCGGCAGGGATATCGCTCATGTTCTGTGTCCTCAGGGAAATTGTCAGCGGTCCAAGCCCGCCGGAAAAGATTAGATCAAGGTTTTGCCATGGCGTACGAAGGTCGGTTTGACCACTCGGACCGGGTACCACTTGCCACGGATTTCCACTTCTGCGCGGTCGGCAGTTGCCATCGGCACGCGCGCCAGTGCAATCGACTTGCTAAGCGTAGGAGAGAAACTACCACTGGTGATCTCCCCTTCGCCAACATCGGCGATGCGGACCACCTGATGAGCGCGTAAAACCCCGCGCTCCTCAAGGACCAGACCGACCAGTTTGTGCTGTACGCCACCGCTGCGTTCGGCTTCCAGCGCCGTGCGCCCGATGAACTGCCGGCTTGCCGGCTCCCAGGCGATGGTCCAGGCCATGTTGGAGGCCAGCGGTGAAACGTCCTGCTGGATGTCCTGACCGTAAAGGTTCATGCCGGCTTCGACCCGCAAGGTATCCCGCGCGCCAAGTCCGATTGGCGAGATCCCGGCACCCACCAGATCGTTGAAAAAACCGGGAGCCTGATCGGCCGGCAAGATGATTTCCAGCCCGTCTTCACCGGTGTAACCGGTGCGTGCAATGAACCAGTCACCGTCGGGCTGACCTTCAAAAGGTTTAAGCAGCTGAATCAGGTTGCCACGGGACTGGTTAACCAGCTCGGCAATCTTGTGTCGGGCGTGGGGCCCCTGGATAGCCAGCATCGCCAACTCGGAACGTTCGCTGAGCTGCACGTCGAAACCGTCGAGATGGGCTTGCATCCAGGCCATGTCCTGGTCGCGGGTGGACGCGTTGACCACCAGACGATAACCCTCATCGAGACGGTAGACGATCATGTCATCGACGATGCCGCCCTGCTCGTTGAGCATGGTGCTGTACAACGCACGGCCGGGGCTGTGCAGGCGCTCGACATCATTGGCCAGCAAATGCTGGAGCCAGGCCTTGGCCTGGGAGCCGCCGACGTCGATCACGGTCATGTGGGATACATCGAAAACACCGCAATCGCGGCGCACCTGATGGTGTTCCTCGACCTGCGATCCGTAATGCAGAGGCATATCCCAACCGCCAAAATCGACCATCTTCGCGCCGAGGGCGAGATGAAGGTCATACAGAGGCGTACGCTGTCCCATGGGTTTCTCCTTCCGGGCGTGGCGAAGGTGCGGGCGAGTGCTTTATCGGGTGAAAGCGTTGAAACAAAAGGCTTCCAGCCGATTACTACTACCTTGTCTGTCAGACGGACCGCACCGAATGCCGCGCATTGTAGCCGCAAGGTGTAGGACTGACACCTAGCTGTTTCGATGCGCCGAACGTCGTATCAATCCGATGACCGGTAGCAGACCAACCAAAACCAGGGTCAGCGCCGGCAAAGACGCCCTCGCCCACTCGCCTTCGCTGGTCATTTCGAAGATCCGCACGGCCAGTGTGTCCCAGCCAAACGGGCGCATCAGCAGGGTCGCGGGCATTTCCTTGAGCACATCGACGAACACCAGCAACGCCGCGCTCAACGATCCGGGCAGCAACAACGGCAGATACACTTTGAAAAACAGTCGCGGCCCACTGACACCCAGGCTACGTGCCGCTTCGGGCAAAGATGGCCGTATACGCGCCAGACTGCTTTCCAGCGGCCCATAGGCCACGGCGATGAAACGCACCAGATACGCCAACAGCAACGCCGCCAGACTGCCGAGCAGCAGCGGCTTTCCAGCGCCACCGAACCAACCGGACAGCGGAATCACCAGTTCGCGGTCCAAATAACTGAATGCCAGCATGATCGACACCGCCAGCACCGAACCGGGCAAGGCGTAGCCAAGATTGGCCAGGCCGACACCGGCATTGATCCCCTGAGTCGGCGCCAATCGTCGGGCAAATGCCAGGATCAGGGCGACACTGACGGTGATCAGCGCCGCCATCGCCCCAAGATACAAGGTGTGTACGATCAGGCCGGTGTAACGCTCATCCAGATCCAGGCGCCCCCGCTGCCAGAACCACACCACCAGTTGCAGCATCGGAATGACGAAGGCGCAGGCGAACACCAACCCGCACCATGCTGTGGCCAGCAGCGCTTTGAAGCCATGCAGGTGATACAACGCCTTGACCCGTGGCCGCTCGTTGCTTGCCCGGTTGGCGCCGCGGGCACGACGCTCGCCGTACAGCACCACCATCACCACCAGCAGCAACAGGCTGGCCAGTTGTGCGGCGGTGGAAAGGCTGAAGAACCCGTACCAGGTCTTGTAGATGGCTGTCGTGAAGGTATCGAAGTTGAACACCGACACCGCGCCGAAGTCCGCCAGGGTTTCCATCAACGCCAACGCCACGCCGGCGCCGATGGCGGGACGCGCCATCGGCATGGCCACCCGCCAGAACGCCTGCCATGGCGATTGCCCAAGCACTCGCGCGGCTTCCATCAGGCCTTTGCCCTGAGCCAGGAACGCTGTCCGCGCCAACAGGTAAACGTAGGGATAAAACACCAGCACCAGAACCAGAATCACCCCGCCCGTGGAGCGCACTCGCGGCAAGCGCAGTCCCGTGCCGAACCACTCTCGCAGCAGGGTTTGCACCGGACCGGCGAAATCCAGCAGACCGACGAAGACAAATGCCAGCACGTACGCCGGAATCGCAAAAGGCAGCATCAACGCCCAATCGAGCCAACGCCGACCGGGGAATTCGCAGAGGCTGGTGAGCCAGGCCAGGCTCACACCGAGGACAGTCACGCCGACGCCAACGCCGAGTACCAGAGTCAGAGTGTTGCCCAGCAGTCGCGGCATCTGCGTGTCCCAGAGGTGGGACCAGATCTGTTGATCGATGGTTTGCCAGGACAGCAGCAAGACGCTCAGGGGCAGCAGGACCAGTGCAGCGATGGCGAAGACCAGGGGATACCAGCGGCGTTGGGCGGGGTGGGCCAAGGAAAAGCTCTCGCGAAAATCTTGAAGTGTAGAGAAACGCAAAAAAGATCGCAGCCTCCGGCAGCTCCTACATTGGCTTGGTGATCACCCTGTAGAAGCTGCCGAAGGCTGCGATCTTTTACTCTTTAACGCTGCGGACTCAGTTCCAGCCAGCACGGTCCATCATGCGAATTGCCTCTGCCTGACGCTTGCCGGCAACTTCCACCGGCAAGGTATCGGCGATGAACTTGCCCCACGCTGCGACTTCAGCGGATGGCTGAACAGCCGGGTTAGCCGGGAATTCCTGGTTCACATCAGCAAAGATTTTCTGCGCTTCAGGCGTGGTCATCCACTCGACCAAGGCCTTGGCGGCTTCCGGGTGCGGCGCGTACTTGGTCAGGCCGATGCCCGACAAGTTGACGTGCACGCCGCGGTCCGCCTGGTTCGGCCAGAACAGCTTCACCGGCAGATCCGGTTTCTGCTTGTGCAGGCGACCGTAGTAGTAGGTGTTGACGATACCGACGTCGCACTGGCCGGCACTGATGGCTTCCAGTACCGCAACGTCGTCGGAGAACACGTCAGTGGACAGGTTGTTGACCCAGCCCTTGAGGATCTTCTCGGTTTTCTCGGCGCCGTGCACTTCGATCATCGTGGCGGTCAGCGACTGGTTGTAGACCTTCTTCGCCGTACGCAGGCACAGGCGGCCTTCCCAGTTCTTGTCGGCCAGTGCTTCGTAAGTGGTCAGTTCGCCCGGCTTCACCCGGTCGGTGGAATAGGCGATAGTCCGCGCCCGCAGGCTCAGGCCGGTCCAGGCATGGGACGCCGCGCGATATTGCAGCGGGATGTTGGCATCGATGGTTTTCGAGGTGAAGGGCTGGAGGATGCCCATCTGCTCAGCTTGCCAGAGGTTACCGGCATCGACGGTCAGCAGCAGGTCGGCGGTAGCGTTCTCGCCCTCGGCCTTGATGCGCTGCATCAGCGGCGCTTCCTTGTCGGTGATGAACTTCACCTTCACACCGGTTTTCGCGGTGTAGGCATCGAAGACCGGCTTGATCAGCTCGTCGATACGCGAGGAATAGACCACCACCTCGTCGGCGGCCTGGGCGGCGGTGCTGCCAATCAGGGTCAGGGCCAGTGCGGTCAGTAGACGCTTCGGTGCCAACATGGGAGCGGTCTCTCGATTGAAAAAGTGAGGCCAAATGATAAGGACTCACATTTGCCTTCTCAATCGAACAGTTCGCGGAGGAGTTACCAGATGTTGCACAGGCATTAAATTTACCGCGTTCCCTGTAGGAGCTGCCGCAGGCTGCGATCTTTTGATTTTGAAGAGCAAGATCAAAAGATCGCAGCCTGCGGCAGCTCCTACAGGGGAATCTCAGGCCTTGGCCAGTGCCGGCAAATCCCCGATCAACCCCAACGCCTCGCGCACGAACAACGCCTTGGCCTCGGGCATCTGGTCGACCATCTTCAACCCGGCATTACGCAACCAACGCACTGGCAACGGATCAGCCTGGAACAACCGCTCAAAGCCTTCCATCGCGGCCATTAGGGCCAGGTTGTGCGGCATGCGACGACGCTCGTAACGGCTAAGCACCTTCACATCCGCCAGACGCTCGCCTCGGGCGGCGGCTTGCAACAACACTTCGGCGAGCACGGCGGCATCAAGGAAGCCGAGGTTCACGCCCTGCCCGGCCAACGGGTGAATGGTGTGCGCCGCGTCGCCGATCAGCGCGAGGCCTTCTGCCACGTATCGTTTGGCATGACGCTGGCGCAGCGGCACGCACAGACGCGGGTCGGCGCTGAGCACGCTGCCGAGCCGACCTTCGAAGGCGCGTTCCAGTTCACGGCAGAAGGCCTCGTCATCCAGCGCCATCAGGCGTTCGGCTTCGCTTGGCGTGGTCGACCAGACGATCGAACACCAGTCCTGCTGACCATCACGTTCCAGAGGCAGAAACGCCAATGGGCCGGTGTCGGTAAAGCGCTGCCAGGCTGTCGATTGATGATTTTTTGAGCTGCGCACACTGGTGACGATCGCGTGGTGCAGGTAATCCCATTCGCGCGTCGCGACACCGGTCAGGCGTCGCACCGCCGAGTTGGCGCCATCCGCCGCGATGACCAACGGCGCGCGCAGGGTGCGGCCATCGGCGAGGGTCAGCAGCCAGTCGTCACCGGAGCGACGCATCTGCTCCAGGCGCGCGTTGGCCAGCATCCCCAAGTCACAGTCGTGCAAACGGTCAAGCAACGCGTCCTGAACCACGCGGTTCTCGACGATATGGCCCAGCACCTCGGCATGCACGCTGGCAGCCGAAAAGTGGATCTGCCCGGTGCCGCTGCCATCCCAGACCTGCATCTCGCCGTAAGGGCTGCTGCGTCGGTTGGCGATGCCGTCCCAGACACCGAGGCGTTCGAGAATTCGTTGACTGGCGATGGACAGCGCGCTCACCCGCGGTTCGAACGGGGCTTGGGCATCAAACGGTTTGACGCTCATCGGGCTGCCGTCCAGCAGCAGGACTTCCAGCCCGCTGTCCTGCAACGCCAGCGCCAAGGCACTGCCGACCATTCCGGCTCCGACAATCAGCAGATCTGCGCGCATTTCCATGCTTTAAGCCTGTCTCGCTTGCGGCTTGAGCCGCACGTAAAGGGTTTTTCCGACACGCGCCACGAGGTTGCCGGCACCGTCATGAATATCGACCTGCAACTGCGGCAGGTATTTTTCGCCGTTGGCCGTCTGCCGGCGGATCTCGTCGAGCAAGGTGTCGTCGATGTTGAAACGGGCGAACACCGGGCCTTTGGCCGGTGCGATGAAATCGATGTCGGCGGCCTTGTCCCAGACAATGTAGTTGCGCCCGAGGTTCTCCATCAGCATCAGCATGAAGAACGGGTCGACCATCGAATACAGGCTGCCACCAAACTGGGTGCCGACGTAGTTACGGTTGTACCAGCCAAGGCCCATGGACACCTGAATGTCCCGGAAATCGTCACTGATGTGCCGTACCCGAACCCCGGCGCCGAGGTACGGCGGGTAGAGGCTCATGAACGTGCGCATCAACCGCGCTTTACCAAATTTTCGAATCAGCCACTTAAGCATCCGGGCGAGTACCCAAACCCATCGCCTGCCGGGCGAACCAGCGTTTGGCCGGTGGCAGCAGATCGAGGCCGAGCAGGCCGAGATTGCGGCCCAGCGAAACCAATGGCTGAGTGCTGCCGAACAGGCGCGTGACCTGATCGGAGAAGCCGACGGTGAGGTTCTGATCCAGACGCTGGCGCTCGCGATAGGCCTGCAAGGTCGCGAAATCGCCCAATGGCTGCTCGCTGGCGAGCAACGCATCGGCCAGCGCCTGGGCATCGCGCAGCGACAGGTTGAAGCCTTGGCCGGCAATCGGATGCAGGCTGTGGGCAGCATTGCCAAGTATCGCCAAATGCGATCGCACCTGCTCTTCGGCTTCCACCAGCGACAGCGGGTACAGATGCCGCGCGCCAACTTGCTTCAACGTGCCGAGGCGATACCCGAACACGCCCTGCAATTCGTTGAGAAAACTGCGCTCATCAAGGGCAGCCAAGCGTTGCGCGTCCATCCCCAGACGAGTCCAGACCAGCGCGCAGCGGTTGTCCGGCAACGGCAGCAACGCCATCGGGCCATCGTCGGTGAATCGCTCGAACGCCATGCCGTTGTGGGCTTCGCTCGGGGTGATGTTGGCGATCAGGGCGCTCTGGTTGTACGGACGTTTTCTGATGCCGATCCCCAGTTGCTCGCGCAAACCGGACCGGCCGCCATCCGCCAGGACCGCGAGGTCGCATTCCAGCGTGGTTTCGTCATTGAGGGTCAGGCGATATCCGTCGGTGAGCGGCTCCATGCGCGTGACTTCCGCCGGGCAACGCCAACTGATCACGTCCTTGTCCAGGCCTTGCCACAGGCATTGGCCGAGCCAGGCGTTTTCCACCACGTAGCCCAGCGCCGGAACGCCCTCTTCCATCGCCGACAGTCGCGCCGTGGAAAAACGCCCGCGGTCGGAGACGTGAATCTGCTTGATCGGTTCGGCGCGGCGGGAGATTTCCTGCCAGACGCCCAGGCGCTGATAAATCTGCCGGGCGCCAAACGACAATGCCGTGGAACGCGCATCGTAGCTCGGTTGGTAGCTGTCGCCGGGAGCAAACGGCTCGATCAGCACGATCCTCCAGCCACGGGACTTGGCCCCGGCCTGCAACGCCAGCGCCAGACTGGCACCGACCAGACCGCCTCCGATAATCGCCAGATTGACTCGACTCATGCCGCTTGTGTCCGTGCTTGCGCCATCAAGGCCTCGATTTCGGCGACCGTTTTCGGTACGCCTTTGGTGAGGATTTCACAGCCGGTTTTAGTGACCACCACGTCGTCCTCGATGCGCACGCCAATGCCGCGCCATTTCTTCGCCACGTTGCGGTTGTCCGGGGCAATGTAGATCCCCGGCTCCACGGTCAACGCCATGCCGACTTCCAGCACGCGCCATTCACCGCCGACCTTGTATTCACCGACGTCATGCACGTCCATGCCGAGCCAGTGCCCGGCTCGGTGCATGTAGAACGCCTTATAGGCTTCGCTGGCGATCAATTCATCGACGTCGCCTTGCAACAAACCCAATTCGACCAGGCCTTTGGTAATCACCCGAACCGTGGCTTCATGGGCCTGATTCCAGTGTTTATCCGGTGCGATCTCGGCGAACGCAGCTTCCTGCGCCGCCAGCACCAGTTCGTAGATTGCCTTCTGCTCCGCTGAATACCTGCCGTTGACCGGCCAGGTGCGGGTGATGTCGCTGGCGTAGCAGTCGATCTCGCAACCGGCGTCGATCAGCACCAGATCGCCGTCCTTGAGCACCGCGTCATTCTGCTGGTAATGCAGGATGCAGCTGTTGCGCCCCGCCGCGACGATCGAACCGTAGGCCGGCATCTTCGCCCCACCCTTGCGGAATTCGTAATCGAGTTCGGCTTCCAGGCTGAACTCATGCAACCCGGCACGGCTGGCCTGCATGGCGCGCACGTGCGCCTGGGCGGAAATCCGCGCGGCTTCGCGCATCACCTTCACTTCTGCCGCCGATTTATACAGGCGCATGTCGTGAAGCAAATGATCCAGGGCAACGAATTCGTTCGGTGGCTGGGCGCCTAGGTTGGCCTTGGAGCGGATCACGTTGATCCACTCCATCAAGTGGCGGTCAAATTCCGGGTTGCTGCCCATCGCCGAATACACCCGGTCGCGACCTTCGATCAGGCCCGGCAAGATGTCGTCGATGTCGGTGATCGGAAAGGCGTCGTCGGCACCGAAGTCGCGGATCGCGCCTTCCTGCCCGGCGCGCAGGCCGTCCCACAACTCACGTTCGGCATTGCGCTCACGACAGAACAGAATGTATTCGCCATGCAGGCGCCCCGGCATCAGTACCAGAACGGCCTGAGGCTCGGGGAAACCGCTGAGGTATTGAAAGTCACTGTCCTGACGGTAGACGTGCTCGACATCGCGGTTGCGGATGGCCACTGCGGCGGCGGGCAGGATCGCGATGCTGTTGGGTTCCATCTGCGCCATCAACGCCTTGCGGCGACGGCTGTATTCCGATTTCGGGATATGGATCATGGGCAGATGGTTTTCCCTTTCTTGCGATTAATGCAAAGACGGTTTGGCAGCGGCCGGCACGTCTTTTTTGGTCTCGGAAAACAGCAGCAGCGGCGCGACGCGCAGGTACTCCATGACTTCCATATAGTCGTTTTCGCCGTCGTCGGACTCTTCCAGGGCGTCTTGCACCTGGGAAATGGCCGCCAGATCCTGAAGCACTTCGGTAGCTTCGGTGCTCAGGGCGCTGCTGTCACGGCAGTTAAGGCCAAATCCGCTGAGGAAACCCTGGCACCATTGGCCCAGTGCGATGGCTCGATCAGCCAGTGGCGCGTCGTCGGTTGGCAGCAGCAGAACGACGGTCACGTCGTCGCCGGTCAGCTCGCCTTTGACCATCTCTTGCAGGCCGATCAAGGCGTTGCGAACGTTGTCCTGCGGCTCGCTCTCAAGCAGCTCGGCGGCGTCGATCAACCAGCCTTCGGCATCGAAACCGGCGCCGGCGCAGCTGCGGCCGAGCAACAGGCCATGCAGTTCGGCAGGCGAGACGTTATGGCCGCTGGAAGTCAGCAGGGTGGCGAAGGCGTTGTACGGGGAATTCTGAATGGTCATGGGCAGCTAGGCGCCAGACGGCGCTATGTCTAGAATGAAGGCCTTGTATCCTACATCGACTACCCCTGTAGGAGCGAGCTTGCTCGCGATGGTCGTCAACGTTAATGCTGGGTACCTGACACCCCGCGGCGTTCTCAGGCTTATCGCGAGCAAGCTTGCTCCTACAGTCCAAACCCATCAGACAGTGAAGACAATGGAAGACACCGACCTGCAAGCGCTGATGGCCAGACTCGAGCTGCTGATTACCCGAGTCGAGCAACTAAAGAGCCAAAACGGACTCTTACTAGCTCAGGAAAAGACCTGGCGCGAGGAACGCGCTCACCTCATTGAAAAAAACGAAATCGCCCGGCGTAAGGTCGAATCGATGATTTCGCGCCTCAAGGCCCTGGAGCAAGACTCATGAGTTCAAGCAATAGCGTCACCGTGCAGATCCTCGACAAAGAGTATTCGATCATCTGCCCCCAGGAAGAACGCAGCAACCTGGTGAGCGCCGCCCGTTACCTGGACGGAAAAATGCGCGAGATCCGCAGCAGCGGCAAAGTCATCGGCGCCGATCGCATTGCCGTGATGGCCGCGCTGAACATCACCCACGACCTGCTGCACAAGGAAGAACGCCCGGATATCCAGGCCAGCGGCTCGACCCGTGAGCAGGTGCGCGACCTGCTCGATCGCGTCGATCTGGTCCTCGCCACCGATCCGGACGTCACCAAAGGCTGATTCGCCTCACCGCTTGGGGTATACTCCGATCACTCCCTGGGGTGTTTGCCAGTTGGCGATGTCCCTGAGCCGATTTGCTATACCCTGGAGGTTGCACGTTGGGCTGGTGTGCATGTCCGCTAGACGGAAAGCCTTAAAGCCTACTGCATCTTCCACCTTGAACTTTCGGGTTCAAGGGCTAAGTCGACAGCGACACATTCGGGGAGCCTGATTCCAGTCCGATGCCGGTTTAAATACCGGCATCGGCTTTTTTACGGGTACGCTTTTACGTATCCGCACTGCTGAAGCCCGAACCCATGACCGAACCTGCGCTGCTCCCCCGCCCGCAACTTCGACGCATGCTGCGCAAGGCCCGCCGCGCACTGACACCCAGTCAGCAGCGCCAGGCCGCTCGCGGGCTATATAAGCAATTGGCCCAGCAACCGCTGTTTCGCCGCGCAAAACACATCTCCCTCTATTTGCCTACCGACGGTGAAATCGATCCGCGCCTTCTGCTGCGGGCCGCCCAGCGTCGGGGCAAAGCCACCTATCTGCCAGTGCTCAGCGCCTGGCCGCGAACCAAGATGGTGTTCCAGCGCATCCGCCCCGGCGAAAAGTTGAAACCCAACCGTTTCCGTATTCTCGAACCCAGGCACAACCTCGCCCGACAACGCAAAGTCTGGGCGCTGGACCTGGTGCTGCTGCCGTTGGTGGGGTTTGACGATGTCGGTGGGCGCCTGGGCATGGGTGGCGGCTTCTACGACCGAAGCCTGGCCTATCTGGCGCGCCGCAATGACTGGCGCAAGCCGACGCTATTGGGACTGGCCCATGAATGTCAGAAGGTCGAGCGGTTGGCTCAGGCGAGCTGGGATGTGCCGCTGCAAGGAACGGTAACGGACAAGGCCTGGTATTTCGCAGGCTAGACGCCACTGGACTCAGCGGCGTCGAAAGACAGGTTTAGCGTTTGAACGCTGTCGACTGTTGCTGCAACTGAGCCACTTCGACCGGCGCATCGGTCTTGTTGGCCCACAGGCTTTGGGCATAGCCAGTGGTCACGACGCCGAGGCCGAACAAAATGACCAAAATCCATAGTAAATCCGGTTTGCGTTTCATCGACTGCCCCCCAAAGGCATATCAACACGATGACAGCAGCGGTTTCCGTTTTGTAGGCCGTGCAGCAGCGTCAAGCTTTAAAGGCCGGCATTTTGCGGCAACGTGAACCGGCACGCAAATGCTGGCGTCAACCGACTGTCGGTTTGTCATAAAATTGCCGGACAACCTGCCCACTCACTTCGCAAGGAGCAAAAAACATGGCCTATTGGCTGATGAAATCCGAGCCCGACGAACTCTCGATCAAAGGCCTGGAGAAGCTGGGCAAAGCGCGCTGGGACGGGGTTCGCAACTATCAGGCGCGAAATTTCCTGCGAGCCATGGCGGTCGGGGACGAGTTTTTCTTCTATCACTCCAGCTGCCCGGAGCCGGGGATTGCCGGAATCGGCAAGATTGTCGAAGCCGCGTACCCGGACCCGACGGCGCTGGACCCTGAGAGTCATTACTACGACCCCAAGGCAACGGCAGAAAAAAACGCCTGGAGCGCGATTGATGTCGCGCATGTCGAGACGTTTTCCTGGGTGTTGAAGCTGGACTATTTAAAGCAGCAGACGGCGCTGGCCGAGATGCCGTTGGTGCAGAAGGGTTCGCGCCTGTCGGTGATGCCGGTGACGCCGGAGCAGTGGGCGGCGGTGATTGCTTTAAAGCCTTGAATAATTGGCTGACTGAACCGGCCTCATCGCGGGCAAGCCCGCTCCCACAGTGGATTGGTGTTGGAACACAATTATTTGTCCACCACAAAATCCTGTGGGAGCGGGCTTGCCCGCGATGAGGCCCGCCCAAACAATAGGCGGCTTATTGGATAATCAGGTTGTTGAACAACAAATCCTCAACCACCGGCTTGCCGGTTTCATCATTCAAGATCTGCTGGGTCTGCTTCAACGCTTCCTGACGCAGCTTCTCTTTGGCCTCGACGTTGTTCATCGTCTCGGTGGTCTGCTGGGCAAACAGCGCCACCAGCTGATTACGAATCAGCGGCTCGTTGGCCTTGACCGCCTTGGTCGCCTCCTCACCGGTCACCCGCAATGCCACATCGGCCTTGTAGACTTTGAGCTTCTGCGTACCGTCCAGCCCGTAGTTACCCACGAACGGCGGGCTCAGGGTGATGTAATTGACCTTCGGCGCCGCATTTTCTTTGGTTTCTTCGGCCACCGCTGCCACAGGCAGAGACAGGGCCAGCATCAACATGATCCACGCTTTCACAATTCGCTCCTTATCCGGTTTGCGGCCTAGCATAACGACCCGCCGCGCAAGCACAAGCTTATGGCTGATTATCAGGGCCGGGCATGCTCGTTGACCCGTCGACTCACACACCTACACTTATCGGCCATCACTCCCAAAGGAATAGCCCTGATGAAAGCCGTGCTGTGCAAAGCCTTCGGCCCTGCCGAATCGCTGGTGCTGGAAGACGTCGCCAGTCCTGTCGCGAAGAAGAACGAAATCCTGCTGGATGTGCACGCCGCCGGGGTCAACTTCCCCGACACGCTGATCATCGAGGGCAAGTACCAGTTCAAGCCGCCCTTCCCGTTTTCCCCGGGCGGCGAAGCGGCCGGTGTGGTCCGCGAAGTGGGTGAAAAGGTCAGCCACCTGAAAGTCGGCGACCGGGTCATGGCCCTCACAGGCTGGGGCAGCTTCGCCGAACAGGTCGCAGTGCCGGGTTACAACGTGCTGCCATACCCGCCGTCCATGGACTTCAACACCGCTGCTGCGTTCAGCATGACCTACGGCACGTCGATGCACGCCCTCAAGCAGCGCGGCAACCTGCAACCGGGCGAAACCCTGCTGGTGCTCGGTGCCTCCGGTGGCGTCGGTCTCGCCGCCGTGGAAATCGGCAAAGCCATGGGCGCCCGTGTAATCGCCGCCGCCAGCAGCACCGAAAAACTTGCCGTGGCCAAGGCTGCAGGTGCCGATGAACTGATCAACTACAGCGAAACCAGCCTCAAGGACGAAATCAAACGGCTGACCGATGGCCAGGGCGCCGACGTGATCTACGACCCGGTGGGCGGCGACCTGTTCGACCAGGCCATCCGCGCCATCGCCTGGAACGGCCGCCTGCTGGTGGTCGGCTTCGCCAGCGGGCGCATCCCCGAACTGCCTGTGAACCTGGCATTGCTCAAAGGCGCAGCCGTCCTTGGCGTGTTCTGGGGCTCCTTCGCCCAGCGCCAACCGCAGGACAACGCCGCAAACTTCCAGCAACTGTTTGGCTGGTTTGCCGAAGGCAAGCTGAAGCCGCTGGTGTCGCAGGTTTATCCGCTGAGCAATGCTGCGCAGGCGATCAATGATCTGGGCCAGCGCAAGGCGGTGGGGAAGGTGGTGGTTCAGGTTCGCTGAGCATTCCATCAGGTCTGGACTTCAACCAACGTTGTCCAGACCCACCCAAAACTAAAGCAACTTACGAATATCCTCGGGCAAATACCTCACATACCGGGAAACCGGGTTGCTCAGGCACTGCCTGACAATAAATGGCACTTTCCTGTTCATCTTGGCTATCAGTTCAAGACGTCGCTCATTTGATAATACTGTCGTAGAGATCGAGTTCGACAGATAGGCGCGGGTGTAATGAAATGCAGCGGAATCAATCCACGACTGCTCTGCAGTGTGAACAAAGACTTCGTTGAGATCGCGACATCTCAACTCTTTGAGCCATTGATTGGTGTGGATCGGCAAAGTCGAGTCAAACCGAAACTGCATCGGGGCGATCACTTCCTGCTCGGCGGGTTTGTCGCCTTCAACCACCCACGACTTGAACCGCCACTGCGCTATCGCAACCCTTGTCGCTTCAGCCAGGTCGGGGTGATCGCTTTGCAGGATGCTCACCTTGCTGACTGAACCATCGGCACTGACCGAAAACCTGACCCGTACATCCCCGATGACCCCGGCCCTTTGCAGCGTCAGTGGATAAATGGGCCGGGGATTGTGTTCCGGTATCAGCAAGAACTCCTCAGCCCGAACGCCAGCAACCACCAACATGAAAATCAACGCGAACCACCGCATAACCCCTCCCTTTCGTAACTAAATGCCAGACCTTGGCAGCAGCGCAAAGGCTACAGATTGACGCCCCTGAGCTGTAGATCACGACTTCCGGTAAACGCGAAGGACATTTCCCAAAGACCTGCCCTACCTCGGACGGATCAGCGGCATAAAAACGGAAACGGTTAACGTTTCCTACAACGTCGTTCATTTACATCTGAGCGACATGTTCATTGACGGGGATCGTTTCCGATAACGTCGGCGGTGGCCTGATCGGCCCGCTGTTCTTGATGGGCATGGGCTTGTTCAACGACTGGGCACCGACCTACCTGAAGGAAGCCAAGGGCTACACCGTGGACCATTTCGGCTGGGACGGCGGTTTCGTCTTGCTGATCGGTGCGTGCCTGCTGGCGATGGCCTTCCTTGCGCCAACGCTGCGGCACAAGCAAGTCGCCAGTCAGAGCCGCGAAGCGATCGCTTGATCAGCTTTTGATTTGCAGCGCTTGAGCCGCGCCTCCAGATTCCGGTCTGGCATGGCGTGGCTACGCAGGGCGTGTGCGGTCTGCTCGACATAATCGCGAGTGGTGCCGTAACGCCCGCAAGCGTTTTCGAACACGTGGCTCAGCACGTGGTCCGGCAAGTTTCCGGCATAGCTGGGCAAGTGCCGCTCCAGAACAAACCCCAACGCCTGAACCTGTGTGCCGTCTTCGAGCCGGCAATTGAGCCAGTGTGGGCGATAGGACGGAAACGGCATTTCCCGCTTCCAGAGCGCATACAACGAAGCGTCCAGTTGCTCTTCCGGCAAGCGGTAGGCAAAACCACTGCATGAACCGCCGCGATCCAGACCGAACACCAGCCCCGGCATTTCCGGGGTACCGCGATGTTCGTGGGACCACAAATACAATCCGCGATGATAGCCATGCACCCGCCCGCGAACGCGCTCGACCGCGGTGCACTCGGGGCGCCAGATCAGCGAACCGTACGCAAAGAGCCACACCGGCCCACCCTTGTGGCGAGCCATGGTCGATTGCATCGAGCCGAGTAATTGTTCGTGAGTGAGCTGCGGCCCCAGATCGAGCTGCGGCGGGTAAGCCAGGTTCAAAAACGAAGATTCAATGGCGCTCATGGCGAATAGCGTTCAGCTCCCCGCGATCAAAGTATTACTTAATAGAACGCACCGTTGTAACAATAAGGCACATAAGTTTTAAGGCAATTTAAGTGCCATGGCACAGTTATTAATTAATTGCCTGAGTGACATATAACCTACCGACATTTATACGATTGTATAAATACCGATAGGCTATATAGAGAGGCATAAGGATACAAACCGTAGGAGCTGCCGCAGGCTGCGATCTTTTGATTTTCAAGACAAAGTCAAAAGATCGCAGCCTCCGGCAGCTCCTACAAAGGGCAGACTCAAGATCGCGGATCAAGATCGCGGATCAAGATCGTGGCGCGTACGCAAACACGTCGGCGCGCATCTGATGGGCGTCCATTCCCGCCTCGACCAACGCATCGAGCGTGCCATAGACCATCGCCGGGGAGCCGCTGGCATACACGTGCAAGGTCTTCAGATCGGGAAAGTCTTCGCACACCGCTTCATGCAACATGCCGCAACGCCCCTGCCAGCCGCATTGATCGCTGACGACTTTATGCAAAAATAGGTTCGGTAACTTCAGCCATTCATCCCAATGTTCGACTTCATAAAAGTCTTCAGGTCGACGCACGCCCCAGTACAGGTGCACAGGATGCTTGAAGCCTTCGGCGCGGCAATGCTCGATCAGGCCGTGGATCTGGCCCATTCCCGTCCCTGCCGCGATCAGCACCAGCGGACCGTCCGGTAACTCGGCCAGATGCGCATCACCGAACGGCATGTCGATCCGCACCATCGTGTTGCCTTGCAGTTGCTTGATCAGGTTTATCGCACTGGCTTCGCGCGCCAGCACGTGAATTTCCAGATCACGCCCGCCCGAAGGAGCCGACGCCAGGGAGAAGGACGACTTCTCGCCGTTGTCCCGATGGATCATCAGGTACTGGCCAGCGTGGTAACGCGGTGGCTTGCCGGCCGGCGCCCGCAGCCGCACTCGCCAGGTATCACCGCCGACATCGGTGCAACTGGTGACCTGACACGACAGACTGCGCACCGGCAATTCTCCCAGCGCGAGCACGCCATCCCACAGCACGATGCAGTCTTCCAGCGGCTCTGCTATGCAAGTGTAGAACTCGCCATGGTCACGCACATGGCCGCCCTGCTCGACTCGCCCTTCCACCAGCAGCGCGGCACAGACGTGGCAGTTGCCGTTGCGACAGCTTTGCGGGCATTCATAGCCCAGACGGCGTGCGCCATCGAGAATCCGCTCGCCGGGCAGAATCTCAAGCACTGCTCCGGAGGGCTGCAAGGTTACACGCATCAATCTATTCCTAACTGATTCCAGATGGCATCGATCCGCTGGGTCACGGCGTCGTCCTTGACGATCACCCGGCCCCACTCGCGCGTGGTTTCGCCAGGCCATTTATGCGTGGCATCGAGCCCCATCTTCGAACCCAGGCCGGAGACCGGCGAGGCAAAGTCGAGGTAGTCGATCGGCGTGTTCTCGATCATCACCGTGTCGCGCTTGGGGTCCATGCGCGTGGTGATGGCCCAGATCACATCGTTCCAGTCCCGGGCGTTGATATCGTCGTCAGTGACGATAACGAACTTGGTGTACATGAACTGTCGCAAAAACGACCAGACACCGAGCATTACCCGCTTGGCATGCCCCGGATACGACTTCTTCATGGTCACGATGGCCATGCGATACGAGCAGCCTTCGGGCGGCAAGTAGAAGTCGGTGATCTCCGGGAACTGCTTCTGCAGGATCGGCACGAACACTTCATTCAGCGCCACACCGAGAATCGCCGGTTCATCCGGTGGACGGCCGGTGTAGGTGCTGTGGTAGATCGGTTTGATCCGGTGGGTGATGCGCTCGACGGTGAACACCGGGAAGCTGTCGACTTCGTTGTAGTAACCGGTGTGGTCGCCGTACGGACCTTCATCGGCCATCTCGCCCGGATGAATCACGCCTTCTAGGATGATCTCGGCGGTGGCCGGCACTTGCAGGTCGTTGCCGCGGCACTTCACCAGTTCGGTACGGTTGCCGCGCAGCAGGCCGGCGAAGGCGTACTCGGAGAGGCTGTCGGGCACTGGCGTCACGGCACCGAGAATGGTCGCGGGGTCAGCGCCCAGCGCCACGGCCACCGGGAACGGTTGGCCCGGATGTTTCTCGCACCACTCGCGATAATCCAGCGCGCCACCACGGTGGCTGAGCCAGCGCATGATGACTTTGTTGCGGCCGATCACTTGCTGACGGTAAATACCGAGGTTCTGCCGGTCCTTGTTCGGACCTTTGGTGACGGTCAGGCCCCAGGTGATCAGTGGCGCAACGTCGCCCGGCCAGCAGGTCTGCACCGGCAGCGTCGAAAGGTCGACGTCGTCGCCTTCGATGACCACTTCCTGGCAGATCGCATCTTTGACGACCTTGGGCGCCATCGAGATGATCTTGCGGAAGATCGGCAGCTTGGACCAGGCGTCTTTCAGCCCCTTCGGCGGCTCGGGTTCCTTGAGGAACGCCAGCAGCTTGCCGATTTCGCGCAGTTCGCTGACCGCTTCGGCGCCCATGCCCAACGCGACGCGCTCGGGGGTGCCGAACAGGTTGCCGAGCACGGGAATGTCGTAACCCGTTGGCTTTTCGAATAGCAGGGCCGGGCCTTTGGCGCGCAAAGTGCGGTCGCAGACCTCGGTCATTTCGAGCACTGGGGACACGGGAACCTGGATGCGCTTGAGTTCGCCGCGCTGTTCCAGCCCGCTGATAAAGTCGCGCAAGTCGCGATACTGCATGCGTGAGCCTCGTGTTGGCCGTGGCGTTCGGGGCAGGCAGTTTAGCGCCGAACCCTGCGGTTCAGAACCACGAACTGCCGCTTTGATCAAAAATCGGATAGCAAAAAGCCGGGTTTCCCCGGCTTTTTGTGTCTGCTCGACTTACTTGCGCTTCATCGACAGGAAGAACTCATCGTTGGTCTTGGTCGTTTTCAGCTTGTCGACCAGGAACTCGATGGCAGCCACTTCGTCCATCGGATGCAGCAGCTTGCGCAGAATCCACATGCGCTGCAACTCGTCGTCGGCCGTCAGCAACTCTTCGCGGCGGGTACCGGAACGGTTAATGTTGATGGCCGGGAAAACGCGTTTTTCCGCGATACGACGATCCAGAGGCAGCTCCATGTTGCCGGTGCCTTTGAATTCTTCGTAGATCACTTCGTCCATCTTCGAGCCGGTTTCAACCAGCGCGGTGGCGATGATGGTCAGCGAGCCGCCTTCTTCGATGTTCCGCGCGGCACCGAAGAAACGCTTCGGTTTCTCCAGGGCGTGAGCATCGACACCACCGGTGAGTACCTTGCCGGAGCTCGGGATTACGGTGTTGTAGGCACGGGCCAGACGGGTGATGGAGTCGAGCAGGATCACCACGTCCTTCTTGTGTTCGACCAGGCGCTTGGCCTTCTCGATCACCATCTCGGCAACCTGCACGTGGCGGGTTGGCGGCTCATCGAACGTCGAGGCAACCACTTCGCCGCGCACGGTGCGCTGCATTTCGGTTACTTCTTCCGGACGTTCGTCGATCAGCAGCACGATCAGATGAACTTCAGGATTGTTACGCGCGATGTTCGCGGCAATGTTCTGCAGCATGATCGTCTTACCGGCTTTCGGCGGTGCAACGATCAGACCGCGCTGGCCTTTGCCGATCGGAGCGCACAGGTCGATGACACGACCGGTCAAGTCTTCGGTGGAACCGTTACCGGCTTCCATCTTCATGCGCACGGTCGGGAACAGCGGGGTCAGGTTCTCGAAGAGAATCTTGTTTTTCGCGTTTTCCGGACGGTCATAGTTGATCGTGTCGACCTTGAGCAGCGCGAAATAACGCTCGCCTTCCTTTGGAGGGCGGATCTTGCCAACGATGGTGTCACCGGTGCGCAAGTTGAAGCGACGGATCTGGCTCGGCGAGACGTAGATATCGTCTGGGCCGGCAAGATAGGAGGCGTCTGCAGAGCGGAGGAAGCCGAAGCCGTCCTGGAGAATCTCCAGCACGCCATCACCGGAGATTTCCTCGCCGCTTTTCGCGTGCTTTTTCAGCAGGGAGAAAATCACGTCCTGCTTGCGCGAACGGGCCATATTTTCTATGCCCATCTGTTCGGCCAATTCGAGCAGTTCGGTAATCGGCTTTTGCTTGAGTTCAGTCAGATTCATATAGGAATGACGTAATCATTTATGGAGGGGGGAAATTAAGCTTTTGGCTTAATGAGGCCGCGCCGCGGAGAAGGCGACAGGATCGCGTACTTATTCGAAAAGGAGAGCGTCGGCGACGGCTAGCAGGGGGCAATGGAGAAACCAGTGCGGGGCCGAATGTATCACCTGAGTTTCGGAGCGTCTAGCCCTCAATAACGAAAAAGGCCCCGCTATTTGCGGGGCCTTTTTTTGACACGCTACAACGACGCTTAGATGTTGGCGTCGAGGAAAGCCGCCAGTTGCGACTTCGACAGTGCGCCGACCTTGGTCGCTTCAACGTTGCCGTTCTTGAACAGCATCAGGGTCGGGATACCACGCACGCCATGCTTGGCCGGGGTTTCCTGGTTTTCGTCGATGTTCAGTTTGGCAACGGTCAGCTTGCCTTTGTAGGTCTCGGCAATTTCGTCCAGAACAGGAGCGATCATTTTGCAAGGGCCGCACCATTCAGCCCAGTAGTCGACCAGTACAGCGCCTTCAGCCTTGAGTACGTCGGCCTCGAAGCTAGCGTCGCTAACGTGTTTGATAAGATCGCTGCTCATGGAATTCTCCAGGGTTGTAAGCAAAAAAACGTGGCCCATCATAGCTGCCCTTCCCTCGTTCAGGAAGGTGCAGATGATTGAGTCTCGCTATGGTGTTCCATGAGTTTGGGTATAGCCCAGGTCACGCCGTGGCGGGAGCGACGAAGGCAATTCCGGTGCGCAACGCGGCATTGCGCACATGTTCATGCATGGCTTTCTGCGCGGCCCCGGATGCCCGGCGCGCCAGTGCACGAAGGATTTTGCGGTGTTCCTGCCAGGTTTCCATGGCCCGTTCGGCCCGGATGAACGGTAGCTTCTGGCTCTCCAAAAAGATGTCGGCACTGGCGGTGAGGATGCTCAGCATCGCCTGATTACCGCTGGCCAGAAGAATGCGGCGGTGGAATTCGAAGTCGAGGCGCGCCGCGGCTTCGAAGTCGCCGGCCTTCAGCTCGTTGCGCATGGCCGCGACATTGTCTTCCAGCGCATCAAGCTCATCGGTGCTCAGCGTCACCGCCGCCAATCCCGCAGCGAATCCCTCCAGCGCATAGCGCAACTGGAAGATGTCCAGTGGCGAAGCTTGCGCCGCGAAAGGCCAACCCGGCGCCGCGTCGCCTCGCGGCAGCTCCACCGGCGACTGCACGAACACGCCTTTGCCCGGTTGGATGCTGATTACGCCCAGCGCACTCAACGATGACAACGCCTCGCGCAACGACGCCCGACTCACGCCCAACTGCACCGCCAGGTCCCGTTGCGAGGGCAAGGCGTCCCCCGCCCCGAAGCCCTGTTCGGTGATCAGTTTGCGGATGGCTTGCAGCGCCACTTCGGGTACGGCGCGGGAGATCGAGTTCATGGTTTTCCAGACGAACCAGGCCAATGTGCGCTCAGTTGTAAAGCTATTCGCGACGCCCGGCAAGTCGTGCCCCATGGGGGTTCGAACATTTTCACGGCTGCGCCATCGGGGTGCGAAACGCAAGTCTACTGTTCAGACCAGTAAGACCGTGCGACGCCAGCAAAACCGCGCTCTGGCGCCCCCAAAACCCTATGTTGGCATGGCCCATGCTCTGTCGATCCGCAGAAATTACTTCTCGCCGATTCGGAGATTTGCCATGACCCAGCGTTACAGCGCCCTCCTCGCCGCCCTGTTTGCCAGCCTGATGCTGAGCCAGGCACCCGCCCACGCCGACGGTCTGGAGGATGTGGTCAAGCGCGGCGTACTCAAGGTTGCCGTGCCCCAGGACTTCCCGCCGTTCGGCTCGGTCGGCCCGGACATGAAGCCCCGTGGCCTGGACATCGACACCGCCAAACTGCTGGCCGACCAGCTCAAGGTCAAACTTGAACTGACCCCGGTCAACAGCACCAACCGCATCCCGTTCCTGACCACCGGCAAAGTCGACCTGGTGATTTCCAGCCTCGGCAAAAACCCAGAGCGTGAAAAAGTCATCGACTTCTCCCGCGCCTACGCACCGTTCTACCTCGCCGTGTTCGGTCCGCCAGACGCCGACATCAAGAGCCTCGATGACCTCAAGGGCAAGACCATCAGCGTCACCCGCGGCGCCATCGAAGACATCGAGCTGACCAAGGTCGCCCCCGAAGGCGTGACCATCAAGCGTTTCGAAGACAACAACTCGACCATCGCTGCGTACCTGGCTGGGCAAGTCGACCTGATCGCCAGCGGCAACGTGGTGATGGTGGCGATCAGCGAGAAGAACCCGAAACGCGTGCCGGCGCTGAAAGTGAAGCTCAAGGACTCTCCGGTCTACGTCGGCGTGAACAAGAACGAGCCGGCGCTGCTGGACAAGGTCAACCAGATCCTCGTCACCGCCAAGGGCGACGGCGCGCTGGAAAAGAACGCCCTGACCTGGCTGAAAGAACCGCTGCCGGCCGATCTCTGATTCGGCGCGCAGGAGACACGCTATGGCTTATCAGTTCGATTTCTTGCCAGTGGTACACAACACCGATCTGTTGCTGCGCGGTGCGTTGTTCACCCTTGAGCTGACGGCCATCGGCGCGGTGCTCGGCGTGGGGCTGGGCATTGTCGGGGCGTTGGTGCGGGCGTGGAACATCCGCCCGTTCGCCGGGATTTTCGCGGTCTACGTCGAGTTGATCCGCAACACGCCGTTTCTGGTGCAGTTGTTTTTCATCTTCTTCGGCTTGCCGTCGCTGGGCGTGCAGATTTCCGAATGGCAGGCGGCGGTGCTGGCGATGGTGATCAACCTCGGCGCCTATTCCACCGAGATTATCCGTGCCGGCATCCAGGCGATCCCCCGGGGTCAACTGGAAGCTGCGGCGGCGTTGGCGATGACGCGCTTCGAGGCGTTCCGCCACGTGGTGCTGCTGCCGGCGCTGGGCAAGGTCTGGCCGGCCCTGAGTAGCCAGATCATCATCGTCATGCTCGGCTCGGCAGTCTGCTCGCAGATCGCCACTGAAGAGCTGAGCTTCGCCGCCAACTTCATTCAATCGCGCAACTTCCGCGCCTTTGAAACCTATGCGCTGACCACACTGCTGTATTTGTGCATGGCCCTGTTGATCCGCCAGCTCCTGAATTGGATCGGAACGCGCTATATCTCCAGGAGCAGCCGATGAGCGACTTCACTTTCTGGGACATCGTGCGCAACCTGCTCACGGGCCTGCAATGGACGCTGGCGCTGTCGCTGGTGGCATTCATTGGCGGCGGGCTGATCGGCTTGCTGATCATGGTCATGCGCATCTCGAAAAAATCCCTGCCGCGCAGTTTCGCCCGCACGTACATCGAGCTATTCCAGGGCACACCGCTGTTGATGCAGTTGTTCC
Organism: Pseudomonas sp. NFX98; assembly: GCF_047784845.1. Classification (NCBI taxonomy): domain Bacteria; kingdom Pseudomonadati; phylum Pseudomonadota; class Gammaproteobacteria; order Pseudomonadales; family Pseudomonadaceae; genus Pseudomonas; species Pseudomonas sp. NFX98. The sequence goes on along the minus strand of NZ_JBLNNF010000018.1, from coordinate 99,617 downwards.
TGGTGTTTTTCGGCGTTGCCCTGGCCGGGCTGGAGATTTCGCCGTGGATGGCGGCAGCGATCGCACTGACGCTGTTCACCAGCGCCTACCTGGCTGAGATCTGGCGCGGTTGCGTCGATTCGATCCCCCACGGCCAGTGGGAAGCCTCGTCGAGCCTGGCGCTCAACCCGCTGGAGCAACTGCGCTACGTGATTCTGCCGCAAGCCCTGCGCATCGCCGTGGCGCCGACCGTGGGCTTCTCGGTGCAAGTGGTCAAAGGCACCGCCGTCACCTCGATCATCGGTTTCACCGAACTGACCAAGACCGGCGGCATGCTCGCCAACGCCACCTTCGAACCGTTCATGGTCTACGGCCTCGTGGCCCTCGGCTATTTCCTGCTTTGCTACCCCTTGTCGCTCAGTGCGCGCTACCTGGAAAGGAGACTGCATGCCTCTGCTTAGAATTTCCGCCCTGCATAAATACTACGGCGATCACCACGTGCTCAAAGGCATCGACCTGAGCGTCGAGGAAGGCCAGGTGGTAGCGATCATCGGCCGCAGCGGCTCGGGAAAGTCGACGTTGCTGCGCACGCTCAACGGCCTGGAGTCGATCAACGACGGCGTCATCGAAGTCGACGGCGAATACCTCGACGCCGCCCGCGCCGATCTGCGCAGCCTGCGGCAGAAAGTCGGCATGGTGTTCCAGCAGTTCAATCTGTTCCCGCACCTGACCGTGGGCGAAAACGTGATGCTTGCGCCGCAAGTGGTGCAAAAGGTCCCGAAAGCCAAGGCCGCCGAGCTGGCGCGAGAGATGCTGGAGCGAGTCGGGCTGGGGGAAAAGTTCGACGCGTTTCCCGATCGGCTGTCCGGCGGGCAGCAACAGCGGGTGGCGATTGCCCGCGCTCTGGCGATGTCGCCAAAGGTATTGCTGTGCGACGAAATCACCTCGGCGCTGGACCCGGAGCTGGTCAACGAAGTGTTGAGCGTGGTCCGGCAACTGGCCAAGGAAGGCATGACGCTGATCATGGTGACCCACGAAATGCGCTTTGCCCGGGAGGTTGGGGATAAGTTGGTGTTCATGCACATGGGCAAGGTGCATGAGGTGGGTGATCCGAAGGTTTTGTTTGCCAATCCGCAGACCGCGGAGCTGGCGAACTTCATTGGCACCGTCGAAGCGGCGGGCTGAGAGAAATGCCGGGGCCTTTAAGGCCTCATCGCGAGCAGGCTCACTCCTACATTGGAATGCGGTCACCTGTAGGAGTGAGCCTGCTCGCGATTGACCGCGCAGCGGTCACAGACTTTCTGCGCTGAATCAACGGTTTGAACCATGCGCGTTGGCGGCAGCGTTTGATCGTGGCACGATGTCGAGGTTATCGACCGAGACCCCCAGACCATGCCGCAATCCCAAGCCAAGAATCTGTCCCTGATCGCCGCAATCGACCTGGGCTCCAACAGCTTTCACATGGTCGTGGCCAAGGCCCAGAACGGCGAAATCCGTATTCTCGAGCGTCTCGGGGAGAAGGTTCAGCTGGCCGCCGGCATCGACGAAGAGCGCCGTCTCAGCGAAGAATCGATGCAACGCGGGCTCGACTGCCTCAAGCGTTTCGCCCAACTGATCAACGGTATGCCGCTCGGCGCCGTACGGATCGTCGGCACCAACGCCCTGCGCGAAGCCCGTAACCGCGCCGAATTCATCCACCGCGCCGAAGAAATCCTCGGCCATCCGGTGGAAGTCATTTCCGGCCGTGAAGAGGCGCGCCTGATTTACCTCGGCGTGTCCCACACCCTCGCCGACACGCCGGGCAAGCGCCTGGTGGCCGACATTGGCGGCGGCAGTACCGAATTCATCATCGGCCAGCGCTTCGAACCGTTGCTGCGCGAGAGCCTGCAAATGGGCTGCGTCAGCTACACCCAGCGTTATTTCAAGGACGGCAAGATCACTCCGGCCCGCTACGCCCAGGCGTACACCGCAGCGCGGCTGGAGATCATGAGCATCGAACACGCCCTGCACCGCCTGACCTGGGATGAAGCCATCGGCTCCTCGGGCACCATCCGCGCCATCGGTCTGGCGCTGAAGGCCGGCGGCCACGGCAGTGGCGAAGTCAACGCCGAAGGCCTGGCCTGGCTCAAGCGCAAGCTGATCAAACTCGGCGATGTCGACAAAATCGACTTCGAAGGCATCAAGCCTGATCGCCGGGCGATCTTCCCGGCGGGCCTGGCGATTCTCGAAGCGATCTTCGACTCCCTCGAACTGCAACGCATGGATCACTGCGAAGGTGCCCTGCGTGAAGGCGTGCTGTATGACCTGCTGGGCCGCCATCACCACGAAGACGTGCGCGAACGCACCCTGACCTCGCTGATGGAGCGTTATCACGTGGATCTGGAACAGGCCGTGCGCGTCGAGCGCAAAGCCCTGCATGCCTTCGATCAGGTAGCCAAGGATTGGGATCTGAAAGACGGCGTCTGGCGCGAACTGCTTGGCTGGGCGGCCAAGGTCCATGAAGTCGGCCTGGACATCGCTCACTATCAGTATCACAAGCACGGCGCTTACCTGATCGAGCATTCCGACCTGGCCGGCTTCTCCCGCGAAGACCAGTTGATGCTCGCACTGCTGGTGCGTGGCCACCGCCGCAATATTCCCAAGGACAAGTTCGCCGATTTCGACGATGACGGCATCAAGCTGATTCGCCTGTGCGTGCTGCTGCGCTTTGCGATCCTGTTCCACCACATCCGCGGCACCCAGCAAATGCCTCAGGTAGAACTCAACGCCAAAGGCAATCACCTGGAAGTGGTGTTCCCGAAAAACTGGCTGGATGAAAACCAGCTGACCCAGGCCGACTTCGAAATCGAAGCGCAATGGCTGACGCGGGTGGATGTCGTCCTCAGCGTTCGCTGAATTCGATCCTGTAGGAGCACGGCTTGCCGGCGATGGCGATCTCGAAGGCGCCATCGCCAGCAAGCTGTGCTCCTACAGGGGATGACACAAACAAAAATGGCGATCCTTTTGGATCGCCATTTTTTTACAACTAGCCAGCGTTAACGCACAGCCAGAATCGGACTGCCCAACCGCTCCAACAACGTCGCCTGAGCACTACGCGGGTTCTGGTTGCCGGTCGGCGTGTTGCGGATGTAACGGCCATCCGACTGCAGGCTCCAGCTGTGGGTGTTATCCGTGAGATACAGCTCCAGCTCCTTCTTGACCCGCATGATCAGCTTCTTGCCCTCAACCGGGAAGCAAGTCTCGACGCGCTTGTCGAGGTTGCGCTCCATCCAGTCGGCGCTGGACAGGAACATCTGCTCGTCGCCACCATTGAGGAAGTAGAAGACCCGGGTGTGTTCCAGGAAACGCCCGATGATCGAACGCACGTGGATGTTGTGCGAAACCCCGGCGATGCCCGGTCGCAGGCAGCACATGCCGCGCACGACGAGGTCGATACGCACGCCCGACTGACTGGCCTTGTACAGCGCGCGGATGATCTTCGGATCGGTCAGCGAGTTGAACTTGGCAATGATGTGCGCCGGTTTGCCGTCGAGGGCGAACTGCGTCTCGCGGGCAATCATGTCGAGCATGCCCTTTTTCAGGGTGAACGGCGCATGCAGCAGTTTCTTCATGCGCAGGGTTTTACCCATGCCGATCAACTGGCTGAACAGTTTGCCGACGTCTTCGCACAAGGCGTCGTCGGAGGTCAGCAAGCTGTAGTCGGTGTACAGACGGGCGTTGCCAGCGTGGTAGTTGCCCGTGCCCAAGTGCGCGTAACGGACGATTTCGCCGGCCTCGCGACGCAGGATCAGCATCATCTTGGCGTGGGTCTTGAAGCCGACCACGCCATAGATAACCACCGCACCGGCCGCTTGCAGACGGCTGGCCAGTTGCAGGTTGGATTCTTCGTCGAACCGCGCACGCAATTCGATCACCGCGGTGACCTCCTTGCCGTTACGGGCCGCATCCACCAGCGCGTCGACGATTTCCGAGTTGGCGCCGGAGCGGTACAGCGTCTGGCGCACCGCCAACACATGCGGGTCCTTGGCGGCCTGGCGCAGCAGGTCGACCACCGGGGTGAACGACTCGAACGGGTGCAGCAGCAGGATGTCCTGCTTGCTGATCACGCTGAAAATGTTCTCGCTGTTTTGCAGCAGTTTCGGGATCTGCGGGGTGAACGGCAGGTATTGCAGTTCACGCTGGCTATCCAGACCGGTGATGCTGAACAGCCGCGTCAGGTTCACCGGACCGTTGACCTGATACAGCTCCGTCTCGCCCAGGTTGAACTGCTTGAGCAGGTAGTCGGACAGGTGTTTCGGGCAAGTGTCGGCCACTTCCAGACGCACTGCGTCACCGTAACGACGCGAGAACAGTTCGCCGCGCAGAGCACGAGCCAAGTCTTCGACGTCCTCGGAATCCAGCGCCAGGTCGGCGTTACGGGTCAGGCGGAACTGGTAGCAGCCCTTCACTTTCATGCCCTGGAACAGGTCATCGGCGTGGGCGTGGATCATCGACGACAGGAACACGTAGTTGTCGCCCGCGCCGCCGACTTCTTCCGGCACCTTGATGATGCGCGGCAGCAGGCGCGGTGCCGGGATGATCGCCAGACCCGAATCGCGACCGAAGGCGTCGATGCCTTCGAGCTCGACAATGAAGTTCAGGCTCTTGTTCACCAGCAACGGGAACGGGTGCGTCGGGTCGAGGCCGATCGGGGTGATGATCGGCGCGATCTCGTCGCGGAAATAACGGCGGACCCAGGTCTTGAGCTTGGTCGTCCAGTTACGGCGACGGATGAAGCGGACCTGATGTTTTTCCAGTTCCGGCAACAGAATGTCGTTGAGGATCGCGTACTGACGGTCAACGTGACCGTGTACCAGTTCGCTAATGCGTGCCAGCGCCTGATGCGGTTGCAGGCCATCGGCGCCCGCCTGTTCACGGGCGAAGGTGATCTGCTTCTTCAGGCCGGCGACGCGAATCTCGAAGAACTCGTCCAGGTTGCTGGAGAAGATCAGCAGAAACTTCAGCCGCTCCAGCAATGGATAGGACTCGTCCAGCGCCTGTTCCAGCACGCGGATGTTGAACTGCAGTTGCGACAGCTCGCGGTGGATGTACAGGCTGCTGTCATCCAGACCGGGAATGGCAATCGCCGGTGCCGCCGCAGCGGCTTCGGCTACCACCGCGGGTGGAGCAGGCTCCAGCTCCGGCGGGGTTTCGGCGATTTGCTCGACCACGGGTTGAGCGTCTTGTACGGCAACTTCAGCGAGTCCTTCGGTATTCATCACATGTTCCTGGGAGGGCTATTTTTGCTCTCGTAACAATTGAGCGGCACGAACGGCAAAGTACGTCAGGATGCCATCAGCGCCTGCACGTTTAAAGGCGGTCAGGGATTCGAGGATAACCCCTTCGCTCAACCAGCCATTCTGGATCGCCGCCATGTGCATGGCGTATTCGCCGCTGACTTGATAAACAAAAGTCGGCACTTTGAATTCTTCTTTGACCCGGCAAAGGATGTCCAGATATGGCATGCCTGGCTTGACCATGACCATGTCTGCGCCTTCTGACAAGTCTGCCGCCACTTCGTGCAGGGCTTCGTTGCTGTTGGCCGGGTCCATCTGATAGGAGGCCTTGTTGGCCTTGCCCAGGTTCAGCGCCGAACCGACCGCATCGCGGAACGGCCCGTAATAGGCGCTGGCGTACTTCGCCGAATAAGCCATGATCCGCACATTGACGTGACCGGCCACTTCGAGGGCTTCGCGGATCGCCTGGATGCGGCCGTCCATCATGTCCGACGGGGCCACCACCTGAGCGCCGGCTTCGGCATGGGACAAGGCTTGCCTGACCAGAGCGTCGACGGTGATGTCGTTCTGCACATAGCCTTCTTCGTCGAGAATGCCGTCCTGACCGTGCGTGGTGAACGGGTCCAGCGCGACGTCGGTGATCACACCCAGCTCAGGGAACTGCGCGCGCAAGGCACGGGTGGCGCGTTGGGCGATGCCTTCAGGGTTCCAGGCTTCGGCGGCGTCCAGCGACTTCAGTTCCGACGGCGTCACCGGGAACAGTGCCAGCGCCGGAATCCCCAACTCGACCCATTTGGCCGCTTCTTCAAGCAACAGGTCGATGGTCATCCGTTCGACGCCTGGCATCGAGGCCACCGCTTCACGACGGTTTTCACCGTCCAGCACGAACACCGGCAGGATCAGGTCATCGACGGTCAGCACGTTTTCACGGACCAGTCGACGCGAGAAATCGTCACGACGGTTACGGCGCAGGCGGGTTGCAGGAAACAAACGGTTGGCGGGGGTAAAGCTCACGGCAGACTCCTGAGCCCGCGCAGACGGGCGAGCGTGACAGTTATAAGCGGCCATTATGACGAACAGATGACAGTTGTGCGCACACTGCGACGTGTAGCCGCATTCCATTGTCGTTGTAGGAAATGTTCACGTCGAGACACATTTGGACACTTTCCTGAATGTGTCCGAAGGGTTAGGCTGCGCGTTCATTTCGCCAGCACCCAGACAATGCTCCAACAATTTCTGCATGACTTCGGCTACTTTGCCTTGTTCCTCGGCACGTTTTTCGAAGGCGAAACCATTCTGGTGCTCGCAGGCTTCCTCGCGTTCCGTGGATACATGGACATCAACCTGGTGGTGGTCGTGGCCTTCTTCGGCAGTTATGCCGGCGATCAGCTGTGGTACTTCCTGGGACGCAAGCACGGGCGCAAGTTGCTGGCACGCAAGCCGCGCTGGCAGTTGATGGGTGACCGGGCGCTGGAACACATCCGCAAGCACCCGGACATCTGGGTCCTGAGCTTCCGCTTCGTCTACGGTCTGCGCACGGTGATGCCGGTGGCGATCGGCCTGTCGGGCTATCCACCGGGACGCTACCTGTTGCTCAACGGGATTGGCGCGGCGATCTGGGCCACCGCGCTGGCGGCCGCCGCCTATCACTTCGGCGCGGTGCTGGAAGGCATGCTGGGCAGCATCAAGAAATACGAGCTATGGGTCCTCGGCGCCCTTCTCCTGCTGGGCCTTGGCCTGTGGCTGCGCCGGCGCTTCAAGAACGCCCGTCTGGCCAAACAGATCTATGCCGACGAGCAAGCCCTGAAAGCCGAGCAGGCCAAGACCAGCGAAACTAAGCCAGTCGAGTGAAGCGGTTTCTACAGCAATAGAGACCGATCCCGCTGAGCAAGCTGTAGCTGAGCAGGCCGATCCAGCCCACCGCGCTGGCCGGCCACAGCCCAACCAGCGGCGCCAGCCACACCAGCGGCACATTCGACGCCAGCCGCAGCAGCTCCAGCTTCAACGCCCACGGGCGATTCTCCAGGGCCACGCCCAAGACAAACAATCCCAGCGCCACTGCACTCCAGCCCAACACCAGGGCGGCGGTTGGCAGGCTCGGTTCCAGGTTCATCAGATAGCTGCCCAGCGCGATGTAGACGCAGAACTGCAACAGCACGTAGAGCTGCTGACGTCCGTCCAGCGGCACTTCGAATTTGCGGAACTGGCTCAAATCCGGCTTGTTCATCGGGTATTTCACCGCCACGTCCGCCGGTCGCCAACCGGTACGCATGAACCAGATCCGCAGCTTGTCCCAGGTGCTTTCCGTCCGTCGCGCATCCGCCGACAACTGCGCGTAGAACTGCACGTTCGCCCATATCGGATTCCAGCTCGCCAGCGGCGTGGTCACGCCGAAAATCACCGGTTCGTTGTCGTCTTCTTCCTGGAACGAGCCGAACAGACGGTCCCAAATAATGAACACCCCGCCGTAGTTGCGATCCATGTAGAGAGCGTTCTGTGCATGGTGGGCCCGATGATTGGATGGCGTGACGAAGAACCACTCGAACCAGCCGAGCTTGGGAATGTGCCGGGTATGCACCCAGAACTGGTACAGCAGGTTCAGCGCCGCGACGCTGACGAACACCAGCAACGGCACGCCGACGACCGCCATGGGCAGGTAGAAAATCCAGCTCAACAGAAACCCGGTACTGGTCTGGCGCAATGCCGTGGAGAGGTTGTAGTCCTCGCTCTGGTGATGCACCGAATGCGCCGCCCAGAGGATGTTGCGCTCGTGGCCCATGCGGTGCAGCCAGTAGTAGCAGAAGTCATAAAAGACGAAGGCAAACACCCAGACCCACACGCTGTCGGCCGAAAGCTCGAACAGCGCCAGATGCTTGAGGGTAAACGCGTAGGTCAGCAGGCCCACGCCCTTGGTCAGCAGGCCCGTGGTGGTCGAGAGCACGCCGGTGCTAATGCTGTTGATCGCGTCCGCCACCCGATAGTTGCTGACCCCGCGCCAACGGTCGGCCAACAATTCGACGGCAATCAGCACAAAGAAAAACGGCACCGCATACAGAATGAAGTCCATGACGCGCCCTGATCGGAATCTTGAGGACAGATGCTATGTGTAGCCGCGAATTAACCCTATGGCAACGAGTGACAAATTAGTGGACATTTAACGCCATGAATCTGGAGAAAAGCCCATGAGCAAAAAAGTTGCAGTGATCCTTTCCGGTTGTGGCGTGTACGACGGCGCCGAGATCTATGAGAGCGTCATTACGCTGCTGCGCCTGGACCAGCGTGGCGCGCAGGTGCAGTGCTTCGCACCGAACATCGCGCAGTTGCACGTGATCAACCACCTGACCGGCGAAGAAATGCCCGAGTCGCGCAATGTGCTGGTGGAGTCGGCGCGCATCGCTCGCGGCGAGATCAAGGACATCCGCGAAGCAGACGCCGAGGATTTCGATGCGCTGATCATTCCTGGCGGTTTCGGTTCGGCCAAGAACCTCTCCAACTTCGCCATCGAAGGCACCGGTTGCACCGTGCAACCGGAAGTCCTGGCCCTGACCGAAGCATTTGCCGAAGCCGGCAAACCGGTCGGCCTGATCTGCATTTCGCCGGCACTGGCGGCGAAAATCTACGGTCCTGGCGTGACCTGCACTATCGGCAACGATACCGAAACGGCGGCAGCGCTGAACAAGATGGGTGCCACCCACAAAGAGTGCGGCGTCAGCGACATCGTTGAAGACAAGGCACGCAAACTGGTGAGTACTCCGGCGTACATGCTGGCGCAATCGATCAGTGAAGCAGCGGGCGGGATCAACAAACTGGTCGACCGCGTGCTCGAACTGACCCACGAAAACGACGAGTAAAAAACAAGATCAAAAGATCGTCCGATCGCGGCCCGAGCCTTCGGCAGCTCCTACAAGGGATTGCCGTACACCTGTAGGAGCTGCCGAAGGCTGCGATCTTTTCAGGCTTTGCGCGACAACCGGGTCAAAATCCGGTCCAGCGCATTGGCAAACGCCTGCTTCTCGCGCTCGCCAAAGGGCGCCGGGCCGCCGCTCATCTGCCCTTGCTCGCGCAAATCGGTGAACAGGTTGCGCACCGCCAACCGATCACCCATGTTCTGCGCATCGAACTCCTTGCCCCGTGGGTCCAGCGCAGCAACGCCCTTCTTCACCAGACGGTCGGCCAGCGGCACATCGCTGCAAATGACCAGTTCACCGGGAACCGCGTGCTCCACCAGATAGTCATCGGCAGCGTCCGGGCCGCTCGGCACCACGACCAGCTTGACCAGCGCCAGCCCCGGCTTTATCTGCGGCTGCCCGGCCACCAGCACCACTTCAAAGCTACGCTTGAGGGCGAATTTCACCACCAGATCCTTGGCCGCCCGGGGGCAGGCGTCGGCATCGATCCACACGCGCATGTTTTTCCTCCTAAAAGCAAAAGATCGCAGCCTTCGGCAGCTCCTACAGGGGTTAACGTACACCTGTAGGAGCTGCCGAAGGCTGCGATCTTTTAAAGAATTACTCGATCAGGAAACCTGCACCCGACGCTTCTCAGTCACCCAGCTACGACCATACAACACAACAATCGCAGCGATCGCCACCGCTTGAGCCGTCAGCGAATACGCATCCGCATGAATCCCCAGCCAGTCGAACTCGAAGAACGGCACAGGTCGCGTGCCAAAGATCCCGGCTTCCTGCAACGCTTTCACGCCATGCCCGGCGAACACCACCGACAATGCGCAGAGCAGCGCGGCGTTGATGCTGAAGAACAGCGTCAACGGCAGTTTTGCCGAACCGCGCAGGATCACCCACGCCAGACCTACCAACAGCACCAGCGCCGTGGCACCACCGGCCAGCACCGCGTCATGGCCTGCCGGACCTGCCTGCAACCACAGGGTTTCGTAGAACAGGATCACTTCGAACAGTTCGCGATAGACCGAGAAGAACGCCAGGATCGCAAAGCCGAAGCGCCCGCCGCCGCCCACCAGGCTGCTCTTGATGTAATCCTGCCAGGCCGCGGCGTGACGACGGTCGTGCATCCACACGCCGAGCCACAGCACCATGACGCTGGCGAACAGCGCCGTCGCACCTTCCAGCAATTCACGCTGTGAACCGCTGACATCGATCACATAAGCCGCCAGTGCCCAGGTTCCCAGACCGGCCAGCAGCGCCAGCCCCCAACCGACGTTAACGCTGCGCACCGCCGACTGCTGGCCAGTGTTGCGCAGGAAAGCGAGGATCGCCGCCAGCACCAGAATCGCTTCCAGGCCTTCACGCAGCAGAATCAGCAAGCCGGAGATGTAGCTCAGCGACCAGCTCAAGCCATCGCTGCCCAGCAAACCGGCAGACGTCTTCAACTTCGCCTTGGCTGCTTCCAGACGCTGCTCGACCTGATCGATCGGCAGGCCGTCCTGCAGCGACTGACGATAAGCCATCAGCGACTTTTCGGTGTCCTTGCGCACGTTGGCGTCGACGTTGTCCAGGGAGCTTTCGACCAGTTCGAAGCCTTCCAGGTACGCCGCTACCGACAGGTCATAGGCCTGATCGTGATCGCCGGCGCGGTAGGCCGTGACGCTCTTGTCCAGGGTCGCAGCGGTGTAGTCGAGCAACTGCGCCGGGCCACGCTTGACCTGCGGCGGCTGCGCCCGTTGCGCGCGGAACGTCGCGGCGGCTTGCGGGCCGTCAGCGGCCTGCACTTCGGACGGCGTCTGACGGGCCAGATCGGCAATGTTGTAGACCTTGTCGCCATTGGCGGTAGCCGGATCGGCACTGAAGCTGGCGATGTAAGTGGCCAGGTCCCAACGCTGACGATCATCCAGCTGATCGGCGAAGGCCGGCATGTCGGTGCCTTCAACCCCGAGGCCGAGGGTGTTGTAGATCGCGTAGAGACTCAGGTGATCAAGACGTGCGTTATCGCGCAGATTGGCCGGTGGTGGCGTCAGGCCGACGCCTGCCGGGCCGTCGCCCGCACCAGTATCGCCATGGCACACCGAACAGTGCTGAGCGTACAGCGGCGCACCACGGGTCGGGTCCGGGGTAATGATCGGCGCCTGGCTGACCTCATAGGCCACGGCCAGTTTCGCGCCGAGTTGCCGCGCCTGACGGGCGACGTCAGCGCCCTCCTGGCGCGCGGCGATCGCGTTGCGCAGCGCGCCGATGCCCTGCTCCAGCGCGGCCTTTTCCGGTTTGGCCGGCATTGCCGCCACCAATCCTTGCAAAGCCTGGGCGAACTCAAGTTGCTCGCGATATTCGGACTCGTTGACGACCTTGCCTGCCTGCACCGCTTCCGGGTAGTCCGCACCGATGTAGTCGAGTAAATGCAGGGCTTGCGGTGCGCCTTCCACCGTGTCCGCCAGCAGGTTGAAACTGCACAAGGCAAACACCGGCGCTAGCAGCCAGGCCAGGAAACGAGAGGGGGCAATCATGAATGAATCTCAATTGGAAACACGAAGTAACATATTGTTCCCTCCCAATGACTTTCACTCAAGCTTTGTTGGCATTTCCTGCGCAGCGGCGTGTACATTTGACCTCAAATTGCCACCATCCGCTGGTCATGCTCAAGGAAGAATCATCGCTCATGGGATCACGCGTCTTTTTCTCTCTGCTGCTCTGCACTGCCCTGCAACTGAGCGGTTGTGCTGCCTACCGCAACTACGATCTCGAGCTGGAGCAAACTACCGAGCAGCTTAAATCCGGTAATCCTCAAGGCGCCCTCTCGTTGCTTGAAGTGCACAATCCTGGAGAAGAAAAAGACCTGCTTTATTATTTCGAAAAGGGCGCTGTGCTGAGTGCGGCAGGGGCTCTGCCGCAAAGTCAGGTGGCCTGGCGCAGCGCCGAACAGATGGTGATCCAGCGCCAGGACACGGTCGAGTCCACCGGGACGAAACTCCTGTCCGCGATGGGTGATCACTGGGGCAGTATCATCAACGACAAGCTGCGTCGCTACGATGGCTACGACTACGAAAAAGTCATGCTGACCACACAAATGGCGCTCAACCAGTTAGCGGTCAATGACTTCGACGGCGCCAGGGCCGACATCAAAAAAACCCACGAACGCGAGGCCCTTATTGCCCGGCAACGGGAACAGGAATACGAGCGGATAGAAGAGGAAGCCAAGGCCCGGGGCGTTCGCGTGCATTACAAGGATTTGCAGGGCTATCCGGTGCTGACCCTCGACGCCCCCGCAGTGATCGCCCTGAAAAACGGCTACCAAAGTGCGTTCAGCCACTATCTGGCCGGGTTTACCTATGAAGCCCTCGGCGAACGCGATCTCGCCGCCCCGGGTTATCGCCATGCCATTGAACTGCGACCCGACCTGCCTTTCTTCGAACAGGCATTGCGCGATCTCGACAAGCCCCGAGCCAAGGCTGATGAAAGCGATGTCCTGATCATCGTCCAAAGTGGACTGGCGCCAGCGCGCAGTTCGGTTCGCGTCCCGTACCCGGTGCGCCTGGAGGACAATCAGGTCATTGTTGCCAACGTTTCTTTTCCGGTCATGGTGCCCGACACCTCAACCTCGGCCTTCACCCAGATGAGCATCGATGGCCGCAAACAGAAGCTGATCCCCGTGAACAGCATCACCGATATGTCGCTGCGCACGTTGCGCGACGACATGCCAGGCATCATTCAGCGCACGGCCTATCGCGCCTATCTGGCCGCGTCTGTGCAGGGCACTGACAATCGACGCGACCCGAGCAAAGCGTCGTATGTCACTCACTATGACGGCTTCGAACACGCAGACACCCGAACCTGGCGTACTTTGCCGAATCTCACGCTGGTGGCACGACTGCGCCTGAAAAAAGGCGACCATCTGCTCAGCCTGCCAAATGCCCCCGGCGCTGCGCCGCTAAAAGTCCGCATCGATCAGAACCATCAGGTCATCGGTCTACGGGCTTTGGGTGATCGGATTTACGTCAACGGCATTGCCTTTCAGCCAGCCCTTTCCCCTGAAAGCCGTGTGTCCGGTCGGGAATGAGTGGTGGCACAAGACGATAAAATAAAAGCAAAAAGCCACTGCATTGCCACTATCCATGTTTATAATGCCGCGCCCTCGCGACCGCGAGACGGCATTAAAGCTCCTCATGTTTGAGGAACTGGCAGGACGCCAACATCCTCGTCAGTGGGTCCCATCAGCCCGACCAGCACGCGTGGCTGCAAAAACTCAGGGAAGAAGTACCCGCCATGGCATCCCGCGCCCTTACCGCGATCGCGCTCAGCGCTGTCACGCTGCTCTCCGGCTGTTCCGCCTTCCGTAACTACGATTCCGAACTCGCACAGACCAACCAGCAATTGGCCACCGGCAATGTCGACGCCGCCCTGACCCTGCTGGAAAAGAACAACACCGGCGAAGACAAGGATCTGCTCTATTACTTCGAGAAAGGCGAGCTGCTGCGCGCCAAGGGTGACCTGTCGGGTAGCCAGAATGCCTGGACCAGCGCCGATCAGGTGGTGGGCAAGTGGGAGGACTCGGTCAAGATTGATTCGGCCAAGTATCTGGCCCAGTTCGGCAGTTTCCTGGTGAACGACAAGGTTCGTCGCTACGAAGGCTACGACTACGAAAAAGTGATGTTGACCACGCAGATGGCCCTCAACCTTCTGGCGCTGAACGACTTCGACGGCGCGCGTACCGCGATCAAGAAAACCCATGAACGCGAAGCCGTGATCGCCGATCTGCGGGACAAGGAATACCTCAAGAGTGAAGAGGAAGCCGAGAAAGAAGGCATCACCACTCAGTACAAGGACTTGCAGGGTTACCCGGTCGCCAGCCTCGATGCGCCGGAAGTGGTCGGCCTGAAAAACAGCTACCAGAGCGCGTTCAGCCATTATCTGGCCGGTTTCGTCTATGAAGCCCTGGGTGAAAAAGACCTGGCCGCGCCGGGTTATCGCAAAGCCGCCGAACTACGCCCGAACACTCCACTGCTGGAGCAGGCGTTGAAGGACCTCGACAAGAAAGGCACCAAGGATGAAGACAGCGATATCCTGATCGTCGTGCAAAGCGGTCTGGCGCCGGCCCGGGATTCGATCCGCATTCCGCTGCCGCTGCCGATCAGCGGTAGCGTGGTGATCACCCCATTGTCGTTCCCGGTCATCAAGCCTGACACCTCCACCGCCACGTTTGCCCAGATCGGCGTGGACGGTCAGCAGCTCTACCTGACGCAACTCAACAGCACCACGGCCATGTCCCAACGCGCCCTGCGAGACGATATGCCGGGCATCATCGTGCGCACTACCGTTCGCGCGGTGACCCGTGGCGTGGCGCAGAAGAAGATCAACGAAACCAACCCGCTGGCGGGTCTGGCGGTCGGCATCACTTCAGCTGTGCTCGAAGGCGCCGATACCCGTACGTGGCGCACGCTGCCCGACAACACCCAAGTGGTGCGTCTGCGTCTGAAAAAGGGCGAACACCAAGTCACACTACCGAACGTGGTGGGTGGCTCGACGGTGAAAGTCACGGTCGATCAGCGTTATCAGGTGATCAGCCTGCGTGCCGTGGGCAACCAGGTGTTCGCCAGCGGCGTCGCCGCCCATGTGACCCCGAGCGCCAGCCCGACCGCCGTGGCCAGCCTCGCCAAACCTTAAGAACGGAGTCTTTGCATGCGCTTCAAATTCATCGCTGTCCTCGGTCTGGCCCTGCTGGCCGGCTGCGCCACCCCGCCACCACCGGAGCCGGGCAGTGCCGCCAGCAAAGTCGTGGCCCAAGGCAAACTGAAGAACATCGTGGTCGGTGCCATGCGCGTGGCCCGGGAAAACGGCTTCATGACGGTCAATACGCAGCTGAGCAACACCAGCTACAACAACAAGACCTTCTACTACCGCTTCGCCTGGCTCGGCCCTGAAGGCTTTCCGATTGCCGAAGAGGAAACCTGGAAGAGCCAGTTGATGTACGGCGAACAGACCAGTTTCATTCAGGCCATCGCACCGACTGCCAAAGCCGTGGATTTCCGTCTGGAAATCAAGACGCCTTAAGCACGACACCCTATTCCCGTTTTAGAGAGCACTCCCATGTTTGCACGCTTTTCTTTCATCGCTGTCATCGCCCTGCTCGCCAGTGGTTGCGCCAATACCTCGCCAACCCTGGGCAGCAAGAACATCAGCTACGGCGACACCAAAGCGGTTGAAACCGTGACCAACGAATTCGGTTCGACCGATCTGCAAATGATCGCCGAAACCATGACCCGTTCCCTGGCCCAGTCCGGCATTCTGCAGGGCCGCCCGGTGGTGCAGGTCTATGACGTGAAGAACAAGACCAGCGAGTACATCGACACCCGCGAAATCACCACCAGCATCAAGACTCAACTGATGAAGACCGGCACCGCCCGCTTCGCCAGCGACAACACCCAGATGCAGAGCCAGGTTGACCAGCTGAAGCTGCAAAACCAGAGCGGCCTGTACAAGAAGAGCACCGTAGCCAAGACCGGCAACATGGTCGCTGCCAAGTATCGCCTTGAAGGTTCGATCAGCTCGATCGTCAAGCGCAGCAGCGACTACAAGGACGTCTTCTACAAATTCAGCCTGCAACTGATCGACGTTGAAAGCGGTCTGGCCGAGTGGATGGACGAAAAAGAGATCCGCAAGACCACGGAGCGCTAATCAATGCGTGCATGGATTGGCTTGATGGCCCTGGCCTGTGCGTTCGGCGTGCAGGCAGCCCCGAAGGTCGCGGTCACGGATCTGGCGTATCAAGAGCGGGTGGAACAGTACATCCACATCGTCTCGGCCCAGAACAACTACAACCATAGTTACTACGGTGCCAGCGGGTCGTCGAACTACAACGAGATCGAGGCCACCACCAGCTACATCGAACAAGCCGAGCTGCGCAAATTCACCGGCGATATCAAGGGCGAAATCCTTCGTACCGGAATGTTCCAGCTGGTGCAGGGCACGCCATACACGGCCGCGTCCAAGGGTGACATCTACGATGTGATCAAGCGCATCAAGGCTGGCAACTTCAAAGGTGCCGATTACGTGCTGTTCGGCACGGTGTCGGACATCGACTTCACCCGCGACGTTACCGAACTGGCCAACACCGACAGTCATTCCGCGGTGCTGGGGCTGACACTGGTGGCGGATTTCAGCCTGATCAACACCCGTACCTACGAAATCACCTCGGCCTTCACGGCGATGGGCGAAGGTCAGGACACCAAGCTGGTAAACGGTCGCGACATCAAGGTCTCCCTGAACCGCCCGCGCGTCGTGCGCGATGTGTCCAAGGCGCTCGGTGAGGACGTTGCGGCGCAATTGAGCCAACAGCTCGGCGGCGGTTACGAGCAACCTGGGCAGGCCCCATTGCGCAACAACCTGCCGGCGGATACCGCACCGGTCATTTTGCGCTGATGCCCGAAATGAAAAAGGCGACCTGAAAAGGTCGCCTTTTTTGTGCCTGACGCTTTTATACCGCCGCTTTGCGCAACGTTGCCATGAACGCGGCCGCGCCGATGAACAAGCCGGCAAAAGTGCGGTTCATGCGCTTCTGCTGTTTGGGCGTGCGCAACAGGCGCAGCACCTTGGACGCCAACCCGGTGTACCCGGCCATGACGATCAGATCGACGCAGATCATGGTCACACCGATGATCACGTACTGGATCAGCAGTGGCGCATGCGGATCGATGAACTGCGGCAACACCGCGAGCATGAACACCAGTGCCTTGGGGTTGCTGATGTTCACCAGGAAACCACGGAACACCAGGGCCATCGGCTTGCCGATCTGGCGCACGGCCGCGTCATCGCTCATGTCGCTGGGCAGCGCGCGCCATTGCTTGATGGCGAGATAGACCAGGTACGCCACACCGAACCATTTGATCGCGTAGAAGGCAGAGGCCGAAGCTGTAAGAATCGCGCCCACACCGGCGCCGACAATGGCGATCTGCACCGCAAGGCCCAATTGCAGGCCCAGGGCGTTCCAGTAACCGCGCCAGAACCCGTATTGCAGACCACTGGACATCGACGCAATGGCGCCGGCACCGGGAGACAGGCTGATCACCCAGCAGGCGGCAAAAAACGCCAGCCATGTTTGAAGCTCCATTGCACACCTCGACTCGGACTCGTAACAGACGTCTAAGCTAATGCGGCTTTGGGGCGATGACTACTGATTTTTTGCAGGTCAAAAGCAAAAGATCGCAGCCTTCGGCAGCTCCTACATTGGAACGCGTTTCCCTGTAGGAGCTGCCGAAGGCTGCGATCTTTAGGTTTTTGACCTTTAGTTGGCCTACTTCTCAAAACCGCTCGACGGGAAAACATCCGTCCCGCGCCAGCGCCGAACCGAACGCTGGAAGAACAGGCTATTGGGCACTTGCACCATGGCGCTGCCGGTGCCCAGCTCTTCAGCCTCGATCAATGTGGTGTAAAGCAGATTGATCGCTACCACCCGACCTTTGACGCCGGGCTTGTCGGTGGTGTCCACCAACTCGACCACATCGCCGAGACGGAACGGGCCGACGGTGAAAATCAGGATCGCGCACAGCAGATTGGAGAGCACGCTCCACATGGCGAAAAACGCCACCGCCGCGACCGCGACAAACCCCGACAACGCAGTCCACAGCACCGTGGCCGAAACCCCGAGGCGCTCCAGCACGAAAATCAGCGCACTGCCCATGATCAGCCAGCGCAGGCCACCGCGTAGCGGCATCAGCAACTGTGGCGGAAACGGGTAGCGCTCACCGAGACGAGTCAGGCATTTGGCAACGAAACGCTGGGCGATGTAGCCGGCCAGCAGAATCAGCAGGATTTGCACGCCGAGCCAGATCGGCTCGACCCACATGGCCGGCAGCGGCAGCTTGAAGGCGTCCATCAGGACAGCGCCTCCAGCTCCGCCTGCATGCTTTCCAGCAGTTCCAGCGCTTCCATCCAGGCTTCTTCCAGTTCCGCTTCACGCACCTTCAGCTTGGCTTGCTCCGCCAACAGGTCACGCAAGTCGTTCTTGCGCGCTGGCTCATAGATATCGCTGTCGCCGAGGCTGGTATCGATCTTCGCCAGTTTTTCGTGGAGCTTGCCGAGTTCGGCTTCAAGCTTGTCAGCTTCGCGCTTGTGCGGCGCCAGTTGCTGACGCAATGCAGCAGCGGCCTGACGCTGGGCTTTCTTGTCAGTCTTGTCCGGGTTGACCGGCGTGTTGCTGACCGGCGCATTGCGCTGGCGATACTCCACCAACCAGCGGGTGTAGTCCTCCAGATCGCCGTCGAATTCCTCGACTTTGCCGTCCGCCACCAGATAGAAATTGTCGGTGGTGCTTTTGAGCAGGTGACGGTCGTGGGAGACCACCAATACCGCACCACTGAATTCCTGCAGGGCCATGGTCAGCGCCAGACGCATTTCCAGGTCCAGGTGGTTGGTCGGTTCGTCGAGCAGAAGCAGGTTCGGACGATCCCAGGCGATCAACGCCAGGGCCAGACGTGCTTTCTCGCCACCGGAGAAATTCAGCACCGGCTCGTCGATCCGCGCGCCACGGAAGTCGAAACCACCGAGGAAGTCGCGCAAGGTCTGCTCGCGCTCGGTCGGTGCCAGGCGTTGCAAGTGCAGCAGCGGGCTCGCCTTGGAATCCAGCGAGTCGAGCTGATGTTGGGCGAAGTAACCGACGACGGTGTTCTCGCCACGGGTCAACCGGCCGGCCAGCGGCGACAGTTCGCCAGCAAGGTTTTTGATCAGGGTCGATTTACCGGCGCCATTCGGGCCAAGCAAGCCGATCCGCGCACCCGGGGTCAGTTGCAGCTTGACCTTCTCCAGTACGGCTTTGTCGCCGTAACCCAGACGGGCATCGGACAGGTCGATCAGCGGACTGGAGATTTTCTGCGATTCGCGGAAAACGAAGTCGAACGGCGAATCGACGTGGGCCGCGGTCAGCTCTTCCATCCGCTCCAGTGCCTTGATCCGGCTCTGGGCCTGCCGGGCCTTGGTGGCCTGGGCCTTGAAGCGGGCGATGTAGCTTTCCATGTGCGCACGTTGCACTTGCTGCTTCTCGTAAGCCTGCTGTTGCTGGGCCAGACGTTCGGCACGGGCACGCTCGAAGGCGCTGTAGCCACCGCGATAAAGAGTGATTTTGCGCTGATCAACGTGCGCGACATGATCGACCACGGCATCGAGGAAATCCCGGTCGTGGGAAATCAGCATCAAGGTGCCGGGATAGCTTTTGAGCCACTCTTCGAGCCAGATGATGGCGTCGAGGTCCAAGTGGTTGGTCGGTTCGTCGAGCAGCAACAGGTCCGAAGGACACATCAACGCCTGCGCCAGGTTCAGACGCATCCGCCAGCCACCGGAGAAATCTCCGACCTGACGATCCATCTGCTCATTGGTGAAGCCCAGACCGGCCAGCAACTTGCGCGCCCGGGCGTCGGCGGTGTAACCGTCGGCGCTGTCGAGTTCGGAGTGCAGGCGGGCCTGAGCGACACCATCATGGGCCGCTTCGGCTGCCGCCAGGTCGTGTTGCACCTGGCGCAGGCGCAGGTCGCCATCGAGCACGTAGTCGACCGCCAGGCGTTCGAGCGTGTCGACCTCCTGGCGCATGTGGGCGATACGCCAGTCGGCCGGCAGGAAGCAATCGCCCGAGTCCGGGTGCAACTCACCCCGAAGCAAGGCGAACAGGCTCGATTTGCCGGCGCCGTTGGCACCGATGAGGCCGGCTTTCTGGCCGGCGTGCAGCGTCAACTCGGCGTCTTCTAGCAGACGTTGCGGGCCACGCTGTAAAGTCAGGTTCTGAAGTCGAATCATAATGGCGGCGGAGTCTACCAGCTTCGCTCGCAACTGGCGCGAGTAGCACTATGTCCTCTGACCTGTGGAGCTTTTCCCTCAGCACTTACGCCAAACCGGGCGTCGAGCAGGCTTGCCTGCAATTACAGTCGACGGGGGTCAATGTGTGTCTGTTGCTGTGCGCGGCATGGCTTGGCCAACGAGGCATCGCCTGCAACGAACAACGCTTGCAGCAACTTCGCAGTGAAACCACGTCCTGGGACGCTGATGTCGTGCGACCGTTGCGGGCATTGCGCATGCAATGGAAAGACGCCTCCACGAAGGACGCCGAGCTGAGCAGATTGCGTGAGCAAGTGAAGTCGTTGGAGCTGGAAGCCGAGCGGCATCTGTTACAGCGACTGGGACGATCGGCGCAGAACTGGCCGCAAGAAGAGAAGACCGATCTATCGGCCTGGCTGGAAGGTGTGGCGGCGGACGCCGCCCACCTCGACCGCGACGCGCTGCATCAGCTGCGCGTCGCGGTAACCGGCACTTAGGAAGCGCTGGTTGGGGTGGAGATTGCTGCGCTCGGAACAGCGGCCGGCGTTGGTGCTGGCGAAGCTGTCGAGGTGGAGGCTGTCGAAGCAGGTGCCGCAGCTGGAGCCGGGGTAGCCGGCTTGGCAACAGGGGCAGTCGCTGGCTTGGCAACAACCGGTTTTTTCACTGCCGGTTTGGCTGCTGGTTTAGCAGCAGGTTTGGCCGCGGGTTTTGCAGCAGGCTTGGCAGCGGCTGGCTTGGCAGCGGGTTTGGATGCGGCAGGTTTCGCGGCGCTGGCAGTTGCCGGTTTGGCGGCAGTGGCAGGTTTCGCGGCAGCGGTTTTAGCGGCCGGTTTGGCAGCTGGTTTAGCCGCTGCTTTCGCAGCAGGTTTGGCTGCTGGTTTGGCTGCGGTTTTTGCCGCCGACTTGGCTGCGGTTTTGGCTGCAACAGGTTTGGCGGCCGGCTTGGCAGCAGGCTTCGCCGCAGCGGTTTTAGCAGCAGGTTTTGCAGCGGCTTTTACGGCAGGTTTTGCCGCTGGTTTGGCAGCAGTTTTTACAGCCGGTTTTGCCGCTGGTTTTGCTGCAGCGGTTTTCGCCGTGGCAGGTTTGGCAGCCGCTGTTTTTGCAGCAGTCGGTTTGGCAGCAGCAGGCTTCGCAGCGGCAGTTCTAGCCGCTGGTTTTGCAGCGCTGGCCGCAGCTGGTTTTTTCGCTGCAGGTTTGGCAGCAGACTTGGCTGCGGCTTTCACCGGTGCCTTGGCAACCGGTTTGGCGGCAGGCTTGGCCGGTGCTTTTGCAGCAGCCGGTTTGGCAGCGGCTTTCTTCACAGGAGCCGCAGCAGGCTTGGCCGCACGCAGGGACAGCGCCTTGCCGACAGCCTCTTGTACACGACCGACACCCTGGGCCAGTTTCAGGCTTTCTTGAGCGTCGCGCTTGAGTTGCAGGATGTAGCCGCGAGTGTCCGACTGACGCTCTTTGAGAGCATCGAGCAGGTCCTCAAGTTCTTTCACTCCGTCCTTGGCTTTGGCTTGTGCCTTGGCCTTGCCGGCCGCTGCAGCGTCCTGCAATTTGGTGCGGGATTTGTGCAATTTCTCCTGCGCTTTTCCGCGCTGCTTTTCCAGCTTGGCGAGCAGTTTTTCAGCATCAGCCAAGGCTTCGGAACAAGCGGTTTCCAGATGCTCGAGCAGGCTGCTCGAGAGTTGTTGGAGCAGGTGCAACGGAGTGTTTACTGGCTTCTTGGTGGCCGACATGGTTTACCTCCTGGCTGAAGTGAGTTGCGGCTCATACTAGACCTCTGCTGCAACCGCCGCTAGGGCATGTTGACACTATCGAAAGCGGTGCGTTGCAAACGAACGAAAATCTTCTTCGTCGACGCAAAAAGCAGTTCACCTTTGTGGGCATTCACACTGGCATAATCGCCCGCATCTCAGGCTGGAGAGTGCCCATGTCGCGCTACCTTTTTTTATCGCTGTGCGTAATTTTTTCGGCTGCTCAGGCCGCCGAAAAAACCCAGGAAAATGACGCCCACGATCTCGCTTACAGCCTGGGTGCGAGCCTGGGTGAACGCCTGCGCCAGGAGGTTCCCGACCTGCAACTCAAGGCGCTGGTCGAAGGTTTGCAGCAAGCCTATCAAGGCAAGCCACTGGCGTTGAAAGACGAGCAGATCGAGCAGATTCTCACAGAGCACGAAGCCCGGGTCGCCATGCAGACACCCGCACCACAAAGCGAGCGGGCGCTGGAAAACGAGCAACGTTTTCTCACCGAGGAAAAAGCCAAGCCCGGCGTTCGTGAACTGGCTGATGGAATTCTGCTGACCGAGTTGGCGCCCGGTACTGGCGCCAAGGCCGGACCGAACGGAAAAGTGCAGGTGCTGTACATCGGACGCCTTCCCGACGGCACCGTGTTCGACCAGAACAGCCAGCCACAATGGTTCAGTCTCGACAGCGTGATCAGCGGCTGGCGCAGCGCATTGCAGAACATGCCGGTCGGCGCGAAATGGCGTCTGGTGATTCCATCGGCACAAGCCTATGGCGCAGATGGCGCCGGCGACCTGATCGCGCCGTTCACCCCATTGGTATTTGAAGTCGAATTACGCGGCGCTACCAGCTGACAGCGCAAATGAAAAACGGCGTGCCTTGGCACGCCGTTTCGGGGGCTTGCGGGAAAGCGCTTCAGGCCTGGACCGAATCGGTTTCCTTGTGAGCGGTGTGCAGCACTTCGATCAGGCAATCTTCCAGTTCGAAGCGTTCATGCAACAGGCCGCCGAGTTCCTTGAACTTCTCTGCGACACACTTTCCTTCATCGCACAGGTCGTTGAACGCGAGAAGCTTCTCGGTGATGACGTCGATGCGCGGGTAGATGGTCTCGGCGAGTTCCAGGCCTCGCTTGTCGTTGAAGGCCTTGGCCTCCCCCGTCAGCTGCTCATAGATCTCGAAGTGCCCGGCAGAGACGTAATCGACCAGCACGCCGCAGAATTCCTGCAAAGGCTTTCGGTTCTCGCCCAGCGTTTCAGGTGTGGCGCCGAGCTTGTCGTATGCATCGATCAGCTCTTTGCGTTCCTGCAACCAGCGATCGATCAGAAGGTGCACTCCACCCCAGCGTTCCTGAGCATTCTGACAACTTTCGAGCATGGTGATCTCTCTTCCCTTGTGGGTCAGCTGCTCTATGCCCGCTCGCCTCTTGTAATGGGCGGTCGGACAGAGCGTCATCGAGCAACAGAATTCCAATGACACGTGCGGGCCAGATTATGCCCGCGCGACTGTGGCTTCAAGGTACGCACGCGATAAAGTTCATACAAGTGTTTAATCACGCACAAAGGCCCGGTGCGACGACTCGCCGCTGAGCGGTCGTTGCAAAGCGGTCCAGACAAGGCGCAGCAGCTGGTAAACACACAGAATCATCATCGCGACGAAGAACAGCAGACTCCACTCCGGAATGCTCAAGTCGAACAGCGTCCAGGTGATCTGCACACAGTCGACCGTGCCTTTGAACATCTGCTGCATGACACACGTCCACGGCGCGTTGGC
This sequence comes from Pseudomonas sp. NFX98, assembly GCF_047784845.1. Taxonomy (NCBI): domain Bacteria; kingdom Pseudomonadati; phylum Pseudomonadota; class Gammaproteobacteria; order Pseudomonadales; family Pseudomonadaceae; genus Pseudomonas; species Pseudomonas sp. NFX98. The sequence continues at coordinate 76,158 of NZ_JBLNNF010000018.1, read as the reverse complement.
GAACGGCTCTGTCAGATTCGGCGCGCAGGCCGACAGCTGATGCACCGGGTCACTTTGCAACAACACCTGCCGCCACGCCGTGGCCGTACCTGCCAGGCTGCAGAGCAGACCCAACAACCAATACAGGAAGGCACCGAGTTGACCAGGCCCCTGCACGGCAGCCATCAGGCTGACACCGGTCAGCAACGCCAGGCAAACCCGTTGCAACAGACACAAGCCACAGGGCGTGAGGCCGACGGCATATTCCAGATAGTAAGACGCGCCCAGCACCAGGGCGCCCGTAACGAAAACCGTGAAGAACAAGGAGCGTGAGCAGGCCAACGACATGGCTTTTCCGTAACAATTAAGGACCGACGGCTACGGTAGAGGAAAGCGCGCCAGCCTTTCAAGGCGGGTCGCCAGCGACACTTCAGCGGGAATGTAGGGAAATCCCGACAGGAGCTACAGGATCAGATGTAGTCCTTTGTAGGACTTTGCTTAAGAGGCAATAGGAAGACAAAAACAGAGCGAATTTCACCGCTCTGAACTGCCTTCCATGCAATGCCTTTGAATAGCTATCAAGCGTGAACCGGCACCGGCAGCGGCGCCGACAACAAGCGCTCATCCAGCAGGCCCAGGCCTTCCTGGAACAGTTGGTTGCTACGCTCGGTATCACCCATTTGCGCGAGCAGCCGCGCGAGTTCGGCGCAGGCTTCAGGGTTGCGTTGTGCGCGCAGACTGCTTTCCAGATAGTCCCGGGCCTTGCCCCACAGGCTGGATTGCAGACACAGACGCCCCAAAGTCAGCAACAGGCTCGGATCGGCGGGATGATCCTTGAGCCAACCTTCGGCAAGCTGAAGCTGACGAGTCGGATCACTGCCGCGAACCAATCCGTAGAGGCGCGCCAGGTGACTGTCGTAGTTGCGCTTGAGGGCTGTGCGCAAGACTTCTTCGGCCTCGACCTGCGCACCCAGTTGCCGCAGCTGTTCGGCATAGGCGAGCACCAACTGAGGCTCCTGACGCTGAGCCGACGTCAGTTGCTGCCAGGCGCGATTGAGCGATTGCAAGCCGACGGTGCCGTCCTCTTCCTGATGCGCCGCCAAGGACAGATTCTTGCCCCAGGCGCGGCGCTCCAGTTCGGCCAGTTCCGCGGGTGGCAGAACTTTGTCCTTGCGCAGTTCCGGCAGCAGGCGAATGACTGCCGACCAGTCGCCCCGCTGCTGATGCAGGCGTTGCAACTGGCGCAGGGTCTGGGCGTTATGAGGGTGACGCTCGTGCATCGCTTGCAGGGTCGACAGGGCGCCGTCGGTATCGCCGCGATCGGTCTGCAATTGTGCGTGGTTCAAGGCAATTGCCAATTCCGCCTGAGGCTGACGCTCAAGCGCGCGCTCCAGCAGGTTGTCGCTCTCCTCGTAATGTCCTTGTTCGTTCGCCGCACGCGCTGCACCGAGGTAGTACAGCAACGGTTGCCGCTCGGCTTCCGCAGCTCGATGCAAATGACGCTGCGCGCTGGCCCAGCGACCTTCGGCCAGGTCCAGTTGACCATGTTCGATCGCTACCTGAACCCGGCGACTGCGATTACGCCGCGACCAGGGATTGACCACGCCACCGGAGGTCGTCACCAGTTCGATCAACGCCTTGATGCCCCAGAACACCAGCCAGAGAACCGCCAGCAGCGCCAGGGTTGCCCACAGGCTCGATTCGAAGCGGAAGCTCTTGTAGGCGATCAGCACGTAACCGGAATGCTCGGCGATCGCCAGCCCCAACGCAGCGGCGGCGGCAATGACCAGGAACACGATCACATAGAGGCGTTTCATGGCGTGGCCTCCTGGGTGGCAGGTTTGGCCAGCGGTTTGATCGAGTCTTCGGCATTGACGTTACGTCGCTCCAGATAACCCTGAACCGCGCTCAGCGTGCCGGTCAGGTCCGGGGTGACCACAGTGACCGGTTGCTTGCTCAGCTCCGCCACCTGTTCAAGCATCACTTTGCTCTGCGGGTTGTCCGGGTTGAAGTTGCCCTTGAGCACATCCCGCGCCTCATCCAGCGCCTGGCTGTAAACCGCGGCCTGACCGTTGAGCGCGGCCCATTGCGCCTGCTCCAGTGCCAGGCTCAGCGCCAGGCGCACCTGGCTCAGGCTCTGCCCGGCCAAGAGTGGGCGTACATTTTTGTCGGCGTTGAAATCGATGCGGATGTAGCGCGAGATCTGATCCCACCATTGCGCCCAGCGGCTGGCGCCATCGCCATCGGCGGTCAGGCCCAGCAGCGATTCGCCGCGATCCTTGTACTCGGGTGCCAGCTCGGTGAGGCTGATGACTTGATCGCGCAGCGCACCCAGGCGCAGGAACAAACCGGTGCGATCCGGCTGCTCGGTGCTGCGCAAGGCCACCAGCGTCTTGGCCACTTGCTCGCGGGCGGCGAAGGAACCGGGGTCATTCTGTTCGCGGAGAATTTCATCGGCGCCCTGCACCAGGGCCTGGGCGCTGCTGATGTCCTGCAACGCCGAAAGACGCAGGCTGGCCAGACGCAACAGGTGCTCGGCTTCAGCCAGACGCCAGTCCTTGCGGCTGGCGCCGAGGACGGTTTCCAGACGTTGATTGAGTCGCTGCTGATCACCCTGCAACTGGATCACCAGACGGCTGCGCTCTTCCAGCACATCGGCGCCGGGCAGTTGCTCAAGACGCGCGCTCAGGCGCTGTTCATTGAGCTTCAGGCTTTGCGCCTCATCGCTCAACGCCTGAACCTGGCTCAACTGCTGCTGGTTGCTCGTTTGCAGGTGACGCACCTGCCAGACTCCCCAACCACCTACCGCAACACCGGCGGCGCCCAGCAGCAGCGCGACGATTGCCAGCCCATTGCCTCGCCCAGGCTGTGCAGCAGGGGGAGGCGGCATTTCATTAACAGGAGCATCAACCGGTGCATCAAGCACAGGCCGCGAGTCATCTTTAGGCAAGGCTGTTTCGCTCACGTATCCATCCTTTGCATTAGAGAACGGGTTCGGGATACTCCCGTAACGCCGTCAGCAAAGCCGCGGCACTCGCGCCACGACAATCCACAACTGTCAGGGCACCGGCAGCTTGTGCCAGCTCGGCGACCCTGGGGCTTGGTACAAACAACGGCAACCGCGCCAACTGCGGCCAGGCATCGCCAGCCAGTTGATGCAGGTGCCCAAAACCCTGTCCACTGCTGACCACCAGTGCGTTCAGGTGTTCCGCTTCAATCAGGTCCGGCAGCGCTGCCGGCGGGTATTGCGGCAGCTCGCGACGATACAGTTCCAGATACTCGACACTAGCACCTCGCTCGCGCAAGCGCTCGGCCAGCAGTTCGCGCCCGCCCTCGCCGCGCAGGATCAATACCCGCGGATCAGGGCACGCGATAGCCTCGAGCAACGCTGCGAGTTCGAGCAAGGCTTCGCTGTCATCGCCGCCCTCGGGGAAGCTCACGTCCAGGCCGTGATCCTCAAGGATCTGCGCCGTCGCCGCGCCGACACTGAACCACTTCACTAACGGTGCTTGCGCGCCAAACTGCTCGATCAGGTCGACACCGATTCGCGCAGCGGGTTTGCTGACCACGATCACCGCGCAGTAGCGATCCAGCGCCCGGATCACATCGCGCATTGTGTCAGAGGCCGGGATCGGCACGATGTCCAAAAGCGGCAGGCTGCTGCTGAAAATCCCCTGCCCGGCCAACAGATCGCCCAGCGCCGCCGACTCATCCGCGGGACGCGTCAGCAGTAGGCGCCAGCCTGTCACTCGTGACCTGCCTCGCCGTAAACCGCTTTGAGGATGTCGGCGGCGCCCTGGCTCAAAAGGTCTTCGGCCACTTGCACACCCAAAGCTTCGGCATCGCCACGCGGCGCGCGAGCCTGGGCACTGAGCAACAGACCGCCGCTCGGATCGCCCACCAGGCCACGCAACCAGACCTGCTCGCCCTCCAGCACGGCGTAGCAGGCGATCGGCACCTGGCAACCGCCATTCAGATGTTTGTTGAGGGCACGTTCGGCGGTCACGCGAGTGGCGGTGTCCAGATGGTGCAGCGGCGCCAGCAGGGCGTGAATTTCGCTGTCGGCAGTCCGGCACTCGATCCCCACCGCGCCTTGGCCACCGGCCGGCAGGCTGTCGTCGACGCTGATGGCCGAGGTGATGCGATCTTCAAAACCCAGTCGGATCAAACCGGCCGCGGCGAGAATAATGGCGTCGTATTCACCGGCATCGAGCTTGGCCAGGCGCGTGTTCACATTACCGCGCAGGAAGCGGATTTCCAGGTCCGGGCGACGGGTCAGCAACTGGGCCTGACGGCGCAGGCTCGACGTGCCGACGATGCTGCCTTGCGGCAACTCATCGAGGCTGGCGTAGGTATTGGAGACAAATGCGTCGCGCGGGTCTTCGCGCTCGCAGATGCAGAACAGACCGAGGCCTTCGGGGAAGTCCATCGGCACGTCTTTCATGGAGTGCACGGCGATGTCGGCTTCGTTTTCCAGCAGCGCGGTTTCCAGTTCCTTGACGAACAGGCCCTTGCCGCCGATTTTCGACAGCGGCGAGTCGAGCAGCTTGTCGCCGCGACTGACCATGGGCACCAAGGTCACGAGCAGACCCGGGTGGGCCTCCTCCAGGCGGGCTTTGACGTATTCGGCCTGCCACAGGGCGAGAGCACTTTTGCGGGTGGCGATGCGGATTTGGCGAGAGGACATGGATAAATCCGTACTGAATAGATACGGCGGATAATAACAGCTCAGCCAAATCCACTTTGACTTGTATCAGAAACTACTCGGCCTCCCTGGCCCCGGATGTCCGGCAATCGGGTGTGAAATTCGTCTGCGCCCAGCGAATTAAAGCTGTTGCATCATCTTCCGTACGCCGGCCACATGGCGCCGACTGACGATCAATGCATCGCCGTTCAAGCCTTTGAGGAACAGCTGAAAATGCCCCAGAGGCGTTCGTTGCAAGCGTTCGATGCGCTCGCGAGCGACCAGTGCGTTGCGGTGGATGCGCACGAAACGGTCACCGAATTCGTCTTCAAGGGCCTTGAGCGGTTCATCGAGCAACACTTCGCCGGCTTCGTGGCGCAAGGTCACGTATTTGTGATCGGCAATGAAGTAGACCACTTGATCCAGCGGAATCAGCTCGATCCCTTTGCGGGTGCGGGCGCTGATATGGCTGCGTGGGCCACTGCCACTTTCGGCGGCCGGCCGTGTCAGGGCCGAGAGTTGAACACGATTGGGGCGTTCGGCCTTTTTTAACGCGTCATGTAAATGTTCAGTTCTCACAGGTTTCACCAGATAGCCTACGGCGCTGGCCTGTAAGGCTTCCACGGCAAATTCATCGGGCCCGGTGCAAAACACCACGGCGGGCGGGGTTTCGCGTTCGCACAATCGCGCGGCCACTTGCAGGCCATCGAGGCCTGGCATGCGGATATCGAGCAGCACGATATCCGGCTTGTGGCTGTCGATCAGTGCCAACGCTTCTTCGCCGTTCGTGGCGCTGGGCTCCAGGACACTGTATCCCTCGAGTTCGCCAACCATTCGGCTCAGGCGCTCGCGGGCAAGGGGGTCGTCATCAACGATCAGGACATTCATATTGCGCTGGATTCCTGCGTGAGTCTCGCACAAGGATAGCGTAGACAGGTGAAGTGACGTCCGTCACCGCGATCCACGCTAAGACTAGCGCGAGCGTCAAAAAGTGCCGCTGGTCGGGCAGCTAAATTTTCATCTGCCGGGCGATTAGCGGCCCAGGCCCGCTTTGGCGACACATCGCCACAGGGTTTGCTGATACGCAATATGAACACCCCCTCTTCTTATAGTCAGCGGCTGCACCGAGAAGTGCACTGTTCCTACTGACCAACTGTAGACGGTTGCCGGAACGATATTGCTCAAATGGAAAATATCATTGTGCAAAATGTTGAGACGCCGCCCTGGGCATGGCGCACGCTGCAAAAACCAGTCGACCAGTGTCAGCGACAGGATTGGCAACCCTGTTATTATCCGCGCCAGCTTTCAACGCCATTCTTCTTCAGCCGATACGAGCGAATTCATGAGCACTGACAAGACCAATCAGTCCTGGGGCGGCCGCTTCAGTGAACCCGTCGACGCCTTCGTCGCCCGCTTCACCGCCTCCGTCACTTTCGACCAGCGCCTGTATCGCCACGACATCATGGGCTCGATCGCCCACGCCACCATGCTGGCCAAGGTCGGTGTGCTGACCGATGCCGAGCGCGACAGCATCGCTGATGGCCTGAAGACCATCCAGGGTGAAATCGAGGCCGGCCAGTTCGACTGGCGCATCGACCTCGAAGACGTGCACATGAACATCGAGGCACGCCTGACCGACCGTATCGGCGTGACCGGCAAAAAGTTGCACACCGGACGTAGCCGTAACGACCAGGTCGCCACCGATATCCGCCTGTGGCTGCGTGACGAGATTGACCTGATCCTGGGCGAAATCACCCGCCTGCAAAAAGGCTTGCTGGAACAGGCCGAGCGCGAAGCCGGCAGCATCATGCCGGGGTTCACCCACCTGCAAACCGCGCAGCCAGTGACCTTCGGGCACCACATGCTGGCCTGGTTCGAAATGCTCAGCCGTGACTACGAGCGTCTGGTCGACTGCCGCAAGCGCACCAACCGCATGCCTTTGGGCAGCGCTGCGCTGGCGGGCACGACCTACCCGATCGATCGCGAATACACCGCACAACTGCTGGGCTTCGACGCCGTCGGCGGCAACTCGCTGGACAACGTGTCCGATCGTGACTTCGCTATCGAATTCTGCTCGGCTGCCAGCATCGCGATGATGCACCTGTCGCGTTTCTCCGAAGAGCTGGTGCTGTGGACCAGCGCGCAGTTCCAGTTCATCGATCTGCCAGACCGCTTCTGCACCGGCAGCTCGATCATGCCGCAAAAGAAAAACCCGGACGTGCCGGAGCTGGTGCGTGGCAAGACCGGCCGGGTATTCGGTGCACTGATGGGCCTGCTGACCCTGATGAAAGGGCAGCCTCTGGCCTACAACAAGGACAACCAGGAAGACAAGGAGCCGCTGTTCGACGCCGCCGATACCCTGCGCGACTCGCTGCGCGCCTTCGCCGACATGATCCCGGCAATCAAGCCCAAGCACGCGATGATGCGCGAAGCAGCCCTGCGCGGTTTCTCCACCGCCACCGACCTGGCCGACTACCTGGTGCGCCGCGGCCTGCCGTTCCGTGACTGCCACGAAATCGTTGGTCATGCCGTGAAATACGGCGTGGAGAGCGGCAAGGACCTGGCGGAAATGAGCCTGGAAGAACTGCGCAAGTTCAGCGAACAGATCGACCAGGACGTGTTCGCCGTGCTGACCCTGGAAGGTTCGGTCAATGCCCGGAACCACATCGGCGGCACTGCGCCAGCGCAGGTGAAGGCAGCCGTGGTGCGCGGTCAGGCGTTGCTCGCCAGCCGCTAAAAGCATCGCGGGCAAGCCTTGCTCCTACAGATTTGTGTCCTGCCACAAGCACATGAACGACACAAAACCTGTAGGAGCATGGCTTGCCCGCGATGACATTCACAAGAACGCTACAAATCTACTTCTTGGACGCGACCATCGCCATAAACGCCGGCATCGCCGCTTCCTTGTCGTTCGCGATCCGTTGCACATTCGGATTCTGCTCCAGTCGTTCCAGCAGTGCCTTCGCCGCTGGCATCTCAGCCAACAAGTCAATGCCGAACAGCTTTTTCGCCACGCCACAGGCCAGCGGCACGCTGTACAGGAAATACAAATCCGCCACGCTCAGGCTGTCGCCCGCCACGTAAGGGCTGAATTTGCCGTGCCTGGCCAGTGATGCAATGCCCAGCAGCAATTCGGTTTTGGTCTTTTCCTTGATCGCGTCTGGCAGCGTCATGCCGAAAAACGCTTCCGGGTAGCACGCCCGGCCCGGCAACTCGATGTACAACTCGATCTCCTTGGCCAGCGCCAGCACATGTGCCCGCGCCAAAGGATCAACCGGCAGCAGCGGCGTACCTTTCTGGCTTTGCTCGATGTATTCGAGAATCACACTGGTTTCATTGATGAAACCCTGCTCAACGCCCAGCACCGGCACCTTGCCGCGCGGGCTGATGGCCAGCGCTTCCGGCGTTTGGCCGCCGTAGAACGGCACCTCTTCGAACGGCAGTCCCTTTTCGAGCAGCGCCAGTTTCACCATGTTGTAGTAGTTGCTGACAGAAAATCCGTAAAGCTTAAGCATCACAAAGCCTCCAGGCCGTGCGGGGTGGGCAGTGCCTGTTTATAGAACGCTCCCGTGTTTCTTGCCAGCAGCATCACGCGGCTGAATGCGGGTAAACTGGCCGCCTTTCCTTGAGGAGCCTGCCATGAGCGAGCCAAACGATATCGACGCCGACGAAGAAGAGTTCGCCGAGAACACGCTGATCGAAGCCATCGAGAACCAGATCGAAAGCGACAATCCGCCAGCCGCCAAAGCCACCTTCAACAAGCTGACGCTGGTGGGTTACGAGCGCGATGAAATTCTCAATCTGATGGCCCACGTCCTGGCGGTAGAAATCGACGCAATCCTCGAAGAAGACCGCGCGTTCAACACCGAATGGTACGAAGCTGCGTTGCGGGCGTTGCCAGAATTGCCGCCGGAAAAGAAGTAAATCGAGCACCCATACTGTAGGAGCAAGGCTTGCCCGCGATTGCTGCACCGCGGTCTATCAGATGAACCGCGTAATCGTTCATCGCGGGCAAGCCTTGCTCCTACAAGTAACGACTACACTTCAGACCGCCCCGCTACCGGGGGAATGCCGCCCCAATCGAAAAAACCCTGTCGCGAGCACTGGACATGCCGCACGAGTGGGATCACCTTAGGGGCGCTGTCGTCCAATTCCTAGAAAGTCTGGAGTCCTTATGTCGCTTACCCCTGAGTTGGTTGCCGAACTGGAAGTCCTCGCACTCTTCAACCTGGACAGTTCCCAGGAAGGTTTGAAAATTCATCAGACCGCTGCCCCGAAACACATTGCCGCTGCCAAACGCCTCTTTGAAAAAGAACTCACAGACCAGCCTGATGGCGGTTACCTGACCAGCCTGGGTCGTGACGCCGCGCAAAATGTGCAAACCGTGCTGACCATTCTTAATGCCGAAGTAACAGCCTGAATTCCCCCGCATCGCCCACGGGAACCCCTGCCACGGGATTTCCGCGGGCAGACTCGGTTATCTACTGTTGTCGTACGGTAGAAATCTGACGCCAAAAAAACAAAATCAGCTTAAATGTCCCGGGGTCGAGGCGCTAAACTGCCACTCATTCCGAGAGCCCCACATCCGAGCCCTGCGAGCCGGTTTGAGCTGACATGACCCGCACCCATGAAATCCGCCCCGATCTGGACGAAGGAATCGACCGCAAGGTTCTCAGTCAGCTGCGCGCGCGTTTCCTGAAGCTCAACGAGGGCCGCATGGCGCGTGCCATGGAAGGCTTGTCGACCCGTCAACAGGGGGTGTTGAGCCTCCTGCCGCTGTTTTTCCACGTCAACCATCCGCTGTTGCCGGGCTACGTCTCAGGCAGCACGCCCGCCGGGTTGTCGAATTACGAGCCGGACGCCAACGTCCTCGCCGAAGCCCAACGCCTGACTCGTTCGTTTTCCTACAAGCCACGTCACGGCAGCAATCCGCCACGACCGATTCACGGTTTGTTCCTGATGGGCAGCCTCGGCACCCTGGCCCAGGCTGACCAGAGCGATATGGACGTGTGGGTTTGTCACGGGTCGGACCTGAGCGAAACCGAGCTGGCCGAGCTGCGCAAGAAATGTCAGTTGCTTGAAGCATGGGCCGCCAGCCAAGGCGCCGAGGCACACTTTTTCCTGATCGATCCGGTGCGTTTCGTGCGGGGCGAGCGCGATAACCAGTTGAGCTCGGAAGACTGCGGCACCACCCAGCATTATCTGTTGCTGGACGAGTTCTATCGCACCGCCATCTGGCTGGCCGGGCGCACACCCATCTGGTGGCTGGTGCCGGTCTATGAAGAGGCAAGCTACGACCGCTATACCCATACGCTGCTATCCAAGCGTTTCATTCGCGCCGACGAAACGCTGGACCTTGGGCATCTGGCCTTTATCCCGCCCGGCGAGTTCATTGGTGCCGGGCTCTGGCAGTTGTTCAAGGGCATCGAGTCGCCCTACAAGTCGGTGCTCAAGCTGCTGCTGACCGAGGTTTACGCCAGCGAACACCCCAAGGTCCAGTGCCTGAGCCTGCGCTTCAAGCAGGCGGTGTTTGCCAACCGGCTCGACCTCGATGAACTGGACCCGTACGTCGTGGTGTACCGGCGCATCGAGGAATACCTGATTGGCCGCAACGAACCTGAACGGTTGGAGCTGGTGCGGCGTGCGCTGTACCTGAAGGTCAATCGCAAGCTCACCGGCAACAGCGGTCGCACCCAGGGCTGGCAACGCGCGCTGCTCGAACGCCTGGCCCACGAATGGCAATGGGACCATCGCCAGTTGGCCCTGCTCGATAGTCGCAGCCAATGGAAAGTCCGCCAGGTCAGCTCCGAACGTCGAGCCTTGGTCAACGAACTGAATTACAGCTATCGCTTCCTGACCCAGTTTGCCCGTAATGAACAAACCGTCAGCCTGATCAACAAGCGCGACCTCAGCGTGCTCGGCCGACGCCTGTATGCGGCCTTCGAACGCAAGGCGGACAAGGTCGAGTTCATCAACCCCGGCATCGCCCCGGACCTGGCCGAAGACACCCTGACGCTGGTCCATTCGGCCGACAAAAAAGAACCGGGACAAAGCCAATGGGGCCTTTACAACGGCAGCCTGACGGCGCTTGAGTGGGAACATTTCGCGCCGATCAAGCGCAGCCGGCAGTTGCTCGAACTGCTCACCTGGTGCCACCGCAACGGCGTGATCGACAGCAGCACCCGCCTGGCCTTGCACCCGGGCAGCAGCGACTTGAGCGAATTCGAGTTGTTCAACCTGCTCGGCAGCCTGCAACAGAGCATCCCCTTGCCTTTGCCGACCGTCGCCGAAGAACCGTTGCTGCGCGCCAGCGTGCCCAGCGAAGTGCTGATCCTGGTGAACGTCGGCGTCGATCCGCTCAAGCACCACCGCGACTTGAATATCCTGATGACCACCGAGCGTACCGACTCCCTGAGCTACGCCGGCGTTCGGGAAAACCTGGTACTGACCCTGGATCAGGTCACGCTCAACAGCTGGAACGAAGTGCTGGTCAACCGTTACGACGGCCCCCACGCCCTGCTCGACTGCATGCGCGACTACCTCAACAACTTGCCGGACGGCCCGCGACAACCCCGGTTGCGCGTGCGTTGTTTCTGCCACAACCGTGCGCAGTTCATTGCCCAGCGCGTCGAAGACATCCTCGACACGGCGCAAAACCTGCTGCTGAGCAAACTCAATCATCGCTACGTGATTCAGGTCCAGCAGCATTACCACGTGCTGGAATTGGTGCCCGGCAAGGTCGAACACGTCGCCGCCGCCACGCTGCCCGCGCTGTTCGATTACCTGGGTGAAGAATTGCCCCGTTACAGCCCGCTGCACCTGGACCCGATGGCATTGGAAGATCACGACCTGGCGCTGCTCCTGCCCATGGGCCAGCCCGAGTGCATTCAGGTGTTCTACCGGATCAACGAAGATCAGGCCGACCTGTATGTACTCGATGAATTCAATGCCTTGTGGCACCAGCGTTTACCGTGGCATGACGAGCAAAGCCTGCTGGTGCCGTTGCAACGGTTCCTGCAATCGATTCAGTACCGACGCGACGCCTTGCAGCCCATGGACGCCGTACAACCTCCGAGCCTGGAAACACTGTATTACCAGCTGCTGCCCTCAGGCACTGGCCGCGCGCGTCGCGTCGAAGCTCGTCCGGCGCCGCAAACCCCGGTCAACAAACCGTTCTACGACGTACAGGCGATCGTCGGCAAAGCCGCACCAGGCAGGGTGCAGGTCACGTTGTATTGCAATCAGCGGGAGTTTTCAGAGCTGGAGCATGGCGACCAGCTGTTCAGTGTGGTCGCCCGGGAAATCGTCGGGCAACGCCGCGAGACCGAACGCTACCGCTGCTACATCACCGATCTGGACCTGTCGGGCCTGCTCGGTGATGGTCAGGGTTCAAGCAATCTGTATCTGCGTTACAAGGCCGACCTGGAGCGCGCATTGAACGAGGCGCTCGAGCAGGTCTGACGGGGAGTCATTCCGGGAAGTGGCCGCCTTGGGCTGGCTGTGATTCGACTTCCAGCAGGGTCAGCTTCAAGGTCTTGCCACCCGGTGCCGGCCAGTCGATGTGTTGACCGACTTTCAAGCCCAGCAACGCGCTGCCGACCGGTGCCAGAATCGAGATTTTGCCTTCGTCGGCATTGGCATCCTTGGGGTACACCAGCGTCAGGTGGTAGTCCTTGCCACTGCTCTCTTCACGGCAGTGAACGCGGGAATTCATGGTCACGACATCGGCGGGCACTTCATCGTGACCGACCAGTGTATCGGCGCGATCCAGTTCGGTTTGCAGCGCGATAACGCCCGGCAGCGTGTCATCCAGGCTGTCGATCAGACGCTCCAGACGTTGAACGTCCAGACGGGTAAGGGTGATGGAAGGTGCGGTCATGATCAGGGCAGACTCCTTTCTTCTGCACGAAAAAAGCAAAACCCCGCCAGAAAAAGGCGGGGTTTTCACAAGCCTCGATGGGTTGAGGCGTATCCGGACACTATCACAGCTCAAAAAATATACAAGCCGCCACCCGGCGGCGTAGGAGCTGCCGGAGGCTGCGATCTTTTGATCTTTGCGAACCGCGCCACCTGAAGATCAGAAGATCGCAGCCTCCGACAGCTCCTACAGGGGGGCGGCTGCCTTGCGATTCGAAGCTTGCGCGCAAATCACCCGCCGACGCTCGTCATCCGCCGAGCGCCATTCGCGGATGTCTTCGACATGGCGGAAACATCCGAGGCAGACTTTCTGCTCATCCAGCCGACAGACACCGCTGCACGGTGACGGCACCGCCGGGCTGACATTGCTGTAGAGCGGCTTGGGCGGACGGACGGGAGCGGGCTGGGTCACGACGTTACAGGCCTTCGAAATCGAAATCGGCACCGGCCTGCTGCTTGACGATGCGCTCAAGCATTTCGCCCAGTTGCTCTTCGCTCTTGTCGCACATCCAGCGCTCGCTTTCTTCGTCGTAATCGAAGTGGAAACCGCCGGATACCGCTGCCAGCCACAACTGGCGCAAAGGTTCCTGGCGGCTGAAGATCAACTGGCTGCCGTTCTCGAACTTGACGGTGAGCACACCGGCCGAGCTCTCCAGATCGATATCCAGGTCGCTGTCGTCAAAGATGTCCTCCAGCGTTTGCTGGGTGGCATCGACCAGATCGTGGAAACGCGCTTCGGACAAACTCATTACGGCAACCTCAAAAAGTGTCTGATCAGGCTCAAGCGCCGCAAGATACGACCGAGCACCGGTGATTGCAAAGGATAACGACCAAGGGGCCCTAACACTTCACCCTGTGGGAGCGGGCTTGCCCGCGATGGGGCCGGCAAATCCAACATCAATGTCGACTGAACCGCCGCTATCGCGGGCAAGCCCGCTCCCACAGGGTTCGATGTGCTTGCGGCCCAGGCCCGCCGGACGGGAGCCCCATCGCATAGGCAAGCTGCCGGGTGGCCGGTATACTCCGGCGCAATTAATGCATTTTCAAGGATTTCGCCATGAAGCGCCTGATCTCTTCCCTTGCTGCGCTCCTCGCGGTTGCCTGTCTCGTGTCGGCCTGCGGCCAAAAAGGCCCGCTGTACCTGCCCGATGACGACCAGGACCCTGCAGAGCAGGCCCAGTCGTCACAAAAGCAGCCGTCAAAAGCACACAAGCACGACGTCTTCCAATAAGGGATCGCCATGGACGCTTTTAACTACCGTGACGGTGAACTGTTCGCGGAAGGTGTTGCCCTGTCTGCTATCGCCGATCGCTTTGGTACACCGACCTACGTTTACTCGCGCGCGCACATCGAAGCCCAGTACCTGGCTTACGCCGACGCGCTGGCCGGCATGCCGCACCTGGTGTGCTTTGCGGTCAAGGCCAACTCCAACCTGGGTGTATTGAATGTCCTGGCGCGCCTCGGCGCCGGTTTTGACATCGTTTCCCGTGGCGAGCTGGAACGCGTACTGGCCGCTGGCGGCAGTGCCGACAAGATCGTGTTCTCCGGCGTCGGCAAGACCCGTGACGACATGCGTCGCGCCCTGGAAGTCGGCGTGCACTGCTTCAACGTTGAATCCACCGACGAACTCGAACGCCTGCAAGTGGTGGCCGCCGAGCTGGGCGTTCGTGCGCCGATTTCGCTGCGCGTGAACCCGGACGTTGATGCCGGCACCCATCCATACATTTCCACCGGTCTCAAAGAGAACAAGTTCGGCATCGCCATTGCCGACGCCGAAGACGTGTACGTACGCGCCGCGCAGCTGCCGAACCTGGAAGTGGTCGGCGTCGATTGCCACATCGGTTCGCAACTGACCACCCTGCCACCCTTCATCGACGCTCTCGATCGCCTGCTGGGCTTGGTCGACCGCCTCGGCGATTGCGGCATCTACCTGCGCCACATCGATCTCGGCGGCGGTCTGGGCGTGCGTTATCGGGATGAAGAGCCGCCATTGGCCGCTGACTACATCAAAGCCGTGCGCGAGCGTCTCGACGGTCGCGACCTGGCACTGGTGTTCGAGCCGGGCCGCTTCATCGTGGCCAACGCCGGCGTGCTGCTGACTCAGGTCGAATACCTCAAGCACACCGAACACAAAGATTTCGCCATTGTCGACGCGGCCATGAACGACCTGATCCGCCCGGCGCTGTATCAAGCCTGGATGGACGTCACCGCCGTGCGCCCGCGCACCACCGCTGCCCGCGCCTACGACATCGTCGGCCCGATCTGCGAGACCGGCGACTTCCTGGCCAAGGATCGTCAGCTGGCACTGGAAGAAGGCGACCTGCTGGCCGTGCATTCGGCTGGCGCCTACGGGTTTGTCATGAGTTCCAACTACAACACCCGCGGCCGTGCCGCCGAAGTGTTGGTGGACGGTGATCAGGCATTTGAAGTGCGACGCCGTGAGACGGTAGCCGAGTTGTTTGCTGGCGAAAGCCTGCTGCCGGAGTAAACCCATGCTGCTGCGTTTTACCAAGATGCACGGCCTGGGCAATGACTTCATGGTCCTCGACCTGGTCAGCCAGCACGCGCATATTCTGCCCAAGCACGCCAAGCTGTGGGGTGATCGGCATACGGGAATCGGTTTCGACCAGTTGCTGATCGTCGAAGCGCCGAGCAACCCGGATGTGGATTTCCGCTATCGGATCTTCAACTCCGACGGCTCCGAAGTTGAACAGTGCGGCAACGGTGCACGCTGCTTCGCGCGCTTCGTGCTCGACAAGCGCCTGACCGCCAAGCGCCTGATCCGCGTCGAAACCAAAAGCGGCATCATCGAGCTGGATGTTCGCAACGATGGGCAAATCGGCGTCAACATGGGCGCCCCGCGCCTGGTGCCGGCGGATATTCCGTTCCAGGCACCGGAGCAGGCCCTGAGTTATCAGGTCGACGTCGATGGCACGCCGGTCGAGCTGGCCGCCGTATCCATGGGCAACCCCCATGCCGTGCTGCGAGTGAGCGATATCAACAGCGCACCGGTGCATGAACTGGGGCCGAAAATCGAACATCACCCGCGTTTTCCAGCGCGGGTCAATGTCGGGTTTATCCAGGTCATCGACCGCAACCGCGCGCAGTTGCGCGTCTGGGAACGCGGGGCCGGGGAAACCCAGGCGTGCGGAACCGGCGCCTGTGCCGCCGCAGTGGCCGCGATCAGCCAGGGGTGGATGGATTCGCCGCTATTGATCGACCTGCCTGGCGGGCGCCTGTCCATTGAATGGGCGGGTCCTGGCCAACCGGTGATGATGACCGGCCCGGCAGTGCGCGTATACGAAGGACAAGTGCGTCTTTGAGTGAGCCAAAGCCATGACCGATAAGCCTCAGGTACCCGCACGACAAGCCGACGAATCAGCGTCCGAAAGCCTCGAGGCAGCGGCAATTGCCGCATACCTGGAGGCTCATCCGGACTTTTTCGTCGAGCACGAAGAACTGCTGCCGGCCTTGCGCATTCCTCACCGGCGCGGCGACACCGTGTCCCTGGTCGAACGGCAGATGACCATCCTGCGCGACCGCAACATCGAGTTGCGTCATCGCCTTTCGCACTTGATGGATGTTGCCCGCGACAACGATCGCCTCTTCGACAAGACCCGCCGCCTGATTCTCGCGCTGATGGATGCCACCAGCCTGGAAGACGTGGTGATCTGCGTCGAAGACAGCCTGCGCCAGGACTTCCAGGTGCCCTTCGTCAGCCTCATCCTGCTGGGTGATAATCCGACGCCTGTTGGCCGCTGGGTCACTCACGCCGAAGCACAAGTGGCGATTGGCGGCCTCTTGCAGGAGGACAAAAGCGTCAGTGGCAGCCTGCGCGAGCATGAGCTGGACTTCCTGTTCGGCGAAGAGCAGCGCAAGCAGATCGGCTCCACCGCCGTGGTCGCCATCAGTCATCAGGGCATTCACGGCATCCTGGCCATCGCCAGCCGTGACCCGCAGCATTACAAAAGCTCGGTGGGCACGCTGTTCCTGAGCTACATCGCCGAAGTCATGGGCCGCGTGCTGCCTCGGGTCAACAGCTCCCTGCGCTCGGTACGCTGATCATGGAACGGCAACTGGACGCTTATTGCGAACACCTGCGCAGTGAGCGCCAGGTGTCGCCCCACACGCTGTCGGCCTATCGCCGCGACCTCGACAAAGTGCTGGGCTGGTGCGTCAAACAGAACATCGGCAGCTGGACCGCACTGGACATCCAGCGCCTGCGCAGCCTGATCGCCCGCCTGCATGCCCAAGGCCAATCCTCGCGCAGCCTGGCGCGACTGCTGTCGGCGGTGCGCGGGCTCTATCATTACCTGAACCGCGAAGGCCTTTGCGATCACGACCCGGCCAACGGCCTGGCGCCACCCAAAGGTGAACGCCGCCTGCCGAAGACCCTCGACACCGACCGCGCGCTGCAACTGCTTGAAGGCGGGGTGGAGGATGATTTCCTGGCACGCCGGGATCAGGCGATTCTCGAACTGTTCTATTCCTCCGGGTTGCGCCTGTCAGAGCTGACCGGGCTCAATCTCGATCAACTGGACCTGGCGGACGGCATGGTCCAGGTGCTCGGTAAAGGCAGCAAGACCCGGCTGCTGCCGGTCGGCAAGAAGGCTCGCGAGGCATTGGAACAATGGCTGCCGCTGCGGGCCATGGCCAATCCGGCAGACGACGCGGTATTTATCAGCCAGCAAGGCCGACGTCTCGGCCCTCGGGCGATACAGGTGCGGGTCAAGGCTGCCGGCGAACGTGAACTGGGGCAGAACCTGCACCCGCACATGTTGCGGCATTCGTTCGCCAGTCATTTGCTGGAATCCTCGCAGGATCTGCGCGCCGTACAGGAACTGCTCGGCCACTCGGACATCAAGACCACGCAGATCTACACCCATCTGGACTTCCAGCACCTGGCCTCGGTCTACGACAGCGCCCATCCACGGGCCAAACGCATTAAGGGCGATGATTCATGAGTATTCAGTTGATCACCTTTGACCTCGACGACACCCTGTGGGACACCGCCCCGGTGATCGTCAGCGCCGAGGCCGTTTTGCGTGCATGGCTGACCGAGCATGCGCCCAACCTGGGAGCGGTGCCGGTAGAACATTTGTGGGCCATCCGCGAACGCATCCTGAGCATCGAGCCGAACCTCAAGCACCGCATCAGTGCCCTGCGCCGGCGCGTGCTGTTCCAGGCCCTGGAAGAAGCCGGTTACGCCCACGCGCAAGCGTCAGACCTGGCCGACCAGAGTTTCGAAGTGTTCCTGCATGCCCGGCACCAACTGGAAATCTTCCCCGAGGTGCAACCGACCCTGGAAGTGCTGGCCAACCACTACGCCCTCGGTGTGGTCACCAACGGCAATGCTGATGTGCGGCGCCTCGGGCTGGCGGACTACTTCAAGTTTGCGTTGTGCGCCGAAGACATCGGCATCGCCAAACCTGATGCGCGATTGTTTCATGAGGCGCTGCAACGTGGTGGCGCGACGCCGGAGACAGCTGTGCATATCGGCGATCATCCCGGCGACGATATTGCCGGGGCGCAGCAGGCTGGATTGCGCGCGATCTGGTTCAATCCGGCGGGCAAGGTCTGGGAGGCTGAGCGCTTGCCGGATGCGGAAATCCGCAGTTTGACCGAGTTGCCGGCGTTGTTGGCGCAGTGGAACGCACCCAAATATTGATGGTGTCCTGAAAAGATCGCAGCCTTCGGCAGCTCCTACAGGTGTACACATAACCTTGTAGGAGCTGCCGAAGGCTGCGATCTTTTGCTTTTGTTTCCGACATGAAAAAGCCCGCAGCGACGGCGGGCTTTTTCAGCAAGCGCGAAGCAGGCTCAGATAGGCCGGCTGCCGTACTTGTTGTCAGGCTTCTTGGGAGGATCGGCGACCACATTGGCCTCCACTTCCTGCACCTTGCCGCCTTTGGCCAAAAACTCTTCCATGGCCCGCGCGAGAGCATCGCGTTCCTTGTTCTTGGCTTCGACACTCGGCAGCTCATCGACCGATACCGCTGCCTTGGCCTTGCCTTTGGCGGTCGGAACGGGCGCATCACCGCCGTCGTCTTCAGCGACGTCTTCCGCCGCTGCTTCCAGGCCTTCTTCGGCCTCGTCTTCGTCGCCTACTTCGAGGTCGTCGTTTTCCAGATCATCGTCGCTCATGTTCTACCTCATGACTTGCGAAAAGCAGATTAGTTATAGCCCAGCTTTGCCTTCTGTCGAAGGCTGCCGGAAAAAAATCAATAGCTGCTGCTGACCAGCGGCTATGCCCCATCACCGTGCACGGTGGCGAGGACTTTACGGGCACCGCCATGATCACGGTGCTCGCCCAGATAAATGCCTTGCCAGGTCCCTAACGCCAGTCGGCCTGCCGAGATCGGCAAACTGAGCTGACAGCCAAGTACGCTGGCCTTGAAGTGCGCCGGGAGGTCGTCCAGGCCTTCGTCGTTATGCTCATAGCCGTCTGTTCCTTGTGGGATCAGACGATTGAAAAATCGTTCGAAGTCGCGACGTACCGCCGGATCGGCGTTCTCGTTGATGGTCAACGACGCCGAGGTATGCTGCAGCCACAAATGCAACAGACCAACCCGACACGCCTTGAGTTCAGGCAGGCCGGCGAGTAACTCGTCCGTTACCAGATGAAAGCCCCGGGGCCTCGCCCGCAGGGTTATCAGAGTCTGTTGCCACATACAGTTCTCCGCACGTTCGGGGCGCATTCTAGCGCGCTCTGGGAAAAAACAAAGGCCCTAATACTCCTTCTGTTTTGTAAGCCATCGGCGGCACAAAAACGCCCGTCGTAAACGGTCATAAACCTGTAAGAAAAAACCTTTCAGCCAACCTTTCAATGATAAATCGCGGACAAAAAAATGCCCGGCAAGCCGGGCAAGTTTTTTCGTGCGCGTGCTTACAAGTTGTAGCCGCGTTCGTTGTGAAGCGCCAGGTCGATGCCGACAGCCTCTTCTTCTTCGGTGATCCGCAGGCCCATGACAGCGTCCAGGACCTTGAGGATGATGTAAGTGACGATCGCGGTGTAGATCACCGTGAAGCCCACGCCTTTGCACTGAATCCACACTTGTGCGGCGATGTCGGTCACGGTGCCGAAGCCACCCAGCGACGGTGCAGCGAATACACCGGTCAGGATAGCGCCGAGGATACCGCCGATACCGTGCACGCCGAAGGCATCCAGGGAGTCGTCATAACCAAGTTTGCGTTTCAGGGTCGTGGCGCAGAAGAAGCACACCACGCCAGCGGCCAGGCCGATCACCAGTGCGCCCATCGGGCCAACGGTGCCGGCGGCCGGAGTGATGGCGACCAGACCGGCAACCACACCCGAAGCAATGCCCAGTGCGCTTGGCTTACCGTGGGTGATCCACTCGGCGAACATCCAGCCCAGTGCAGCAGCGGCGGTTGCGATCTGGGTCACCAGCATCGCCATGCCGGCGGTGCCGTTGGCGGCTGCGGCGGAACCGGCGTTGAAACCGAACCAGCCGATCCACAGCATGGCCGCGCCCATCAAGGTGTAACCGAGGTTGTGCGGCGCCATCGGGGTGGTCGGGAAGCCTTTGCGCTTGCCCAGTACCAGGCAGGCAATCAGACCGGCCACACCGGCGTTGATGTGCACTACGGTGCCACCGGCGAAGTCCAGCACGCCCCAGTCCCACATCAGGCCGCCGTTGCCGGACCAGACCATGTGCGCGATCGGCGCATAAACCAGGGTGAACCAGATGCCCATGAAGATCAGCATCGCGGAGAACTTCATCCGCTCGGCGAAGGCACCGACGATCAGCGCCGGGGTGATGATGGCGAAGGTCATCTGGAAGGTGATGAACACCGCTTCAGGGAACAGCGCCGCCGGGCCAGTAATGCTGGCTGGCGTGACACCGGCGAGGAAAGCCTTGCCCATGCCGCCGAAGAACGAGTTGAAGTTGACGACGCCCTGCTCCATGCCGGTGGTGTCGAACGCAATGCTGTAGCCATAAATGACCCACAGGATGCTGATCAGACCGGTAATGGCGAAGCACTGCATCATCACGGAAAGAATGTTTTTCGACCGAACCATGCCGCCGTAGAACAGCGCGAGGCCGGGAATGGTCATGAACAGCACGAGGGCTGTCGAGGTCAACATCCAGGCGGTATCGCCGGAGTTGAGGACTGGGGCCGCCACTTCGTCTGCCGCCAAAGCAAGGCTGGGCATTACGATGGACAACAGGGCTCCTAGCCCTGCGAATTTACGCAGAGTCATATTGTTTTCTCCTGGGGCGTTGGGTTTGTGGCGGCTTAGATTGCGTCGGTATCGGTTTCGCCGGTACGGATGCGAATCGCCTGTTCCAGATTGACCACGAAGATCTTGCCGTCACCGATCTTGCCGGTGTTGGCGGCCTTGGTTATCGCCTCGATAACCCGGTCGAGATCCTTGTCGTCAATGGCGACATCAATCTTCACCTTTGGCAGGAAATCGACCACGTACTCCGCGCCGCGATACAGCTCGGTGTGACCCTTCTGCCGACCGAAGCCTTTGACTTCAGTAACGGTAATGCCCTGCACGCCGATCTCGGACAACGACTCGCGCACGTCGTCCAACTTGAACGGCTTGATGATGGCAGTGACTAGCTTCATGAAAACTCTCTCCCGAATTGGTGGACTTGCCCCAGGAAAACAAACCCGTCTCAAGTCTAAGCGCAGTGCCTGGCTTTGTAACGCATCGTCGGCCCAAACCTGCCGGTCCGACGCCAGTTAACCGCTCCTTGCGAAACTCTCCCCCGTTTCGCTCGGCGCACTGCATTCGTCACAGCGACTGCATCAGTGCATGGGTCACTAGCGTCTAAGCAGAAAGCTTGCCATGTCGACAAAACTGACTGTTTTCAAGTGTTTACCGGGTGATGATGGAGACATCGCGACAACACCCTGCACGTTACGCACAACAACGGTGCGACACCGTCCGTCTCCATGCGCGAAAAGCGTGCACCTTCCGGCTGCGAAAATGACTATAGACACTGCGTGGTACACTGCCCGCCATTGTTTCCAGGACATTGCCCATGCTCGCGCCAAAAGATTTCCTCGACGCCCTCACCGGCACCGCCTCCCGCCTCTTCAGTGGCGACACCCCTCTGCCGAAAGCCGAAATAGAAAGCCAGTTCAAAATGTTGCTGCAGAGCGGCTTCAGCAAACTGGATCTGGTGAGTCGGGAAGAGTTCGATAGCCAGATGGTTGTATTGGCGCGCACTCGGGCGCGGCTGGAGAGCCTTGAGGCGAAGGTGGCGGAGTTGGAAGCGAAGCTGAATCCGCCGACCGAATAACTCATCAATCCTGATTTGAAACACAGCCCCCTGTAGAAGCTGCCGAAGGCTGCGATCTTTTGATCCTAAGCCCCGCAAAAATCCCGGCAACGTCCTACAAACATCACACCGCCGTCCGATTGCGTCGCTAAGTATCCGGTCTCTAAGCTCATCCCCCTGCTGAATGTTCAGCACTGGGTTTGGCGACCCGGAAGCTTAAGGCGTACGACTACTATCCGATGGCGGTATTTACTCCGCCACATCGAGTCATGGCGGTTGTGCGTGGGAGATCTTCGGGTCTGCCGGGTTCCTTTTGCTCCGGTTCGCCAACCCGCGTACAACTGCCACCCAATTGTTTGGCGACAATTACTGGCAGCCCTTAAGCAAAAGGAGCTGTATCAATGAATAGCGATGACGCTTACCTGGTCCCTCACGTCTTCAACCGCCACAAACTCCAACTCCATGCACTTCTCCTGCAAAACCAACCCTGGTTCAGTGCCCGCGACCTCGGCCGCCTCCTGCGCCTCTACCTCGACGAACGCGCCGTCCGAAAGCTCGACCCCGACCAGCGCCAAACCGTAAAAATGCTCATCCACGGCAGCATCGAAAACACCCTGCTGATCAGCGAATCCGGCGTCTATGCCATGCTCGTCTACCACTACTGCCCCGAATACCGTGGCTTGCGCGAATGGCTCACCCATGAAGTCATCCCCGCCCTGCGAGACGCTCAACACCCCACCACAACCGAACGCCCACAACTGAGCCTGCTCAATTGGCCGGAAATGTCGTTGAGCCTGCTGCACTGGAACAACCAGCCGTGGATTCGGCTGCAGGATGTGCCGCAGATGATGACTGAGCGGGCGCAGGCAAGACGCCCAGTAAAACCGTGGTGGAAGCGGGCTTCACGTGTCTTGCCGTCGCTTTGAATATTTAACGTTCAACCACGCTCGATACAGGCTGCGCGCAATTCGTAGGTCGATTGCAGATTCAGCCAGAAATCGGGTGTGGTGTTCAGGTGGATGGATAGCTTTTGCGCCAGACCAACACTGACACCGCTCCGCTGATTCACAACATCGCTTATTTCCGCCTCTGGCTCGTTCAGCGAGCGAGCCAGAGCATCGGTTGTAACGCCCAATGGCTTCAAAAACTCCTCGCTGAGAGTTTCGCCAGGATGAATCGGGCGCATCCCATTCCTGTTCATACACACCTCCTAAAACTGCATTCAGCGAGATCATAAGCAGCAACCTTCATCCGGCAAGACCATCCACGCTCTTTCACTGACGTCCTTCATCTTTCTCGGCACGGTCCTACAAAAAGCGGCTCTCCGGACTGATTGATTGGCTCGCACCCGTTCCTCTACGCTCCTCACCTTGATCTTCGATAGACGAGGTGTGCAATGAGCCCAAAAAAGCGAAAGGCGAAGCTACTACAAATTGCTGAGTTTCACGCCGAAGCACGTCGGCTGGCTGGAAATTTATCTGCCAATCAACGACGCGTTATTGAAGTCGGCTTCTTGCGTGGTAAAGAACTTGAGCCAAGTGGTTGGTTGGCCGGTGGCGCCCTGGTTCGCAACCGAATATCCCGTGAAAGTTTGCCCGCTTAACACCCCACCAATTTCCTTTCCATCATCCACAGCCGCGCCCAGATTGGCATGGATGCACCCGCTGCCATCATTGAAGTCCATCTGGCCACTGGTTTGCCGTCACTAACCATGGCCAGACTGGACGAGGCG
This sequence comes from Pseudomonas sp. NFX98, assembly GCF_047784845.1. Taxonomy (NCBI): domain Bacteria; kingdom Pseudomonadati; phylum Pseudomonadota; class Gammaproteobacteria; order Pseudomonadales; family Pseudomonadaceae; genus Pseudomonas; species Pseudomonas sp. NFX98. Next base: position 52,589 of record NZ_JBLNNF010000018.1, on the reverse strand, counting down.
GCATTGACGGCGCGCAAGGCCCAACGTTCGTTGGTGGTGCCGCGAGCCAATGCCGAGGATGCGTGCTTGGCATCGGGCTTGAAAGTGAGTGCGGGGGATCATTTGCTGAAGGTTATCGCGCACTTCAATCGGCATACGCCGATTGAGCCTTATGTTTCCAATGGCTTGCTCTACGCCAGTAAACCCTATCCCGATTTGAATGAGGTGCAGGGACAACTCGCGGCAAAACGTGCGCTGTTTATTGCTGCCTCAGGTGCCCACAGTCCGTTGCTCCGCAGGCCGCCGGTGACCGGAAAAACGCTGTTAGCCGATCGTCTGCCAGGGCTGCTGCCGTCGCTGGCCGAAAGTGAAGCGCTGGAGGTGGCGGCGATTCAATCGGTCACCTGTTGCGTACCATTGAGCCATTGGCCACAGCGGCCTTTTCGTCAGCCACATCATTCCGCGTCTGGGCCGGCGCTGGTCGACGGCCGCTGTAGGTTTGGGAATTAAATGCGACTGACTAACACGCGCGCCCTTCGCTACAGCATTAATGCCTTCGCCTATTCGCGAGAATATCAAGGTCTTTTCAGAGGGACGACCTTCGCTTGCGCCGGTCTGTCCAACACGTCGAATTTTAGACGTGTCACAATGATGGCCATTGATCCCTTTACAACCGTCATTCTGGCTCTGGATTCGTTCTTGTCTGAACTGCTCAAACTCAAAGAAAACGCGTTAGTCCCACACCCAGATGGCGGTTTTAGCTTTGGCACTATTCCCGACATGCCTAAATTCGGCTTGCCGGGAGGGGAGATCTACCTACGTGTAGGTGTTCACCGTCGAGTAAACAGCGGCTTTGGCGTAATACACGTGTGGGAAGCCCATAAGGGCGATCTGCTCAAACATGGTTGCCAGACTATCGACGGGGTAGCAACTCTTCTGTCGAAAATGATTGTTCCTGGAGCGCAGATCTACTGCGAATTCAAAGAACAACGTGGCGGAAACCGGATCGCAGTGTTGAGGACATCCATGGGAACACTGATCCTCGAGCCGAGACACGAACGCGTCACAGGCTTTGGTTACTACGTAGTGACTTGGTATCCGCAAAAGCGTGCACATGGCACGTTAGTCGGGCAGATGCCGCGAGCACTACAAAATCAGAAATAAAAAAAGGCGTCCAATGGACGCCTTTTCAGTATTTTTGAGGAGTAGTCGCAGCGATTCTTTAGCTCCCAGCCTCGCGACCTTGGGTTCAGAATCCGACAGGCTAGCCCGTCGTCACTACTTCAGAGAAACCAGCTTTCTCTGCTGCCAAAAATGCGGGGGGGCCTTTGCTGGTGCCCAGTCCCGACGAATGCGCAGTTGCAGTCCTCAAAAACGATGATCCGTTAATGCTGGCCTATAGTCAACACTTTCAGTGTAAATCCTCCTTGAAAACGCCCCATTTCAGGGCTATCCAAGCCACCACATATTGCTAGAAATGTTCCTCACTCCCGGCACCATTTCAGCCGTTTCATCCAGTACGCGATAGCTAAACGGCTAGCTCTACTGACCTGCAATTTTCGCTGATACTACTCACAAGGCGGTATGGCACTTTGACAGCAGCTATGGGAAATTAAGCGGCGGGCGGCTCGAATTGAAGCGAACCCATGGTGAATTTGGAAGGGATGGTCCAGTCGAGCTATGAAATTACAATCTATACGCCTGTCGAACTTTCAATCCTTTGGAGTGGAACCTACTGAGCTGGCTTTTGACAAAATCACCTATCTGATTGGTCCGAACGGCTCAGGTAAAACGGCTGCTCTACAGGCTCTATGCCGACTTTTCGCTTTCGATCCTTCACTGCGTCGCATCCAGCGTTCTGACTTCCATGTCCCCCACATTGAAGTTGAAGTACCGGAAGAGCGAAAGCTCTGGATAGAAGCCGACTTCCTTTTTCCCGAGCTGACCAAAGACGAAGACAACAGCACCGTTGCTCCCCATTTCGGGCACATGCGGCTTGATGAGCTAGATGGCATTCCTCGTGTTCGGTATCGCCTCGAAGCAACTATGGGCATAGATGGCGATATTGAAGAAAGCTTGGTGTATGTGCTCGATGTAGATACTGGTGGAACTCCGCTCAACACGGCGCAGGTTGCACGTCCAGAACGTAACCACATCCACGTGCACTACCTCCCAGCCAGACGCGATCCCGCAGACCATATCGCCTATGGCGCCAATGCATTACTCGGGCGTATTTTGCGTTCAGTGCAATGGGACAGTGAGCGATCCACCATCAAGGGACTCACTGATCAGATCAGTGAAAGCTTGTCCGCCAACCCTTGCATTGACACATTTAGCACCAGTCTCAGAGCTGTATGGGGCGAGCTGCATAAGGGCCGCTTCTTCACGGATCCAAAAATTACGTTCGTAGCCTCCGAAATCGAGTCTCTGCTTCGACATTTGTCCGTCTCCTTTTCCCCAGGACATGACGATAATCTCGTTGACTTTGCCCGCCTGAGCGACGGCCAGAAGTCGATGCTCTATCTGTCGTTGGTTCTGTCATCCCAGGCAATTGGACGGGCAGTCTTGTCTGGAGAGAATACGTCTTTCGACCCCGACAGATTGCGGCCACCTGTTTTCACCCTTATTGCCGTTGAGGAGCCTGAGAACAGTCTTTCTCCCCATTACTTGGGCCGTATCGTCAATGCATTGAACTCAATGGTGAAGCATCCCGATGCACAGGCGTTGATAGCTACGCATGCGCCATCCATGCTACGCAGAGTGGAGCCGGAACACATTCGCTACCTCCGTCTAACGGAAGCCCGGCAAACGCGAGTCTCATGTATCACGCTTCCTGAGAAGACTGACGATGCTCACAAGTATGTGCGAGAGGCCGTCCAAGCATTTCCGGAAGTCTATTTTTCCCGGTTGGTCGTCTTGGGTGAAGGAGATAGTGAAGAGATCGTTTTACCCCGCCTGCTGCGCGCAAAAGGCACACCGGTGGATGAATCAGCGATCACGATCGCGCCACTGGGTGGCAGACATGTGAATCACTTCTGGCGCTTGCTGTCAGCGCTGAAAATCCCTTACGTGACTCTCTTGGATCTAGATGTTGCTCGTTACGCGGCCGGATGGGGGCGGATAAAATATGTGAACGATCAGTTCGCCAAGTTCGAGCCGGCAAAGGTACTTTCCGATCTAGTGACAATTCCGAAGTGGGATGATGACGCGAAGCCTTTGCGCACCCATCATTATTTTGGTGAGGACAAAAAGGACTTCTTCGCCGCATTACAAGAGCGTGGTGTTTTCTTCTCTTTCCCGATGGATCTGGATTTTGCATTGCTTATTGCGTACCCAGATGCCTACCAGGTGGTCAAAGAAAATCCAGATGCCCAGACCATCAAAGCGGTCTTGGGGAAGAGCCATCACAACTCAGCCCAATACACCCCTGAAGAGCTGAAATTATTTGGCACATATCATCAAAGCTTCAAGCTAGGCAGCAAGCCAGCAGCACACCTTGAGGCGCTGGCCAAGCTAACCGATGATCAATTGCTTGCTGGAATGCCTAGGTCACTCAATGACTTGGCCGATGCTGTCATCGTTATGCTTGAGGAGATTCCTGAGTGATCTCCATTGAATCGTGGCAACCAGCAGACGGCCTGACGCTCGAACCTAATGCGTCCCTCGCTGCGCGGGAACAAGAGCGCTGTCTGGCCCTTACCGCAGGCCCTGGGGCGGGCAAGACAGAAATGCTCGCTCAGCGCGCAGACTTCTTATTAAGAACCGGCACCTGTCGGTATCCAAAGCGGATTTTGGCAATCTCCTTCAAGGTAGATGCGAGTAAAAATCTCAAGGAGCGTGTTCAGCGGCGTTGCGGGACCGACCTTTCGTCACGCTTCGATAGCCACACGTTCCACGCCTTCGCAAAACGTATCATCGATAGATTTCGGCCCGTGCTTACAGGTAACGACTGTCTCGATCCTGGCTACAAAATCGGTGACAGAAAAATTAGCCGTAAGCAGATCGAATTCGAAAATCTCGTTCCACTGGCTATTCAGATACTCCAGAAATCCGCCATAGCGCGAAATGCGATTCGCCAAACTTATAGCGATGTCTTCCTGGATGAATTCCAGGACTGCACTGATCACCAATACCAGCTGATTAAGACTGCATTCAAGGGCACGTCTATTCGACTGACAGCGGTTGGAGATACCAAGCAGAAAATTATGGGTTGGGCAGGCGCACTTGATGGCATTTTTAAGACATTTGCCGAAGACTTCAATGCAATCCCCCTCAATATGTACCGCAACTTTCGTTCAAAACCCCGCTTGCTGCGGATGCAGAACGAGATTATCCGAGTGCTTGACCCAGCTTCGGTCATGACTGACGACCAGCTTGAGGGTGAGGAAGGAGAGGTTTTTGCCTACCGATATGAAAATAGCCAGATAGAAGCTGAGAGCCTGGCAGATCTGATTTCTGAATGGGTCCGCAAAGAGTCCGTACCTATTTCGGAAATTGCCATTCTGGTTTCAAAAATGCTGGACCAATACGCCAATCATTTAATGAATGCGTTGGAGGCCCGAGGCATCCCTTACCGAAATGAACAGCAAATGCAGGACATCACCGTGGAGCCTGCTGCACGTTTGGTTGTGGACTACCTATCGTGCATTTATGGCGAACGCGAGCCCAAGGCGTGGATCAGACTGATGGGCCAGTTGATTCCATACGCCGATGACGAATTACAGGCCAATGTACGACAGGACCTAGGCCGATTCATCAAAGCACAGCGCAAGAATGTTGCAATAGCTGACTTACTTGGTGAACCATTCGAAGGGTGGTGGGAAACAGTTAAGGCGTTTCTAAAGCATATCGGTTTAGAGACGCTGTCTGCGCTCTCCCCCGACTATGAAACACAGGATCGACTAAGGGAGGTATTGCGTGACACAAAAGCCCGTATTCAAGATTTGCTCAAGCTTGAACCTGACCTTCCCAAGGCATTGGTGCGCTTCTCTGACGACCAAGCAGTCAGAATATTAACCATCCATAAAAGCAAAGGATTGGAGTTCGATTCTGTCATCATCATGGCCGTAGACAATGAGATTTTCTTCGGCGATATGGACGCGAATCGGTGTGCTTTTTTTGTAGGAGTCTCGCGCGCGAAGAGGCGCTTGGTTCTCACATACGCTGATGTACGGGAAAAACCAGAAGGATATGCTAAACGGTGGAATGTCCATCGAACTGAGCAGACGGAGTTTTTCTCCTACAGCACGCCTTTCGTGACCCCAACACTGCCCACTAGATTCGGAACCTAGCTGTCGACGTTCGAAATAGAAGGACTGCATACGGGACAGATCTATTTAAAGCGTGTGCGATATTTGCATCGACGATGAAACATGCATAACTTCAACACACGCGAGTGAGTCCACTGAGGGTGCGCAGGCCTTGGCTTCACCAAATCCTGAAATCAAAAAAACCGTCTTCTCAAGGCGGTTTTTTCGCCGACCTTTTGCCAAGACATTCGCAACATCCAGTGAAAATTTGCCTGCATAACCACTCCACCAACCCCCTTTCTCCCATCTACCCTTCAGAAACCGCAGGAAGCGGCCCCGTTTACCTCAAGGAACGACCATGTCCCTCTCCATCGTCCACAGCCGCGCCCAGGTCGGCGTGGAGGCGCCTGCCGTTACTGTTGAAGTCCATCTGGCCAATGGCTTGCCGTCGCTGACCATGGTCGGCCTGCCTGAGGCGGCGGTGAAGGAGAGCAAGGATCGGGTGCGCAGTGCGATCATCAATTCGGGGCTGCAATTTCCGGCGCGGCGGATCACCTTGAATCTGGCGCCGGCGGATCTGCCCAAGGATGGTGGACGGTTCGATCTGGCGATTGCGTTGGGGATTCTTTCCGCCAGTGTTCAGGTGCCGACACTGACGCTCGATGATGTGGAATGTTTGGGTGAGTTGGCACTGTCGGGCGCGGTGCGGGCAGTACGCGGTGTGTTGCCGGCGGCGTTGGCGGCGCGCAAGGCCGGGCGTTCGTTGATGGTGCCGCGGGCGAATGCCGAGGAGGCGTGCCTGGCATCAGGGTTGAAGGTGATTGCAGTGGACCATTTGCTGGAAGCCGTGGCCCATTTCAATGGGCACACGCCGGTTGAGCCGTATGTTTCCGATGGCTTGATGCATGCCAGCAAACCTTATCCGGACCTGAGTGAAGTGCAGGGCCAGCAAGCCGCCAAACGCGCATTGCTGATTGCGGCGGCGGGTGCGCATAACCTGTTGTTCAGTGGGCCGCCCGGTACGGGCAAAACGTTGCTGGCGAGTCGCCTGCCAGGGCTGTTGCCTCCGCTTGCCGAATGCGAAGCGCTGGAAGTGGCGGCAATCCAGTCGGTCGCCAGTTGCGTACCGTTGACCCATTGGCCGCAACGTCCGTTTCGCCAGCCACATCACTCCGCCTCAGGCCCGGCCTTGGTGGGGGGCAGCTCCAAGCCCCAACCCGGCGAAATTACCCTGGCCCATCACGGTGTGCTGTTCCTCGATGAACTGCCGGAATTTGATCGAAAGGTGTTGGAGGTACTCAGGGAGCCACTGGAGTCTGGGCATATCGTGATTTCCCGGGCCAAGGACCGCGTTCGGTTTCCGGCGCGTTTTCAGTTGGTCGCAGCCATGAACCCGTGTCCCTGTGGATATCTTGGCGAGCCAAGCGGCAAGTGTTCTTGCACCCCGGACATGGTGCAGCGGTACCGTAACAAGCTGTCGGGACCGTTACTGGACCGGATTGATTTGCACCTGACGGTTGCGCGCGAAGCGACGGCGTTGAACCCGACGCCGAAACCAGGTGAAGACAGCGCCAGCGCGGCAGCGCTGGTAGCCGACGCTCGTGAACGGCAACAGAAGCGCCAGGGCTGCGCGAATGCCTTCCTGGATTTACCGGGGCTACGTCGGCACTGCAAGTTATCCACAGTGGATGAGCACTGGCTGGAAACGGCGTGTGAACGATTGACGCTGTCGTTGCGTTCGGCGCATCGGCTGCTCAAGGTGGCGCGAACACTGGCGGATCTTGAGCAGGTAGACGGGATCACGCGGGAGCATCTGGCCGAGGCGTTGCAGTATCGGCCGGCTACGCAGTAAGAATAGAGATCGGGGCGCCCCTATCGCGAGCAGGCTCACTCCTACAGTGGATCGGTGAACACCCGAGATCAACTGTAGGAGCGAGCCTGTTCCGGGCGCCGTTCCGACGATGGCTATTTCAAAGGCGCCTCAACGGAAGCGGTCAACCTCGGAACGCAAATCTGCCGCCAGCTTCTCCAGCTCTTTGGCGGTAACCGCCAGGTTGGAAACCACTTCGCGCTGCTCGCTGTTCGCCAGGGCGATGCTTTGCAGGTTGCTGCTGAGCAAGGTCGCGGTGCTGCTCTGTTCCTGGGTGGCGGTGGTGATTGCGGCGAATTGCTGACCGGCCGAACGGCTTTGCTCGTCGATTCGCGCGAGCGCCGAAGCGACATTGGCGTTACGCGAAAGGCCTTCCTGCATCAGCACATTGCCCTGTTCCATGGTGCTGATGGCGTTGCCGGTTTCCTGCTGAATGCTTTGGATCATGCCGGAGATTTCGTCCGTCGCCTGGCGGGTACGCGATGCAAGATTGCGGACCTCGTCCGCCACCACCGCAAAACCGCGACCCTGCTCGCCGGCACGGGCGGCTTCAATTGCGGCGTTCAGCGCCAGCAGGTTGGTCTGTTCGGCGATCGAGGTAATCACACCGACGATGCCACCGATTTCCTGGGAACGCTGGCCTAGGGTGTTGATCACGGTCGCGGTGCTGTTCAATGCGCCGGCGATTTGCTCCAGCGACGAGGACGCTTCGTCCATCGACGTACGACCGATCTGCGTTTGCTGTGCGTTTTCCTGGGCCAGACGCTGAGTGCTGCCCATGTTGTCGGCGATGTTCAGGGACGTGGCGCTGAACTCTTCCACGGCACCGGCCATGCTGGTGATTTCGCCCGACTGCTGTTCCATGCCTTCGTAAGCGCCGCCGGACAAGCCGGACAAGGCCTGGGCGCGGCTGTTGACCTCCATCGAGGCGTTGCGGATGTGCTCGACCATGGTCGACAGTGCCTGGCTCATCTGGTTGAAGGCACGGGCCAGTTGGCCGATTTCGTCGTTGCTCGACACGCTCAGGCGCACGCTCAGATCACCGGCGCCCAAGGCTTCAGCCTGACGCACCAGATCACCCAGTGGCGCGAGTTTGCTGCGCAACAGCCAGACTGCCGAACCCACCGCCAGCAACATCGCCAACAGGCTGCCGATAGCCAACTGAATGCCGACGCTCCAGGTCACGGCGCTGATTTCGGATTTCGGCATGCTCGCCACCACCGACCACGGCCCGTCCTGGAACGGCACGGCGATGCTGTAGAAATCTTCCGCCTTGTCGCTCCAGAAATCGCCCTTGCCCGGGTTTTTCGCCAGCGCGTTGATGGCCGGGACGGCTTGGTCCAGCGCCTCTACGCCAGCAATCGGCACCAGCCATTTGTTCTGCTCATCCAGCAGCGCAAGGGAGCCGGTCTGGCCGATGCGGAAGCGCTTGAGGTTTTCGAACTGGGCTTTCTGCGCGTCGGTGTAATCGAAACCGACGTACAACACCGCAATGACCTTGCCACTGCTGTCGCGCACCGGGGTGTACTGCGACATGTAGAAGCGTTCAAACAGCAGCGATCGACCCACGAAGCTCTGCCCCGCCATCAATCGGGCGTAAGCCGGGTTCGCGTGATCGAGCACAGTACCGATGGCGCGGTTGCCGTCTTGTTTGGTGACGTTTGTGCTGACTCGAATGAAGTCTTCACCGCTGCGCACAAATACCGTGGCCACACCCGCGGTCATCTGCTTGAATTCGTCCACTTCCTTGAAGTTGTTGTTGAGCACCACGTTGCCCAGGTGCAGGCCCGGCGTCTGCGTGCCTGCCACAACCACCGGCTCGTCCGCGTGCACGCTCAGCCCACTGCTGAAGCGCGTCTCGAACAACCCCGCCAGGCGCTGGGTGCTTTCACGCAATGTGCTGTGAAAGGTGCTCAGCTGATCGGCCAGCAGCCGGGCTTCACTCGCCAGATGCTCTTCGCGGGTGGCGAGGTTGGCCGAGTCCAGCGAACGCAGGGCGAACAGAGTACTGCCGGTGATGACAATCGCCAGAATCACGGCGAGCGCAAGACCAAGCTGTGAGGCGATCCGGGCACGAGGTTGAGACATGACAGCTCCTGGCCGAGCAATCGGATCATCCTGATCGCGACGCACACTCAGCAAATTTCTAATAATGGGGATAGCGTCGAACCTGCACGAAGGTCCTACGTGAAGATTTTCGGCGGCGAACGGCAATACTTGAGCAGCGAGGCAGGATATGGCTCAAAGCCGCTATTGCAGCGGCTTCATCGTTTCAGCTCAGGTGCACGACATCCGGCAATTCCATCGCCCGGACTTCGCCTTGCAGGAAGTCGCTGAGCCGACGCATGCGCTCGCCGCCAGGGCGGGTTTTCGGCCACACCAGGTAATACTTTTCGCCGCTGGCGACGGCGGTCGGCCATGGCAGGCTCAAGCGCCCTTGCGCCACGTCTTCCGCCACCATCAGCAGATCGCCCATCGACACGCCATAGCCTCGGGCCGCAGCGATCATGCCCAGTTCCAGCGTGTCGAACACCTGCCCGCCCTTGAGCGACACCTGATCCGCCAGGCCCATGCGCTCCAGCCAGTTGCGCCAGTCGCGCCGGTCCGGGGTCGGGTGCAGCAGTTCGGTGTTGGCCAGGCGCGTGACGTCCCATGGCTGGTCGTCGCGCAAGTTGGGCGCGCCCACCGGAATCAATTCCTCGGGAAACAGGAAGCTCGCCTCCCAGTCCGGCGGGAAATGGCCGTTGCTCAACAACACAGCACAGTCGAACGGCTCATCGTTGAAATCCACCGAGTCGATATCCATCCAGGCGCTGGTCAATTGCACCTCGTTGCCCGGCTGCAAATGGCGGAAGCGGCTGAGGCGCGCCAGCAACCAGCGCATGGTCAAAGTCGACGGGGCTTTCATGCGCAGGATGTCATCTTCGGCGCGCAAGGTATTGCAGGCGCGTTCCAGGGCGGTGAAGCCTTCGCGAATGCCCGGTAACAGCAAGCGCGCCGACTCGGTTAGCTGCAAGTTACGGCCACTGCGGTGAAACAAGCGGCAGGCAAAATGCTCCTCGAGGGTACGAATATGCCGACTGACCGCACTTTGGGTAATCGACAGTTCTTCGGCGGCGCGGGTGAACGAACTGTGTCGCGCCGCCGCTTCGAATGCGCGCAGGGCATACAAGGGAGGAAGACGACGTGACATTCAGAAAGCTCCTATAGCGGGATCGAGTCACCCTACCAGAAACTCTCCAGCATGAGTTTGAATCATGCCACCCATCCTTTTTATCCCTTTGTGCAAACGCACCAGAGCGCCGAGAATCGGTGCTTTCCTGTTCTCTTTGAAAATCGAGCGTGATGACCATGCAGCATCCAGCACGTATTGAACTCTGGGCCATCCTGCGGCTGTCGGGGCCGTTGATTGCCTCGCAGTTGGCGCACATGCTGATGGTCCTCACCGACACCTTGATGATGGCGCGCCTGAGTCCCGAAGCGCTGGCCGGTGGCGGACTTGGCGCAGCGACCTATTCGTTCGTGTCGATTTTCTGCATCGGCGTGATCGCGGCCGTCGGCACCTTGGTGGCGATCCGTCAGGGCGCGGGCGATATTCTTGGCGCGGCCCGGTTGACCCAGGCCGGGGTGTGGCTGGCGTGGTTGATGGCGTTGGGTGGCGGGCTGCTGCTGTGGAACCTCAAACCGGTTCTGCTGTTGTTCGGCCAGACGGAAAGCAACGTCCAGGCCGCCGGGCAATTCCTGATCTTCTTGCCCTTCGCCCTGCCCGGCTACCTGAGCTTCATGGCCTTGCGTGGCTTCACCAGTGCCATCGGCCGTGCAACGCCAGTGATGGTCATCAGCCTGGGCGGCACGGTGGCCAACTTCCTGCTCAATTACGCGTTGATCACCGGCATGTTCGGCCTGCCGAAACTCGGCTTGATGGGCATCGGCCTGGTCACCGCAATCGTGGCCAACCTCATGGCACTGGCGCTGGCGTGGCACATTCGCCGGCACCCGGCTTACGACGCCTATCCGCTGCGCGCGGGGCTGCTGCGGCTCAACCGGCAGTACTTGAAAGAACTGTGGCGCCTGGGCCTGCCAATTGGCGGCACCTACGCGGTGGAAGTCGGGCTGTTTGCCTTCGCGGCGCTGTGCATGGGCACCATGGGCAGTACGCAACTGGCGGCGCACCAGATCGCCCTGCAAATCGTCTCGGTGGCGTTCATGGTCCCGGCGGGCATTTCCTACGCGATCACCATGCGCATCGGCCAGCATTACGGCGCCGGGCAACTGCTGGATGCGCGACTGGCCGGACGGGTCGGCATCGCCTTCGGTGCGGTGGCGATGCTGTGCTTCGCGATGGTGTTCTGGTTGCTGCCGAATCAATTGATCGGTCTGTTCCTCGATCACAACGATCCGGCGTTTCGCGAAGTCATCAACCTGGCCGTGAGCCTGCTGGCGGTGGCGGCATGGTTCGAACTGTTCGACGGGACGCAAACCATCGCCATGGGCTGCATTCGCGGGCTCAAGGATGCCAAGACCACGTTCCTGGTTGGCCTGGCCTGCTATTGGCTGATCGGCGCACCGGCGGCGTGGTGGATGGCGTTCCACTTGAACTGGGGGCCGACGGGTGTCTGGTGGGGGTTGGCGCTGGGGCTGGCATGCTCGGCGGTGAGCCTGACGCTGGCGTTTGAGTGGAAGATGAAGCGGATGATTCGGCGGGAGCCTTCGGCACGAGGCAGTTTTCGGGTGATTCAGCCGGATTAGGATCAAAAGATCGCAGCCTGCGGCAGCTTCCATTGGAATGCATAACCCTGTAGGAGCTGCCGCAGGCTGCGATCTTTTAAATGGCCTCGACGATGCTCTGCTCGCCGGAACCAAACATCAGATAATCCACCAGCTCCGCCAGCGGCAGCGGTTTGCTGATCAGGTAGCCCTGCACCTGATCGCAATCGAAGCCGCGCAACAGGTCCATCTGCTCCGGCGTTTCCACGCCTTCAGCGACGACCTCAAGGTTGAGGTTATGCGCCAGGTTGATCATCGCGTGGACCAGTTTGCGGTTCTCTTCGCGTTGCTCCATGCCACCGACAAAGCTTTTGTCGATCTTCAGCAAGGTGATCGGCAGGCTGTTGAGGTGCACGAACGAAGAGAACCCGGTACCGAAGTCGTCGAGGGAAAAGCGCACACCCAGGCGCCCGAGGGCGTCCATGGTCTGCTTGACCAGGTCGCTGCGGCGCATGACTGCGGTTTCGGTCAGTTCGAATTCCAGCCACTGCGCCTCGACGCCGCGTTCGGCAATCAACCGGCTCAGGGTCGACAGCAACTGGCTGTCCTGGAATTGGCGGAACGACAGGTTGATCGCCATGTGCAGCGGCGGCAAGCCTAGTTCCAGCAACGCCTGCATGTCACGCAAGGCCCGGGAAATCACCCAGTAACCCAGCGGCACGATCAAACCGCTTTGCTCGGCCAGCGGCACGAATTCGCTCGGAGGTAACAAGCCACGCTCGGCATGACGCCAGCGCACCAAGGCTTCGAGGCCGACAATCTGCCCGTCTTCGAGGTTCAGGCGTGGCTGGTAATGCAGTTCCAGTTCGTCACGGCGCAATGCCCGGCGCAGCTCGGTTTCGAGGTCGGCGATGCTGCGGGCATTGCGGTTGATGCGTTCGTTGAAGATGTGAAAGGTGCAGCCCTGGGTGCTCTTGGCCTGCTGCATGGCGATGTGTGCGTGCCACATCAGCGGGTCGGCGCCGGCCTGGGCGCGGGCGTGGGCGATGCCCAGGCTGGACCCGATCAGCAGGCTCTCGCCGTCGACCCAATAGGGCTCGGCCAACGCTTCGGTGATGCGCTCGGCCATCCATTCGGCGCGCTGCGGGGCGCGACGGGTGTCGATGAGCAAGGCGAATTCGTCGCTGCCCAGCCGTGCCAATTGATCACCGGCCTCCAGCTGACTCTTGAGCCGCGCAACCACTTGCAGGATCAGGCGGTCACCGGCCTGGTGGCCGAGGGCATCGTTGGCGTAGCGGAAGTTGTCGAGGTCGAGATGACCGAGGGCCAGGCCGCGACCGTCGTTTTCCGCCAATCGTGCCGTCAGCAAGGTCTGGAACCCCTGGCGGTTGGCGATGCCCGTGAGCGGATCTTGCTCGGCCAGGCGTTGCAGGGTGGTTTCCAGCACGCCGCGCTCACGCACATGGCGCAGGCAACGGCGCAGCATGCCCGGGTCGAGATGATCGCGGACCAGCCAGTCGCTTACACCATCGGGCGGGGTCAGCGGCTCATGTTCGAGCAGCAACACCGTCGGCAGACAGCAACGGCCCGGCGCCGGCTGAAGGGCCGGGATCGTCAACAACACCGCACTGCGGTTGTCATCGAACAGACTGCTGACCGACTCCCAACTCGGCGCGCTGATGAGCACGGCCGAGCTCCCCATCGGAGCCAGACACTCGCGCAACAACGCTGCCCACGCTGGCTCTTCGGCCAGTAGCAGCAAACGCAAGGGTTCGACAGGCGTAGACAAGCTAGCTCCCTAGACTCTGCAAAGATGTAGGCGACGGGCATTATGCCGTGCTGATAACCAATGACCAATGACATCAGTTATCAAACGAGGCCTTTGTATCCGGAATTACGAACTTTAGACGCAAATCCGTTGCGCATCCTGCGTGAAAGTAACAAAACCGGCAATTAGAGATCGCGTTGTACGTCACAAGTCGGAGAGAGCAGCACAAATTGCTGAGCCTGTTAAAATGCCGGCCCATTTCGTGACTGACTCCTGAATTTACCTATGTCCCGACTCAATCCCCGGCAGCAAGAAGCCGTGAGCTACGTCGGCGGCCCTCTTTTGGTGCTCGCCGGTGCAGGCTCCGGCAAGACCAGCGTGATCACGCGCAAGATTGCGCACCTGATCCAGAACTGCGGCATCCGCGCCCAGTACATCGTCGCCATGACCTTCACCAACAAGGCCGCGCGCGAGATGAAGGAACGGGTCGGCACCCTGCTGCGCGCCGGTGAAGGTCGTGGCTTGACGGTGTGCACCTTCCACAACCTGGGCCTCAACATCATCCGCAAGGAACACGTGCGGCTGGGCTACAAACCGGGCTTCTCGATCTTCGACGAGACCGACGTCAAGGCCCTGATGACCGACATCATGCAGAAGGAATACTCGGGCGACGACGGCGTCGACGAGATCAAGAACATGATCGGCGCCTGGAAAAACGAACTGATCCTGCCGGCCCAGGCCCTGGAAAACGCGCGCAATCCCAAGGAACAGACCGCGGCCATCGTCTACACCCACTACCAACGCACGCTCAAGGCGTTCAACGCGGTGGACTTCGACGATCTGATCCTGCTGCCGGTGAAGCTGTTCGAAGAACACGCCGACATCCTGGAAAAGTGGCAGAACAAGGTGCGCTACCTGCTGGTGGACGAATACCAGGACACCAACGCCAGCCAATATCTGCTGGTGAAAATGCTCATCGGCAAACGCAACCAGTTCACCGTGGTGGGCGACGACGACCAGTCGATCTACGCCTGGCGCGGCGCACGGCCGGAAAACCTGATGCTGCTCAAGGACGACTACCCGTCCCTGAAAGTGGTGATGCTGGAGCAGAACTACCGCTCCACCAGCCGCATCCTGCGCTGCGCCAACGTGCTGATCTCGAACAACCCGCACGAATTCGAAAAGCAGCTGTGGAGTGAAATGGGCCACGGCGACGAGATCCGCGTGATCCGTTGCCGCAATGAAGACGCGGAAGCCGAGCGCGTGGCCATGGAAATCCTCAGCCTGCACTTGCGCACCGACCGGCCTTACAGCGATTTCGCGATCCTCTATCGCGGTAACTACCAGGCCAAGCTGATCGAGCTGAAATTGCAGCACCATCAAGTGCCGTATCGCCTGTCCGGCGGCAACAGCTTCTTCGGCCGCCAGGAAGTGAAAGACCTGATGGCCTACTTCCGCCTGATCGTGAACCCGGACGACGACAACGCCTTCCTGCGGGTGATCAACGTGCCGCGTCGGGAAATCGGTTCGACCACGCTGGAAAAACTCGGCAACTATGCGACCGAGCGCAAGATCTCGATGTACGCCGCCACCGACGAAATCGGCCTGGGCGAGCATCTCGACAGCCGTTTCACCGATCGCCTGTCACGCTTCAAGCGCTTCATGGACCGGGTGCGCGAGCAGTGCGCGGGCGAAGACCCGATCTCGGCGCTGCGCAGCATGGTCATGGACATCGACTACGAGAACTGGCTACGCACCAACAGCTCCAGCGACAAAGCCGCGGACTACCGCATGGGCAACGTCTGGTTCCTGATCGAGGCGTTGAAAAACACCCTTGAGAAAGACGAAGAAGGCGAGATGACCGTCGAGGATGCCATCGGCAAACTCGTCCTGCGCGACATGCTGGAACGTCAGCAGGAAGAGGAAGACGGCGCCGAAGGCGTGCAGATGATGACCTTGCACGCCTCCAAGGGCCTGGAATTTCCGTACGTGTTCATCATGGGCATGGAAGAGGAAATCCTCCCGCATCGCTCCAGCATCGAAGCCGACACCATCGAAGAAGAACGCCGCCTGGCCTACGTGGGCATTACCCGCGCGCGTCAGACCCTGGCCTTCACCTTCGCCGCCAAGCGCAAGCAATACGGCGAAATCATCGATTGCGCGCCGAGCCGCTTCCTCGATGAGCTGCCACCGGACGATCTGGCCTGGGAAGGCAACGACGACACGCCGCCCGAAGTCAAAGCCGTACGCGGCAACACAGCATTGGCAGATATACGCGCGATGTTAAAGCGCTAGAATTGACCACTTTTTTTAAAACCTTAGGGCGCACAAAGCGCCAACAGAGGACAGCTTCATGGAAGCCCTGCACCAGAAAATCCGCGAACAAGGCATCGTGCTTTCCGATCAGGTCCTGAAGGTCGACGCCTTCCTGAACCACCAGATCGACCCGGCCCTGATGAAGCTGATCGGCGACGAATTCGCCACGCTGTTCAAGGACTCGGGCATCACCAAGATCGTCACCATCGAAGCCTCGGGCATCGCCCCGGCGATCATGACCGGTCTGAACCTCGGCGTGCCGGTGATTTTCGCCCGCAAGCACCAGTCCCTGACCCTGACCGAAAACCTGCTGTCGGCGACCGTCTACTCGTTCACCAAGCAGACCGAAAGCACCGTGGCGATCTCCCCGCGTCACCTGACCAGCAGCGACCGCGTGCTGATCATCGATGACTTTTTGGCCAACGGTAAGGCGTCCCAGGCACTGATTTCGATTATCAAACAGGCTGGCGCCACCGTTGCCGGTCTGGGCATCGTGATCGAGAAGTCGTTCCAGGGTGGCCGTGCGGAGCTGGATTCGCAGGGTTATCGCGTTGAATCGCTGGCGCGCGTCAAGTCGCTGGCCGGTGGTGTTGTGACCTTCATCGAGTAAGCCGCCACACCGCAATATCCCTGTAGGAGCCGAGCTTGCTCGCGATGGCGGCCGGACAGTCAATATTGATGTTGAATGTTATGGCCTCATCGCGAGCAAGCTCGGCTCCTACAGGTTTTGTGTTGGTTGTTATTGGGCGGTGGCCTTCAGGCCGGTGAGCAGCAAGCGCTGAAACAAGTCTTCTTTCAAGCCTTCGGGCTCAGCCAGCCGCATGCGCTCCAGATGCACGGGAAACGCCGCAGGTTCCGGCGCATCCAACGCTGCCTTACCCAACTCCAACACCTCGCTGAGCTTGAACTTGCTCTTCAACCAGTTCAGCGCCCGCAACACATCCCGCTCCGCCTCAGTGAAATCACTCCCCAACGGATACTCCGGAAACAGCTGCGCATGCCGTGCCTGTATCGCCTGCAAACGCTGAGGACTGTTGTCCGTGAAACGCGGATCGAGACGGAAATCCTTCGGCAGCTTGCCGACCTTCTGCGCCTGCTCGATCAGACCCGCCTGAAAACGCGAGTCACTGATATTGAGCAACGCTTCGATCACCGCCGCATCAGTCTTGCCACGCAGATCGGCGATGCCGTACTCGGTGACCACGATGTCGCGCAGATGCCGGGGGATGGTGCAGTGGCCGTATTCCCAGACGATGTTCGAACTGACGTCGCCGCCGGACTCGCGCCAGCTGCGCACCAACAGCACCGAGCGCGCACCTTGCAGCGCATGCCCCTGCACCACGAAGTTGTACTGCCCGCCTACACCGCTGAGCACGCGCCCGTCTTCCAGCTGATCCGCCACGGCGGCACCCAGTAAAGTCACGGTGAACGCAGTGTTGATGAACCGCGCATCGAGACGCTGCAAGCGCTTGAGTTCTTCCTGGCCGTACAGCTCGTTGATGTAGCTGATGCGCGTCATGTTGAATTCGAGGCGCTTGCTTTGCGGCAACTCACGCAAGCGTTCATAGAAACTACGCGGCCCGAGAAAGAAACCACCGTGCACCGAGATGCCGTCGGTTTGCGCCGCTTCGTCGAGGGTGCCGGCATTCGCCTGCTGCTGGGTGGGCACGTCCGGGTACACCTTGCGTCGCACGATGCCTGCGTCGGCCAGCACCAGCAGGCCGTTGACGAACATTTCGCTGCAACCGTAAAGGCCCTTGGCGAACGGTTCGAGGCCGCCTTCGCGTTCGATCAGTTGAGCCCATTGGCTCAGGTTCACGTCCGCCAGCAAGGCCTTGTAACCGTCGTTATCCGCCTGACGCGCCAGCAACGCTGCCGTCAACGCATCACCCATCGAACCGATGCCGATCTGCAAGGTGCCGCCATCGCGCACCAGCGTACTGGCGTGCAGGCCAATGAAATGGTCCTGGAAACCCACCGGCATGTTCGGCGTGGAGAACAGCGTGGTGCGGTCCTTCTCGTCGATCAGCAAGTCGAAAGTATCGATGCCGACCTCCGCGTCACCGGGCATGTACGGCAAATCGTCGTGCGCCTGGCCGACCATCAGGATCGTCTCTCCGGCAGCCCGGCGCTTGGCAATCATCGGCAACAGGTCGAGGGTGATGTCCGGGTTGCAGCTCAGGCTCAAGCGATCGGGATGATCGGCATGGCTGGCAACCAGTTGCGCCACCAGGTTCAACCCGGCAGCGTTGATGTCCCGGGCCGCGTGGCTGTAGTTGCTGCTGACGTAATCCTGCTGCGCCGCCGCACTGTTGAGCAGGCTGCCGGGCTGCATGAAGAACTGCTGGATGTGGATGTTGCCCGGCAGATTGTCGCGGTGCAGATCGGCGAGAAAATCCAGCTCGGGATAATCGCCGAACACCCGCTCGATGAAGGGCTCGAGGAAGCGTTTCTGCAAGCCGTCACCCAATGGAGGTCGACCGAGGCACAACGCGGTATAGATCGTCAGCTGCCGCTCGGGCAACTGCGCGATGCGGTGATACAGCGCGTTGACGAAATGGTTGGGTTTGCCCAGGCCCAGAGGCAGCCCCATATGAATATGCGTCGGCAACCGCGCCAATACATCATCGACCGCCTGTTCGATAGAACACAGCTGAACCATCCAATCCTCCCTTACATTCCATGACGTGGGGTTGGACCGAGCTTGCCGGGTCTTTGCTGCAATGAACAGCCTCTGAAGATCACACTGACCTGTAGGAGCTGCCGAAGGCTGCGATCTTTTGATCTTGTTTTTAACTATCAACATCAAAAGATCGCAGCCTGCGGCAGCTCCTACAGGGAAATAACAGGCACAAAAAAGCCGCTCGAAAGCGGCTTTTTTACGAAAGAGGCGGCTGGTTACAGGCCGGACATCTCTTTGATGGCGCCCTTCAGCTCGTCGTCGGAGCAGTCGGCGCAGGTGCCTTTTGGTGGCATCGAGTTGATACCGGTAATGGCTTTGGCCAGGATGCCGTCGAGGCCGCCCTGGTGATCGGCACGTTCTTTCCAGGCTGCCTTGTCGCCGATTTTCGGCGCGCCCAACAGGCCGGTGCCGTGGCAAGCGTTGCAATGTTTGGCAATAACATCTTTAGGCGCCTTGGCCCCGCCACCGCCGCCGGAAGCTGCGGCAACTTCCATGCCCTTGCATTCTTGACCCGTTACACAAACCTGGCCGACCGGCTCAAGGCGTTTGGCAATTTCGTCGTTCGTCGCAGCTTGAGCGCTGACAGCCCAAAGGGCCAATACGGTTGCTGGTACGGCCAGCATTTTCATAATTAGGTTCACGCGTTCACCCTCAATGGTGGCTAGTCACGCCTACGGCCACGGTTCGCAGGCGGGCGCAAGTATAGCGGTAAGCCCGCGACACTGAAACAACCCCAAAGTCGAAGGGGTCTTGTTGCGCAACGGTCAAACGGCTCGGGTGCCTCGGCCATGCTGGCAGGGCGCCTCTTTTCTTAGAAATTCGCGGGTGTAGCTGCGCTGATTAGTCGCGCCGGCGCATCGAACGGATTACGGAAACGATGCGGCTTGGTACTTTCAAAGTAGTAGCTATCGCCAGCTTCGAGCACAAAAGTTTCCAGCCCGACCACCAGTTCAAGTCGACCTTCCACCAGAATTCCGGTTTCCTCGCCCTCATGGGTGAGCATCTCGTCACCGGTGTCGGCGCCTGGCGGGTAGATTTCATTGAGGAACGCGATAGCCCGGCTCGGGTGCGCCCGGCCGACCAGTTTCATGGTCACTGCACCATCGGAAATGTCGATCAGCTCGTTGGCCTTGTAGACGATCTGAGTCGGTTTTTCCTGCAGGATTTCTTCGGAAAAGAACTCGACCATGGACATGGGAATCCCGCCCAACACTTTCCTCAGCGAACTGATCGAGGGGCTGACGCTGTTCTTCTCGATCATCGAAATGGTGCTATTGGTGACGCCCGCGCGTTTGGCGAGTTCACGCTGGGAAAGGCCTTTGAGCTTGCGGATCGATTGCAGTCGTTCACCGACGTCCAATGCTGGAGCCTCCAGGGTTCAGGTTTGTTGGAATATTGAGCGTTATCATGGCGACAGCGTTCAGTATTTACAACACTTTGACCTGAATCCTGTTCGGTGAAGCGACTTCCGGTTCGCACCGTCGAGTGTCAGCTCCCGGAATAGAGCAGTGGCACCCGGCGCAGGTTGCAGAAGATCTGGTAAGGAATCGTGCCCGCCGCGATGGCCACGTCGCTGGCGAGGATGTTTTTGCCCCACAGCTCGACGGTCGAGCCCAGGCTGGCTTGCGGAATGTCGGTCAGGTCGACGCAGAGCATGTCCATCGACACCCGGCCGATCAACTGGCTGCGTTGCCCGGCCACAAGCACCGGCGTGCCGGTCGGCGCCAGACGCGGATAGCCATCGGCGTAACCCATGGCCACCACGCCAACGCGCATTGGTTTTGGCGTGATGAATTTCGCGCCGTAACCGATCGGCTCGCCGGCCGGCAATTCACGCACGCTGATGACTTTCGATTCGAGGGTCATCACCGGTTGCAGGCGCGCGGCCACGGCGTTGGCTTCTTCAAACGGCGTGGCGCCGTAGAGCATGATGCCCGGACGCACCCAGTCACTCGGGATCTGCGGCCAGCCCAGCACGGCCGGGGAATTGCGCAGGCTGACTTCAGCGGACAAACCTTGACGCGCCGCTTCGAACACCGCGACCTGCTCGGCGCTGGCCTGGCTGTTCAATTCATCGGCCCGGGCGAAGTGGCTCATCAGCACAATCTTCGCCACTTTGCCGCTGACCAGCAGCCGTTGATAAGCGCTCTGATAATCCTTCGGATGCAGCCCCACCCGGTGCATGCCCGAATCAAGCTTGAGCCAGACCGTGACCGGTTTGCTCAGCGCGGCTTTCTCGATCGCTTCGAGTTGCCACAGCGAATGCACCACGCACCAGAAATCATGTTCGACGATCAGCGCCAGCTCATCGGCTTCGAAAAAGCCTTCCAGCAGCAGCACCGGCGCGCGAATACCGGCGGCGCGCAGCTCCAAAGCCTCTTCGATGCAGGCCACGGCAAAGCCGTCCGCGTCAGCTTCCAGCGCCTGGGCACAACGCACCGCGCCATGGCCGTAGGCATCGGCCTTGATCACCGCGAGGGCTTTGGCTCCCGTGACTTCACGGGCGACTTGGTAGTTGTGACGCAGGGCTTGAAGGTCGATCAGGGCACGGGCAGGACGCATGGCGGCAGACTTCTGGTCGGTCGTTTGGAAGAAAAACCGGCGCTGGCTGACGGCGTGAACCGCCAACAGCGCCGGAAGAGGGATCTTTACTACGGTTTACGGCAGCGCGGCGACGATGGAAATCTCGACCAGGATGCTTGGCTTGGCCATCTTCGCTTCGACGGTGGCGCGGGCCGGAGCAGCGCCCTTTGGCAGCCACTGGTCCCACACCGAGTTCATTCCGGCGAAGTGCGCTTCGATGTCGTTCAGGTAAATCGTTGCCGACAGCAGATGCTGCTTGTCAGTCCCGGCCAGATCGAGCAGACGCTCGATATTGGCCAATACATCGCGGGTCTGCTGTTCAATCCCGGCGTTGAAGTCGTCACCGACCTGCCCGGCCAAATACACCGTGCCGTTATGGGTGACGATCTGACTCATGCGTTCATTGGTGAGCTGGCGCTGGACTGACATGCTTTGCGGACTCCTGTCGTTTGGTGCCATAGCGGGAAATATCGAGGCCTTCGGCGCTGATCTGCGGCGTTTTCTTCGCCATCAGGTCAGCCAGCAAGCGACCGGAGCCGCAGGCCATGGTCCAGCCGAGTGTGCCGTGACCGGTGTTCAGGAACAGATTCTTGAACGGGGTGGCGCCAACGATTGGCGTACCGTCCGGGGTGGTCGGACGCAGGCCGGTCCAGAAACTCGCCTCGGCCAGATTGCCGCCCTGAGGATAAAGGTCGTTGACGATCATCTCCAGGGTTTCGCGCCGACGCGGGTTCAGCGACAGGTCAAAACCGGCGATCTCCGCCATGCCGCCGACGCGGATGCGGTTGTCGAAACGGGTGATCGCGACCTTGTAGGTCTCGTCGAGAATGGTCGACGTCGGGGCCATCGCCGGGTTGGTGATCGGCACGGTCAGCGAGTAACCCTTGAGCGGATACACCGGCGCCTTGATCCCCAGCGGCTTGAGCAGTTGCGGCGAGTAGCTGCCGAGTGCCAATACGTAGCGATCGGCGGTTTCCAGCTTGCCGTCGATCCACACACCGTTGATGCGATCACCGGCGAAGTCGAGACGCTGAATGTCTTGGCCGAAACGGAACTGCACACCGAGGTTCGTGCACATTTCTGCGAGCTTGGTGGTGAACATCTGGCAGTCGCCAGTCTGGTCGTTCGGCAGGCGCAGGGCGCCGGCGAGGATGTCGGTGACGCTGGCCAGGGCCGGCTCGACGCGGGCAATGCCTTCGCGGTCGAGCAGTTCGAACGGTACGCCGGACTCTTTCAGCACGGCGATGTCTTTCGCGGCGCCATCGAGCTGAGCCTGGGTGCGGAACAGTTGGGTCGTACCGAGGCTGCGACCTTCGTAGGCGATGCCGGTTTCGGCGCGCAGTTCGTCGAGGCAGTCACGGCTGTACTCGGACAGACGGACCATGCGCTCCTTGTTCACCGCGTAACGGCTGGCGGTGCAGTTGCGCAGCATCTGCGCCATCCACAGGTATTGATCGATGTCGGCGGTGGCCTTGATCGCCAGCGGCGCGTGGCGCTGCAACAGCCACTTGATGGCTTTAAGCGGCACGCCCGGCGCGGCCCACGGCGAGGCATAACCCGGCGACACCTGGCCGGCGTTGGCGAAACTGGTCTCCATGGCAGCAGCTGGCTGCCGGTCGACCACCACCACTTCAAACCCGGCACGCGCCAGATAGTAAGCACTGGTGGTACCGATGACGCCGCTACCCAAGACCATGACGCGCATTTTCATATCCCTCATCGCGGCGAACCGCTGGCGTTTGTTGTTCAGAGCTTCAGATGTGCGCAGTTTAAAAAAGAATGACCAGTGATTTTCACTATATAAGCGCCTATATTTGGCGACAATTCTCGGCAAAAACCCTTTTCACGGAGGCGCATCCCCTATGCGAACCAACACTCAAACCAAACGTGAGCTGGACAAGATCGACCGCAGCATTCTGCGGATCCTGCAAGCGGACGGGCGCATCTCTTTCACCGAGCTTGGGGAAAAGGTCGGGCTCTCGACCACGCCCTGCACCGAGCGGGTCCGGCGTCTTGAGCGCGAAGGGATCATCATGGGCTACAACGCGCGGCTCAACCCGCAGCACCTCAAGGGTAGTCTGCTGGTGTTCGTCGAGATCAGCCTCGACTACAAATCCGGCGATACCTTCGAAGAGTTCCGATGCGCGGTGCTGAAATTGCCCCATGTGCTGGAATGCCACCTGGTGTCAGGGGATTTCGACTATCTGGTGAAGGCGCGGATTTCCGAGATGGCCTCGTACCGCAAGTTGCTGGGCGACATCCTGCTCAAGCTGCCGCATGTGCGCGAATCCAAGAGCTATATCGTGATGGAAGAGGTGAAAGAGAGCTTGAGCCTGCCGATTCCGGACTGAAGATCAAAAGATCGCAGCCTGCGGCAGCTCCTACAGAAGAACGCGATTCCATGTAGGAGCTGCCGCAGGCTGCGATCTTTTAAACCAACACCTGCCGGTTGGAAGCTATGTATTCGAATATCTGCTTCTCGACTCTTGGATGAATCAACTCCACCGGCCCGCGCCCATTCGGGCATGGCAGCGTCTTGGTGGTGCCGAACAACCGGCAAATCAGCGGTCGCTCGTGATACACGGTGCAGCCGTTCGGGCCGAGATGCACACAGTTGAGTTCGTCCATGGCCGCCTCTTGCTCGGCGCGGGTCTTGCGCGGCAGGCGCGACATTTCTTCCGGCGAGGTGGTCACCGGACCGCAGCAGTCATGGCAGCCGGGCACGCACTCGAACGAGGGAATCTGCTGGCGCAGCGTGCGGATTTTCTGACTGTTGCAGCTCATCGAAGCGGTGACCGAAAGCGGAATAGAGCGCAATTGTGAGGCAAAAGCCGTGATCCAGACAGCGGCAACCGACCAATGTTGCCCGTCCGCGAAGGTCCGGCTTATGCTCCGTCAAATTTTCTAAACACAAGAATCAGGATGACGCGCATGAACGCCCGTGCCCAGCACACTGCCTCCTATTACGCCGACAACAGCCTGCCGCAGCCGGATCATCCGGTGCTCACAGGGGATCTGGTGGCCGATGTATGCGTGGTTGGTGGCGGTTTCTCGGGGTTGAACACGGCGCTGGAACTCGCCGAGCGCGGCCTCAGCGTGGTGCTGCTCGAAGCTCACAAGATCGGTTGGGGCGCCAGCGGACGCAACGGCGGGCAGTTGATTCGCGGCGTGGGCCACGGCCTCGATCAGTTCGCCAACGTGATCGGCGCGGATGGTGTGCGTCAGATGAAACTCATGGGCCTTGAAGCCGTGGAAATTGTCCGCCAGCGGGTCGAGCGTTTTCAGATTCCCTGCGACTTGACCTGGGGCTACTGCGATCTGGCCAACAAGCCCCGAGACCTTGAAGGTTTTGCCGAAGATGCCGAAGAACTGCGCAGCCTCGGTTATCGCTATGAAACCCGACTGCTGCAAGCCAGTGAAATGCATACCGTCGTCGGTTCCAAGCGCTACGTCGGCGGTTTGATCGACATGGGCTCCGGGCACCTGCATCCGCTGAACCTGGCGTTGGGTGAAGCGACTGCCGCGCAGCAACTGGGCGTGAAACTGTTCGAACAGTCCGCCGTCACGCGCATCGATTATGGCCCCGAAGTGAAGGCGCATACCGCCCAAGGCTCGGTCCGTGCGAAGACCCTGGTACTGGGCTGCAATGCCTACCTCAACCACCTCTATCCCGAGCTGAGCGGCAAGGTTCTGCCCGCCGGCAGCTACATCATCGCCACCGAACCTTTGAGCGAAGAACTGGCGCACTCTCTTCTGCCGCAGAACATGGCGGTGTGCGATCAGCGAGTAGCGCTGGATTACTACCGACTCTCGGCTGACCGTCGCTTGCTGTTTGGTGGTGCCTGCCATTACTCGGGGCGCGACCCGAAAGACATCGCGGCTTACATGCGGCCGAAGATGCTGGAGGTCTTTCCACAACTGGGCGACGTGAGGATCGACTATCAATGGGGCGGCATGATCGGCATTGGCGCCAACCGCCTGCCGCAGATCGGTCGACTCAAGGATCAGCCGAATGTGTATTACGCCCAGGCTTACTCAGGGCATGGGGTGAACGCCACGCATCTTGCGGGCAAGTTGCTGGCCGAGGCCATCAGCGGTCAGCACAGCGGTGGTTTCGATTTGTTTGCCAAGGTGCCGCACATTACCTTCCCGGGTGGAAAGCATCTGCGTTCGCCGTTGTTGGCGTTGGGGATGCTTTGGCATCGGCTTAAAGAGTTGGTCTGAGAGATTTCCTGCGCGTGTAATGCCGTCATCGCGAGCAAGCTCGCTCCCACAGGGGATTTACGTCGATCACAAATCCAATGTGGGAGCGAGCTTGCTCGCGATGAGGCCCTGAAGGACAGCGCAAAACTCAGATCCGCCAGAAAGGCTTGAGCCCTTCTTCCCGCGCCTGTTCCCGCGTCAGCCCGATATCCTTGAGCTGGTCAGGTGTCAGGGCCAGCAACGCCTTGCGCGTGTGCAGGCGTTGCCAGAACAGATTCCAGCGACTCAGGCCGGACGGCGCGTTGCGCATGAGCGCATGGCGTGCATTGTCCTTTTGCCCTGTCTCCAGTTCCTGACTGTGTAACGTCAGCCGCACATCGCTCAAACCGTTCATTTTGAATGCTCCTGTTTACTTGGGTAGCCAGAGATTCCATGATGCGCAAACAGGGAAAAGCATTACAGATTCAAAGCACCTGTATTATTTCCATACAGATTTACCGTTTTCAGCTCTGAATCTTGAATTTTTGCCTCATCTGTACTGGTTAACCGAATCACTCAATCCGAGACTGCGCCATGACCCTTTACGTCAACCTCGCCGAATTGCTCGGCACGCGTATCGAACAGGGCTTTTATCGCCCCGGTGACCGGCTGCCGTCGGTGCGGGCACTGAGCGTCGAGCATGGGGTCAGCCTGAGCACGGTGCAGCAGGCTTATCGGGTGCTGGAAGACAGCGGGCTGGCGATGCCAAGGCCCAAGTCCGGGTACTTCGTTCCGGTCAGTCGCGAACTGCCGGAGCTGCCGGCGGTTGGCCGCCCGGCGCAACGGCCTGTGGATATCTCGCAGTGGGATCAAGTGCTGGAGTTGATTCGCGCTGTGCCGCGCAAAGACGTGGTGCAACTGGGCCGCGGCATGCCCGACATCACCAGCCCGACCATGAAACCGCTGTTGCGCGACCTCGCCCGGATCAGCCGTCGGCAAGACATGCCCGGCCTGTATTACGACAACATCCACGGCAACCTCGAACTGCGCGAGCAAATCGCCCGCCTGATGCTCGATTCCGGCTGTCAGTTGGGCCCCGGCGATCTGGTGGTGACCACCGGTTGCCACGAAGCGCTGTCCACCAGCATCCGCGCCATCTGCGAGCCGGGCGACATCGTGGCCGTGGACTCGCCGAGCTTTCACGGCGCCATGCAGACCCTCAAGGGGTTGGGCATGAAGGCGCTGGAAATCCCCACCGACCCGCTCACCGGGATCAGTCTCGAGGCGCTGGAGCTGGCCCTGGAACAATGGCCGATCAGGGCCATACAGTTGACGCCCAACTGCAACAACCCGTTGGGCTACATCATGCCGGAATCGCGTAAACGCTCGTTGTTGACGCTCGCACAGCGTTTCGACGTGGCGATCATCGAAGACGATGTGTATGGCGAATTGGCCTACACCTATCCGCGCCCGCGCACGATCAAATCCTTCGACGAGGACGGCCGCGTCCTGCTGTGCAGTTCGTTTTCCAAAACCCTGGCGCCGGGCCTGCGCATTGGCTGGGTCGCACCGGGGCGATATCTGGAACGGGTGCTGCACATGAAATACATCAGCACTGGCTCCACCGCGCCGCAACCGCAGATCGCCATCGCCGAATTTCTCAAGGGTGGTCACTTCGAACCGCATTTGCGGCGGATGCGCACGCAATACCAGCGCAATCGCGACGCGATGATCGATTGGGTCACGCGCTATTTCCCCGCCGGCACCCGCGCCAGCCGTCCGCAAGGCAGCTTCATGCTGTGGGTCGAACTGCCGGAAGGCTTCGACACCTTGAAACTGAATCGTGCCCTGCACGATCAGGGCGTACAGATTGCCGTCGGCAGCATCTTTTCCGCCTCGGGCAAATACCGCAATTGCCTGCGCATGAACTACGCTGCCAAACCAACGGCACAGATTGAAGAAGCCGTGCGCAAGGTCGGCGCCGCCGCCATCAAACTGCTTGCGGAAACCGACGGGCTGACCGACTGACCTTTCTGCGGATACCAGCGTCCATATGCCAACGACCGCCGCCAAACGGAACGATCCCACGTGAGAGTCAGACAGCCGCTGCTTGCTCTTGTGTTACTTGCTTCGTTCCTCGGCGGCTGCGCCAGTCTCGACGTGCAGCGCGAACCGAGCCAAGCCTTGCCGGCAAGCGCCTCGGCATTCGGCCGTTCGGTCCAGGCACAGGCCGCGCCTTATGAAGGCAAATCGGGTTTCCGCCTGCTCTCAGACAGCACCGAAGCCTTCACGGCCCGCGCCGAGCTGATTCGCAACGCCCAGGCCAGCCTCGATTTGCAGTACTACATCGTGCACGACGGCATCAGCACGCGAATGCTGGTGGAAGAAATCCTCAAGGCCGCCGACCGTGGCGTGCGCGTACGCATTCTGCTCGACGACACCACCAGCGACGGTCTGGACCGCACCATCGCCACCCTCGCGGCGCATCCACAGATTCAGATTCGGGTGTTCAACCCGCTGCACCTTGGGCGCAGCACCGGCGTCACGCGCACCATGGGCCGCTTGTTCAACCTGTCACTGCAACACCGGCGCATGCACAACAAGCTATGGCTGGCGGATAACAGCATGGCCATCGTCGGCGGGCGCAATCTGGGGGACGAGTATTTCGACGCCGAACCCAACATGAACTTCACTGACATCGACATGCTTGGTGTCGGGCCGGTCGCCGAGCAACTGGGCCATAGTTTCGACCAATACTGGAACAGCGCCCTGAGCAAGCCAATCGACCAGTTCCTGTCGAGCAAGCCGACCGCCAAAGACCTGGAAAACACCCGGACCCGACTGGAAGAATCACTGGAAGAATCCCGCAAGCAGAACCACGCGCTCTATCAGCAGCTGATGGCTTTCAAAACCGAGCCGCGCCTGGATATCTGGCGCAAAGAGCTGATCTGGGCCTGGAACCAGGCACTGTGGGATGCCCCCAGCAAAGTATTGGCCAAGGACGAGCCGAATCCGCAGCTGCTGCTGACCACGCAATTGGCGCCTGAGCTTGAAGGCGTCAGCAAAGAGCTGATTCTGGTTTCGTCCTATTTCGTCCCGGGTCGGCCGGGGATGGTTTACCTGACCGGTCGCGCCGATGCCGGGGTTTCGGTGAAACTCTTGACCAACTCACTGGAAGCCACCGACGTGCCGCCAGTGCATGGCGGCTACGCGCCTTATCGCAAGGCGTTGCTGGAGCACGGTGTTCAGCTTTTCGAGTTGCGCCGCCAACCCGGTGATGACAGCGGCAGCGGACCGCGCCTGTTTTCCAGCAAATCGTACGGCGACTCGGACTCCAGCCTGCACAGCAAGGCCATCATCTTCGACCGGCGAAAATCCTTCATCGGCTCGTTCAACTTCGACCCGCGCTCGGTACTGTGGAACACCGAAGTCGGGGTGCTGGTGGACAGCCCGGAAATTGCGACTCATGTCCGCGAACTGGCGCTGCAAGGCATGTCGCCGCCCCTGAGTTATCAGGTGAAGCTGGAAGGCGGCCAGCTGGTTTGGGTCACGGAAGACGACGGCAAAATGCATACCCTGACCAAGGAACCGGCCAGTTGGTGGCGTCGCTTCAATGCGTGGCTGAGCAACACGGTTGGCCTTGAGCGGATGCTTTAAAAGATCGCAGCCTTCGGCAGCTCCTACATTGTAGACGCGCCACCTGTAGGAGCTGCCGAAGGCTGCGATCTTTTGATCTTATGCAGGCTGTGTGGCACCAAACGCGCCTTGTCGCGAGACCAGAATCACCAGACCAAACGCCCCCGCTGCCATCAACAACGGCAACGCATGCCCGCTGATCCATTGGCTGCCGGCACCGGCGATCAACGGCCCGAGCAGGCAGCCGACGCCCCACAACTGCGCGATGTGCGCGTTGGCGCGGACCAGCGCATCGTCGCGATAACGCTCGCCAATCAGGATCAATGACAAGGTAAACAAACCGCCGGCACTGGCGCCGAACAACACCCACAACGGCCAGATCAGCAACGTGTCGATCAGCAGCGGAATCGCCAGACTCGACACCAGCAGGACGACCGCGCAGCCCGTAAACAACGAGCGCCGCGATACGCGATCCGCCAGCGCACCAATGGGCAATTGCAGCAAGGCATCGCCGACCACCACCGTACTGACCATCGCCAAGGCGATTTCCGTAGTGAAGCCCTGGCGCAGGCAATACACCGGCAACAGCGTCAGGATCATCGCTTCAAACGCCGCGAACAGCGACACCGCCCAGGCAATCGCCGGCAGGCCACGGCAGAACGTCAGCAGATCACCAAAGGTCACACTGCACGCCTCACTGCTGGGCGCACCGCTGCGACCCAGCAACAGGAACGGTGCCGCCACCAGTAAACCAACTCCAACCCAGAAACCGTAATCGTGCTCGGTGCCCAGTACGCCCAACAGGATCGGCCCGGCCAACTGACTCAACGCATAACTGCTGCCGTACAGCGCCACCAACCGACCGCGCCACTCCTCGACCACCAGTTGGTTGATCCAGCTTTCGCCGAGGATGAAAACCAGTGTCAGGATCACGCCGATCATCAAGCGCAGTACCAGCCAGATCGGATAGCTCGGCAACAGCGCCAGCAAACCGATGGACACGGCACCCGCCCACAGGCACAGGCGCATCAAATTGGCCGTGCCCAGGCGCGCTGCCAGATGGCTGGAAATCTTTGCGCCCAGCAACACGCCAATGGCCGGCATCGCCGCCATCACGCCGATGGCAAACGAGCCGTAGCCCCAGCTTTCCAGGCGAAACGACACCAGCGGCATGCTGACGCCAAGGGCCAGGCCAACACTCAAGACAGACGCCAACACGGCGAAATACGTCGCCCAACGCATGTTCCACGCTCCTGTGGATATTATTTTTCAGACGGCACAAAACACTGTGGGAGCGAGCTTGCTCGCGATAGCGGTTTCACATTCAACATTGAAGTCGACTGTTACACCGCTATCGCGAGCAAGCTCGCTCCCACAGGGGATCAGCTTCGTTTGGGAGCCTGATTTGGAGCAGGCTCCCTCACTGACTTACAACTTGATCCAGGTCGCCTTCAGCTCGGTGTACTTGTCGAACGCGTGCAGCGACTTGTCGCGACCGTTGCCGGACTGCTTGAAGCCACCGAACGGTGCCGTCATGTCGCCGCCGTCATACTGGTTGACCCACACGCTACCGGCACGCAATGCGCGGGCAGTGAGGTGAGCCTTGGAGATGTCGGCAGTCCAGACCGCAGCGGCCAGGCCGTACGGCGTGTCGTTGGCGATGGCGACGGCTTCTTCAGCGTTGTCGAAGGTGATGACCGACAACACTGGTCCGAAGATTTCTTCCTGGGCAATTTTCATCGCGTTGCTCACACCGTCGAAAATCGTCGGCTCAACATACGTGCCGCCCGTTTCCTGCAGGATGCGCTTGCCGCCAGCGACCAGTTTGGCGCCGTCGGTGTGGCCCGACTCGATGTAAGACAGCACAGTGTTCATCTGCTGGGTATCCACCAGCGCACCGACGTTGGTCGCCGGGTCCAATGGGTTGCCCGGCTTCCAGGTTTTCAGCGCCTCGATCACCAGCGGCAGGAATTTGTCCTTGATCGAACGCTCCACCAGCAGGCGCGAGCCGGCGGTGCAGACTTCGCCCTGGTTGAACGCGATGGCACCGGCAGCGGCTTCGGCAGCTTCTTGCAGGTTCGGCGCGTCGGCGAACACGATGTTCGGGCTCTTGCCGCCGGCTTCGAGCCAGACGCGTTTCATGTTCGATTCGCCGGAGTAGATCAGCAACTGCTTGGCGATCTTGGTCGAACCGGTGAACACCAGGGTGTCGACGTCGTTATGCAGGGCCAGGGCCTTGCCGACGGTATGACCGTAACCTGGCAGTACGTTCAGCACGCCTTTCGGGATGCCGGCTTCAACGGCCAGCGCCGCGATGCGGATGGCGGTCAGCGGCGATTTTTCCGACGGCTTGAGAATCACCGAGTTACCGGTGGACAGCGCCGGGCCGAGTTTCCAGCACGCCATCATCAGCGGGAAGTTCCACGGCACGATGGCGCCCACCACGCCGACCGGCTCGCGGGTCACCAGACCCAGCTGATCGTGCGGAGTAGCGGCTACTTCGTCGTAGATCTTGTCGATGGCTTCGCCGCTCCAGCTCAGGGCTTGCGCCGCGCCGGGAACGTCGATGTACAAGGAGTCGCTGATCGGCTTGCCCATGTCCAGGGTTTCAAGCAGGGCCAGCTCTTCGGCGTGCTGTTTGAGCAGGCCGGCGAAACGGATCATGGTGGATTTGCGTTTGGTCGGCGCCAGGCGCGACCAGACGCCGGAATTGAAGGTGGCGCGAGCGTTTTCCACAGCGCGCTGGGCATCGGCAGCGTCACAGCTGGCAATCTTGCCCAGCAGACGGCCATCGACCGGGCTGATGCACTCGAAGGTCTCGGCGGAGACAGCGTCGGTGTATTCGCCGTTGATGTAGGCACGGCCTTCGATCTTCAGATCGCGAGCACGTTGTTCCCAGTCGGCACGAGTCAGGGTGGTCATGCGAGTGTCCTCCTCTTATTGAATACGACACCCGCGATCTTCGCGGGCGCTGTCAGGAATTCTGCCCGGCCAGCCTGCTTTCGGCCCAAGGCAACCGTCACCCTAAACCAGCGGCAGGTGAAGTTTCAATATATTTGACATATCGCCGGCAAACGGCCTTGCGATGTTCATTTTAATAAACATAGACTTTGCGCTGACCAACCACTCGCGCCGTAAATACGGGAGATAAAAACAATGAGCATCCAGAACGTCGTCGACTTCAGCCAAGCCACCACCGCCGCCGAGCGCTACCGCCCGGACCCGGCCAAAGTGCTCAAGGGCGACCCGGAGCAAGCGGTCTACAACCACTACAACAGCCCGTGCGGCCAGTTGAACGCAGGTGTATGGGAAGGCGCCGTCGGCCAATGGACGGTGAATTTCACCGAGCACGAATATTGCGAGATCGTGCAGGGCGTTTCCGTGCTGCGTGACACCGATGGCAACAGCAAGACCCTGCGCGCTGGCGATCGCTTCGTCATCCCGGCCGGCTTCAAAGGCACCTGGGAAGTGCTGGAGCCGTGCCGCAAGATCTATGTGGCGTTTGAGCAGAAGGCATAAGCCGCCGCCAATCGAAACAGGCGCTCATATTCTGCCGCTGGCCAATTCAAGCGGCACCGGATAAGACTACGCGCAGGCGCCACGCAGTTCATCGCCGGGATGGTTTGCACAGGACATGCAGCCACCGGGCGAAGTGAGCGACCTGCCCCAATAAATTTGCAAGGAGGCAAACATGCCCGTCTTACCTGATCAATGCGATCTCGCCATCGCCCAATACACCATCGGCCAGAAATGCACCCCGGAGTTGCTCGAAGAAGTTCGCGCCCTGGCCAATGGGGCTCCTGTGCGCGCCACAGGACCGACGTACCCTTCGAGCTGGGACGTGCGCCCGCGGCGCATCAACCTGCATACCAATGCCGACAGAGTCATCGTCAGCATCAACTGCGGTTGATCCGAATCGTCGCTGACGACCCAATCTGGCTCGCGCACAACAAACAAGGCCCGTATCTCGCGATACGGGCCTTGTTTCGTCCATCCGCTGTTGAAGGCTGAGCCACCCTATACATAGTTACCGCACTCAGTCACCGACCATGAGGGATGCTGTTTTCGCTCCCGGCAAAAGGGAGCTCACACTCATAACTCACAAGGACGCGAATTAACATGCGCAAACTTTTCATCATTTGCCTGCTGGCGAGTCTCGCCTTTTCAGCCAGTCTGTTGCCGGCGCATGCCGATGCCTCATCGACACAATGCGATATTCGGTATGCAAAGGAACTCATAGGCCAACGCCTGACACTGGCAATCAAAGAGCAGGCGCGCGCGGAGGCAAATGCGACCAAGGTTGTGGTCAATCGCCATACCCCGGAATTTGAACCCGATCGCCTGCGGATCTTTACCGACTGGGACAATGTAATCAGTGACATGTACTGCGGCTGATCATCCGGCACGACTCGTTTCCAAAGACAACAAAAAAGGCCCGTATCTCGCGATACGGGCCTTTTTCGTAAGAGGGAAAAATCAATTACTTGATTTTGCCTTCTTTGTAGATCACGTGCTTGCGAACAACCGGATCAAATTTCTTGATCTCGATTTTGTCCGGAGTAGTGCGCTTGTTCTTGTCGGTAGTGTAGAAGTGACCAGTACCGGCGCTCGAAATCAAACGAATCAATTCACGCATGATTATCTCCCTTAGATCTTGCCAGCTTTACGGATTTCGGCCAGCACGGCAGTGATGCCACGCTTGTCGATGATACGCATGCCTTTGGCAGATACGCGCAGACGCACGAAACGTTTCTCTTCTTCAACCCAGAAGCGGTGATGCTGCAGGTTCGGCAGGAAACGACGACGGGTTTTGTTGTTTGCGTGGGAAATGTTATTCCCAGTTACCGGACCCTTACCGGTAACTTGACATACTCTAGACATGCCTCAGCCCTCTAAAACCACATGCCCAACCCGGCATGGGTTGGCCGCTTAATCTCTCAGTCATTTGGCGCCAGGCGCCGCGTTTCTTTAGAGGTCTTACCGGCTACACCTACAGTGAAGGAACCGGGCCCCTAGAAAAGAGCGCTGCTTTATACCAGAAAGACTGGAGAGCAACAACATTCGCTGTGCCCTGAATGGATAAAAACCCCACTTTTCGCGCGTCAGACGCTTTGGATAAAGGCTGTCGTCGATTCCGACCGCTCGTCGCAGAGAAACGCTCGACACGCCAATCAGGGGGTTTTCCAATCGAGGCACACTCAAATCAGGCGCCTATAGTCCCCTCAAAATGAAAAAGGGGATAGTCATTTGCAAAGGAGCCCACTAGGGTAAGCCTTTTCCAGACTGCACTTGCAGATGGGCCTTCGATCTGTAAAGGAATCCGACCATGCGCCTCGCTGCCTTACCGCTGTTGCTTGCCCCGCTTCTGCTGAGCCCACAGGCCTTCGCCGCCGCCCTGAGCGTCTGTACCGAGGCCAGCCCGGAAGGGTTCGACGTGGTGCAATACAACTCGCTGACCACCACCAACGCCTCGGCCGACGTGCTGATGAATCGCCTGGTGGACTTCGACACCGCCAGCGGCAAAGTGGTCGCCAGCCTCGCCGATAGCTGGGAAGTCAGCCCCGACGGCCTGGTCTACATCTTCAAACTGCATCCGCAGGTGAAATTTCACCGCACCGAGTATTTCAGCCCGACGCGTGAGTTGACCGCCGAAGACGTGAAATTCAGTTTCGACCGCATGCTCGACCCGGCGCACCCATGGCACAAAGTCGCCCAGAGCGGCTTCCCGCACGCTCAGTCGATGCAGTTGCCGGCGCTGATCAAGAAAATCGACGCACTGGACCCGTTGACCGTGCGTTTCACCCTGGATCACCCCGACTCGACGTTCCTGCCAACCCTGAGCATGGGTTTCGCCTCGATCTATTCGGCGGAATATGCTGACAAACTGCTCAAGGCCGGCACGCCGGAAAAGCTCAACAACCAGCCAATCGGCACCGGCCCGTTCGTCTTCACACGATTCCAGAAAGACGCGTCGATCCGCTACAAGGCCAATCCCGATTACTTCCGAGGCAAGCCCGAGGTCGATCCGCTGATCTTCGCCATCACCCCGGATGCCAACGTGCGCCTGCAGAAACTGCGCCGCAATGAGTGCCAGATCGCCCTGTCGCCCAAACCGCTGGACGTACAGGCCGCGCTGAAAGAACCGACCTTGAAAGTCGAAAAGACTGACGCCTTCATGACCGCGTTCGTTGCCCTCAACAGTCAGCATCCACCGCTGGACAAGCCAGAAGTGCGCCAGGCGATCAACCTCGCCTTCGACAAGGCCAACTACGTCAAAGCGGTGTTCGAAGACACCGCCGAACCCGCCAGCGGCCCCTACCCGCCCAACACCTGGAGCTACGCCAAAGGCTTGCCGGGCTATCCCCATGACGTTGAGAAAGCCAAGGCGTTAATGGCCAAGGCCGGGCTCAAGGACGGTTTCCAGACCACCATCTGGACCCGCCCGTCGGGCAGCTTGCTGAACCCCAACCCGAGCCTCGGCGCCCAACTGCTTCAGTCCGATCTCGCCGAGATCGGCGTTCAGGCCGAAATCCGTGTGATCGAATGGGGCGAGCTGATCCGCCGCGCCAAGGCTGGCGAGCACGACATCCTGTTCATGGGCTGGGCCGGCGACAACGGCGACCCGGACAACTTCCTCACGCCGCAGTTTTCCTGCGCGGCGGTCAAGTCCGGCACCAACTTCGCTCGCTACTGCAATCAGGACCTGGACAAGCTGATCAGCGCCGGCAAGACCACCGGCGAGCAAGGTGTGCGGACCAAGCTCTACGAACAGGCGCAGGCGCAGATCCAGCAACAGGCGCTGTGGTTGCCACTGGCCCATCCAACGGCTTTCGCCCTGACGCGCAAGGATGTTGAAGGTTATTCGGTGAGCCCGTTTGGGCGGCAGGATTACTCGAAGGTCAACATCAAGTAATCCGCCATACACAAAACCTGTAGGAGTGAGCCTGCTCGCGATTGCTTTCTTTCAGTTACCGTCCGAGTGACTGACACGACGCCATCGCGAGCAGGCTCACTCCTACACTGGATTTGTATTCTCCCTTCAGATCTACATCCACCCATACTCAGCCATCGACAACGGATCGCCGTCGCCGATGATGAAATGGTCGAGCACCCGCACATCGATCAACTCCAGCGCTTTTTGCAGGCGTTTGGTCAGCACCCGATCAGCCTGACTCGGATCAGAATTGCCCGACGGGTGGTTGTGACAGAGGATCAACGCCGCGGCGTTGTTGGCCAAGGCACGCTTGACCACCTCTCGCGGATGAACACTGGTGTTGTCGATGGAACCGCGAAACAGCGTCTCAAACGTCAGCACCTGATGCTTGGAGTCGAGAAACAGACAACCAAACACCTCATGCGGCTCATGACGCAGCATCGACTTCAGGTACTCGCGAACCGCATGCGGATTTTCCAGTGCCGACTTTTGGCGCGCCCGCTCGGCCAAATGCCGCCTGCTCATTTCTTGAGCAGCCTGCAACTGGGCAAATTTCGCCGGTCCGAGCCCCAACTGCTTGCTGAACGTTTCCTGATCGGCCTCAAGCAGCGAGCGCAGGCTGCCAAATTCACTCAATAGATGTCGCGCCAGATCCACGGCGCTTTTACCCACTACGCCTGTTCGCAAGAAAATCGCCAGCAACTCGGCATCAGAAAGACTTCCCGAGCCCTGTTCAAGCAACCTCTCCCGCGGCCGCTCAGCCGCCGGCCAATCACGAATACTCATAACACCTCCCTGTCTTTGGGCGCCGCTGTTCCGTAGCGGTCGCTGTGATATCGTAGCCCATCTTTTTTGCGGACGAATTCACTCCTGGGGAGGGGGTTTCGCCACGCAGTCATCAACGAAATGAAAGGCAGGCCTATGCAGCGGCTGTATCGGAAACGCATTGTTCTGGGCGTCGGCGGCGGCATCGCTGCCTACAAGAGCGCCGACCTGGTTCGCCGCCTGATGGACCAGGGCGCCGAAGTGCGCGTGGTCATGACCCGTGGCGGTGCCGAGTTCATCACCCCGCTGACCATGCAGGCTTTGTCCGGGCACCCTGTGCACCTGGACTTGCTGGACCCCGCGGCCGAAGCCGCGATGGGCCACATCGAACTGGCCAAATGGGCCGATCTGGTATTGATCGCCCCGGCCACTGCGGACCTGATCGCGCGTCTGGCCCAAGGCATCGCCGATGACTTGCTGACCACACTGGTGCTGGCCACCGATGCGGTGGTCGCCGTCGCCCCAGCCATGAACCAGGCCATGTGGCGCGATCCGGCAACCCAGGCCAACCTGCAAACACTTGAAAGCCGTGACCTGAAGGTCTTCGGCCCGGCTTCCGGCAGCCAGGCCTGCGGCGACGTCGGCCTGGGGCGCATGCTCGAAGCCACCGACCTCGCGCAACTCGCGGCGGACTGCTTCCAGCGTCAGGCGCTGACCGGTAAACACGTGGTGATTACCGCAGGCCCGACCCAGGAAAACATCGACCCGGTGCGCTACATCACCAACCACAGCTCCGGCAAAATGGGCTTCGCCCTGGCCGAAGCGGCGGTTGAAGCCGGCGCCCGTGTCACGCTGATCAGCGGCCCGGTGCACCTGCCGACCCCGGATCGCGTCACGCGCATCGACGTGGTCAGCGCCCGCGACATGCTCGCCGCGTGTGAAGCCGCGATTCCTTGTGACATTTTCATCGCCTCGGCTGCGGTCGCGGACTACCGTCCGGAAGTCGTTGCCCCGCAAAAACTCAAGAAAGACCCTACAAACGGCGACGGCTTCGTCCTGCAAATGGTGCGCAACCCGGACATCCTGGCCAGCATCGCCACCCGTCCCGACCGTCCGTTCAGTGTCGGTTTCGCCGCTGAAACCGAACACTTGCTCGATTACGCTGCCCGCAAGTTGAAAGACAAGAACCTCGATTTGATCGTCGCCAACGACGTCGCCAACCCGAGCATTGGCTTCAACAGCGAAGAAAACGCCTGCAGCGTCATCGACCGTGGGCTGCACGCCACACTTTTCGCCCAGACCAGCAAGAGCAAGATTGCTCGCCAGCTGATCACTTTTATCGCCGAACGTCTGAACCAGGTTTAATTTACATGCACGCTTTGCAAGCCAAGATCCTCGACCCACGCATCGGTACCGAATTCCCGCTGCCGCAGTACGCCACGCCAGGCTCCGCCGGCCTTGACCTGCGCGCCATGCTGGAACAAGACACCGTGATCAAACCGGGTGAAACCGTGCTGATCCCTACCGGCCTGTCGGTGTACATCGGTGACCCGAACCTCGCCGCACTGATCCTGCCGCGCTCGGGCATGGGCCATAAGCACGGCATCGTGCTGGGCAACCTGGTCGGCCTGATCGACTCCGACTACCAGGGCCCGCTGATGGTTTCCTGTTGGAACCGCGGCCAGACCGAATTCACCATGCCGGTGGGCGAGCGCCTGGCGCAGCTGGTGTTGGTGCCGGTGGTGCAGGCTCACTTCGAGATGGTTGAAGAGTTTGTTGAAACCGAACGTGGCACTGGCGGTTTTGGCCATACCGGCACCCGCTGATCCGACACGCTGCATTCCTGTGGGAGTTGCCGCAGACTGCGATCTTTTGATTTTGTTTTTTTAAAGTTCAAGATCAAAAGATCGCAGCCTTCGGCAGCTCCTACAGGGGCCTTGCCCTGCCCTCTGGGGTGTCATGGCCCTTTCGCACCACGAACTCTCTGTGGAAAACGCCGTCATACCCTTCAGTTTGAACGTGTCGCCAAATATTTCGGCGACCTGTCCAGCCACTTTCAAGATGGAGCATTTCCACAGATGAGCACCCCCGCCCGCCTCGCCCCCAAGTTCCCCGACAGCATTTTCCGCGCCTATGACATTCGCGGCACCGTCCCGGAGTTTCTGAACGCTGAAACGGCTTACTGGCTCGGTCGCGCCATCGGTGCCCAAACCCTGGCCCAGAATGAGCCGAACATTTCCGTTGGCCGTGACGGTCGCCTGTCCGGCCCGGAGCTGGTGGAGCAATTGATCCAGGGCCTGGCCGACAGCGGTTGCCACGTCAGCGACGTTGGCTTGGTGCCGACCCCGGCGCTGTATTACGCCGCCAACGTGTTGGCCGGCAAATCCGGTGTGATGCTGACCGGCAGCCACAACCCGTCGAACTACAACGGCTTCAAGATCGTCATCGCCGGCGACACCTTGGCCAACGAACAGATCCAGGCCCTGCACGATCGCCTCAAGACCAACAACCTGAGCAGCGGCAAAGGCAGCATCACCAAGGTCGAAATCCTCGACCGCTACACCACCGAAATCGTCCAGGACATCAAACTGGCCCGACGCCTGAAAGTGGTTGTGGATTGCGGTAACGGGGCGGCCGGCGTGATCGCCCCGCAATTGATCGAAGCGCTGAACTGCGAAGTCATCCCGCTGTTCTGCGAAGTCGACGGCAATTTCCCGAACCACCACCCGGATCCGGGCAAGCCTGAAAACCTCGTCGACCTGATCGCCAAGGTCAAGGAAACCAACGCCGACATCGGCCTGGCCTTCGACGGCGACGGCGACCGCGTCGGCGTGGTGACCAACACTGGCAGCATCGTCTATCCAGACCGCCTGCTGATGCTGTTCGCCCGTGACGTCGTGGCGCGCAACCCTGGCGCGGAGATCATCTTCGACGTCAAATGCACCCGCCGCCTGACACCGCTGATCAAGGAATATGGCGGCCGGTCGTTAATGTGGAAGACCGGTCACTCGTTGATCAAAAAGAAAATGAAACAAACCGGCGCCCTGTTGGCCGGCGAAATGAGCGGGCACATCTTCTTCAAGGAGCGCTGGTTCGGTTTCGACGACGGTATCTACAGCGCCGCGCGGCTGCTGGAGATCCTCAGCAAGGAAAAATCCTCGGCCGAAGAGCTGTTCGCAACCTTCCCGAACGATATTTCTACGCCTGAAATCAATATCCATGTGACCGAAGAGAGCAAATTCAGCATCATTGATGCATTGCATGACGCGCAGTGGGGCGCAGGCGCCGACCTGACCACCATTGACGGCGTGCGAGTCGACTATGCCAAAGGCTGGGGCCTGGTGCGCGCGTCCAACACCACACCGGTGCTGGTGCTGCGCTTCGAGGCCGATGACGAGGCAGAACTTTCGCGCATCAAGGACGTTTTCCACGCCCAGTTGAAGCGTGTTGCACCTGATCTCCTTCTACCGTTTTGATTTATTGAAGCGCCTTCTTTTGAAGTGCCGGAGCCCTGAATGACCCTCGAACGCGAAGCCGCCGCCAACACCGCCAAGGTCCTGTCCGAAGCGCTGCCTTACATTCGCCGCTATGTCGGCAAGACGCTGGTGATCAAATACGGCGGCAACGCGATGGAAAGCGAGGAGCTGAAAACCGGCTTCGCCCGCGACATCGTGCTGATGAAGGCCGTGGGCATCAACCCAGTGGTCGTTCATGGCGGCGGCCCGCAAATCGGTGACCTGCTCAAGCGTCTGTCGATCGAAAGCCATTTCGTCGACGGCATGCGCGTGACCGACGCCGCCACCATGGACGTGGTGGAAATGGTTCTCGGCGGTCAGGTCAACAAGGACATCGTCAACCTGATCAACCGTCATGGCGGCAGCGCCATCGGCCTGACCGGTAAAGACGCCGAGCTGATTCGCGCGAAGAAGCTCACCGTCACCCGCCAGACGCCGGAGATGACCACCCCGGAAATCATCGACATCGGCCATGTTGGCGAAGTGGTCGGCATCAACACCGACCTGCTGAACCTGCTGGTCAAAGGTGATTTCATCCCGGTGATCGCGCCAATCGGCGTCGGCGCCAACGGTGAGTCGTACAACATCAACGCTGACTTGGTGGCCGGTAAAGTCGCCGAAGCGCTGAAAGCCGAGAAGTTGATGCTGCTGACCAACATTGCCGGCCTGATGGACAAGTCAGGGACGGTCCTGACCGGCCTGACGACTCAACAGGTCGACGATCTGATCGCCGACGGCACCATCTACGGCGGCATGTTGCCGAAGATCCGCTGCGCACTGGAAGCGGTCCAGGGCGGCGTGGGCAGCTCGCTGATCATCGATGGCCGTGTACCGAATGCGATCCTGCTGGAAATCTTCACCGATACTGGTGTGGGCACCCTGATCAGCAATCGCAAGCGTCACTGATTCAAAACCTCAAAAAAGATCGCAGCCTGCGGCGGCACCTACGGATGTACGAAAATCCTGTAGGAGCTGACGAAGTCTGCGATCTTTTTTATGCGCGCAGGAATCGTCCGACTTAAGTAAGCGAAACGTCCGACATCCAGAAAGTATCAATCTGCATAGGATCTTCCCTGAATCCACAGGAGATCTTCCCCATGCAAAAAGACCACGTTCCCTACGGCAGTGATGTTTCAGCAGGCACCTATGAGTGCGCAGACTGCGGACGCGAATACACCAATCAGTCAAAGACTTCGCTTCCGCCGTGCCCTGACTTCAAACCAGGCACACACGTGCTCAATGGCTGGAAGATCCTGGCCGGCCAAGGCGACGCCGTGGCCGACCCGTACCCAAACGAGTCTTCCAAGTGACCACGGGAGACTGAACCATGCAGATCTCGTTCACGATCGATGCCCAGGCCTTCGACCTCGAGCAAAAGGAGCCGGTCAAAAAGACGTTGCGGATTTCCGACGCCGAAATCACCCATGCCCTACAGCGAATAGCCAAGGCGAGCCTGACTGAATACCTGAAAATGCTGGTCGAAGGCGGCATGCCAAGCAGGGCCGATGAAGCCAAGCAGGATCGCTTGCTGTATCTGATTCAAAGCTACTTCGGGCAAACGTTGCCGACCGAGTCGCAGATATCGACGATTTTCCAGCTGACTCAGAGCCAAAGCAAAACCCTGCTGAAAAACACGGTTTCACGCTTCCGCAATCAATTGGACGAGATCCTTCAGCACAGCATGCGAGCCGTGATCGAGTCTGCGGAGCACGCTCAGACCGTGTATCTGGTGGTGATCAGTTCGGACGTCATCCGCGATGAACTGAACATGCTGATCACACAGAATGAGCCAACTTTCAAACCCATCGTCAAACGCAAAGGCAGCGCCGGGCAGTTCGAAATCAGCGAGGATTCCCACGCGCTGCTCTGCCAGACACTGGGCCTGAATGCCGTTCAGTGACATCGTCGCGGTCAGCGGCTTGCTGCTGACCCTGACCACGTTCATGTTCAATCTGGCTTGGCCCAGACTGAACGAAGTGCTGGAACTGGACGAAAAACAGACAGGTCCG
Source organism: Pseudomonas sp. NFX98 (assembly GCF_047784845.1). Lineage (NCBI taxonomy): Bacteria > Pseudomonadati > Pseudomonadota > Gammaproteobacteria > Pseudomonadales > Pseudomonadaceae > Pseudomonas > Pseudomonas sp. NFX98. The sequence continues at coordinate 10,393 of NZ_JBLNNF010000018.1, read as the reverse complement.
CTGGCCAGGAAGCGCAGCCAAAGGAAAGTAATGAGCGTTTTGCTGGGCTGCGCGATGCCGCTGACTTGCGCCTTCATGGCGCTGTTTTACGTCAATTTGCCCGCCGCCGTGCGGATCATGAGCAACAGCACGCTGGACCTGTGGAATTTCGACGTAGATCGCACGTTGTATGTGATGCTCGTCTGCGCGCTACTGGCGTTTGCAGCACTCAACGTTTGGCTGACCATTCGATTGATCGAAAAATGGCACCACCTGCGTTAAGCACCGCCCAAAGAAAAGGCCCTGTAAACAGGGCCTTTCTTATCGGACTAAATCAGACACCGAACTGTGCCCGATAGGCCTCAACCGCCGGCAAATGCTGCTTGAGTTGCGGATCATCGGCCAGGAATTCCAGTACCTGGTTCAGCGACACAATGCTGATCACCGGAATACCGAAGTCACGCTCGACTTCCTGGATCGCCGACAACTCACCGTTGCCACGCTCCTGACGGTTCAGGGCAATCAACACGCCTGCGGCCTTGGCGCCGTCCTGGGAAGCGATGATCTGCATCACTTCGCGGATCGCGGTGCCGGCGGTGATCACGTCGTCGATGATCAACACTTCACCTGTCAGCGGTGCGCCGACCAGGCTGCCGCCTTCACCGTGGGCCTTGGCTTCCTTGCGGTTGAAGCACCATGGCAGGTCACGGTTGTGATGTTCGGCCAACGCCACGGCGGTGGTCGCCGCCAATGGGATGCCTTTGTAGGCAGGGCCAAACAGCACGTCAAAGGGAATGCCGCTCTCGGCGATGGCTGCGGCGTAGAAACGGCCGAGCTGCGCCAGGGCCGAACCCGAGTTGAACAGGCCCGCATTGAAGAAGTAAGGACTGGTGCGCCCGGACTTCAGGGTGAACTCACCGAAGCGCAAAACGCCGCGATCGATGGCAAAACGAATGAAATCGCGCTGATACGCTTGCATGAAAAAAACCCCAAATACCACGGATTTAGCTAATTAGCTTGACGCCGTGTATCATACACGCACGCGATTTTTGGGGCCATTTATGCGGATCATCAGTGTGAACGTCAATGGTATTCAGGCTGCAGTCGAGCGGGGTTTGCTCAGTTGGCTGCAAGCACAGAATGCCGACGTCATCTGCCTGCAGGACACCCGTGCCTCCGCCTTTGAACTGGACGATCCAGCCTTCCAACTGGATGGATACTTCCTTTATGCCTGCGACGCCGAAGTTCCCGCCCAAGGTGGTGTGGCTTTGTACTCGCGGTTGCAACCGAAGGCTGTCATCAGCGGTCTCGGTTTCGAGACGGCCGACCGCTACGGGCGCTACCTGCAAGCCGATTTCGACAAAGTCAGTATTGCAACCTTGTTGCTTCCGTCCGGCATGAACGGCGATGAAGACTTGAACCAGAAATTCAAGCTCATGGACGACTTCGCCAAGTACCTGGACAAGCAGCGGCGCAAACGCCGCGAGTACATTTATTGTGGCTCGCTGTACGTGGCGCAACAGAAACTGGACATCAAGAACTGGCGCGACAGCCAGCAATCTCCTGGCTTCCTGGCGCCAGAACGTGCCTGGATGGACGAGATTGTCGGCAACATGGGTTATGTCGATGCCTTGCGCGAAGTCAGCCGTGAAGGCGACCAGTACAGCTGGTGGCCGGATAACGAACAGGCCGAAATGCTCAACCTCGGCTGGCGTTTCGACTACCAGATCCTGACGCCGGGCCTGCGCCGCTTTGTACGCAGCGCACGCTTGCCACGTCAGCCACGGTTCTCGCAGCATGCGCCACTGATCGTGGACTACGACTGGACGCTGACGATCTAAACGTTGTCGCTGACAAAAAAATGCCCGTATCGCTAGATACGGGCATTTTTTATGAGCTGTATTCCAGTGAACTGAACTTCAAGCGGCGGCAAAGAATGGCAGTATCAGGTACAACTTGATCACGATGACATTGATGATGTCGATGAAGAATGCGCCGACCATCGGCACGACCAGAAATGCTATCTGCGAAGGCCCGTAGCGCTGCGTCACCGCTTGCATGTTGGCGATGGCCGTTGGCGTTGCACCCAGCCCAAAACCACAGTGTCCCGCCGCCAGCACAGCCGCATCATAGTTACTGCCCATGACTCTGAATGTCACGAATATCGCGAATAGAGCCATGACCAGCGTTTGTGCAGCGAGAATAATGAAGAATGGTAATGCCAGTGCAGCCAGATCCCACAATTTGAGTGACATCAGCGCGATTGCCAGAAACAGCGACAAGCTGACATTTCCAAGTACAGAAACTTCCCGCTCAAACACTTGATATAAGCCAAGCGCTGAAAGTCCGTTTCGCAAAAGCACGCCCACGAACAATACGCAAACGAATGTCGGCAACTCAAATGCAGTCTCGCGAAGCGCGCCATTCATGAGGTTACCCACCATCAAACTAACGGCGATCAACGCGAGCGTCTCGATAAATGAAAATGGCGTGATCGAGCGTTCTTTATTCGGCTGCTCAAAGCCCTTTGGCAGCCGTGGCTTATCTTGATTAGAACAGCCGGGGACTTGTGTACGCTTAATGAGCAGTCGCGCAACCGGCCCACCGATCAAACCGCCCAGCACCAGGCCAAATGTGGCAGAAGCCATTGCAAGCTCGGAGGCGGAGGCCAGACCGTACTTTTCACTGAACGTCGCGCCCCAGGCAGCACCGGTTCCATGACCACCCGCCAACGTCACCGAACCTGTCAGCAGCCCCATCAGAGGGTCGAGCCCCAAGGCCGTCGCGAGCCCGATACCCATGGCATTCTGAACCACCAACAGCCCGGTGACCGCTAACAGAAACACCCCCACCACGCGGCCGCCTTTTTTCAAGCTGGCGAAGTCTGCACTCAACCCAATGGTGGCGAAAAAAGCCAGCATCAAGGGTATTTGTAGCGAGGTGTCAAAACGCACCTCAATTTCGAACAATCTCAAAAACAATAGAACCAGGGCAACCATCAGGCCACCCGCTACAGGCTCAGGGATGTTGTAAGCACGCAAAAAACCGACACGCGTGACAAGCCCGCGACCCAGTAAAAGTACCAAAGACGCAGCGACGAGCGTTCCATAAAAATCGAGCTGAAACATTGGGATATTCTTGGATTATTCATTCAGGGGCGAACTGTTAACCTGGACACGCCTCTTGAACAGGTTGATTGCTCTCAACGCTGATTGTTTGAATTTCAGTATCCGTCAATGGTCTGAATATATCGAAATATTTCTAATGAATATTACTTGGGGGAACTTTAACAACCGCTCAGCCTCATTGCCAAGGATATGGCAGCAATGCGGATACACAGTTGTGACTAAAAGTGTGAAAAAGTAAGCGTAGTTGTCTGGTGAAATAATTTGATAGCAAAAAAAGCCCCAACAAGTCGGGGCTTTTTTTAATCGCATTGCCTGGCTTACTTAATCAACCGCCATGTGAACGGATACCGATAAGGAAACCCTTCATTGGCTTTCACGCCGGCAATGATCGTCAACACCAGCGCACCGATGGCAATCAGGCCAAACAGGAAGAACCCGATAATCACCACCATCAGCAGGAAGCAAATGGCGGAGGCAATGGCGACGGTGATCTGAAAGTTCAGCGCTTCCTTGCCTTGTGCGTCGATAAACGGGTCCATCTCACGCTTCATTTGCCACAGGATCAGCGGTCCGATCAGTGTACCGAACGGAATCCAGATCCCCAGCAAGGCGGACAAGTGACAAAACATCGCCCACTGCCGAACGTCTTTGCTCGGGGTGGGAAGCAACTGTTGCTCGTCACTCATGGCGTCCTCCTTGTCTGTGGCAATCCGGTCAGTCAGCCAGTGCAGCCTTTTGCAGATCGAAGATTTCGTTCATGCCTTTCTTGGCCAGTTCCAGCATCGCGTTCAGCTCTTCAGGCTGGAACGGTGCGCCTTCGGCAGTGCCCTGAACTTCGATGAAGCCGCCCGTGCTGGTCATCACTACGTTCAGGTCGGTCTCGGCAGCCGAGTCTTCCAGGTAGTCGAGGTCGAGTACCGGCTCGCCCTGGTACATGCCTACCGAAACGGCACCGATCATTTGCTTGAGCGGGTCGCCGCCTTTCAGGCCGCCGCGCTTCTTGATCACTTTCAAGGCATCGACCAGGGCAACCATGGCGCCGGTGATGGACGCGGTGCGGGTGCCGCCGTCAGCCTGGATCACGTCGCAGTCGACGTACAGGGTCACGTCGCCGAGCTTGGACATGTCCAGCGCAGCGCGCAGGGAACGGCCGATCAGACGCTGGATTTCCAGGGTGCGGCCGCCTTGCTTGCCGCGGCTCGCTTCACGCTGGTTACGCTCGCCAGTGGCGCGCGGCAGCATGCCGTACTCGGCGGTCAACCAGCCTTGGCCCTGGCCCTTGAGGAAACGCGGCACGCCGTTTTCGACGCTGACCGTGCAGATGACTTTGGTGTCACCGAACTCGACCAGTACAGATCCCTCGGCGTGTTTGGTGTAGTTGCGGGTAATGCGGATCGAGCGGAGCTGATCGGCAGCGCGACCACTTGGACGTTTCATAAGGGATACCTGTACGGGGACGGAAAACTGCGGAGCATTATAGAGCTGCCAGCCTCGACTGGGCACTTCTAAAAAATTCCTCTGACGAGCGAAGGCTCTGAATAGCCCGTACCCGACGACCTGCAGCCGTTTGTCACACCGTGTGTTTGGGCGCATCCGCGCCACTGCGCTACAATCCTGCGCCTTTGCTGCCAGTCGGCTTTAATTCATTGATAGCGGATTGCCGGAACGTCAGTTTCGCGCCGATTCGCATTGCGAGGTACCCCCATGGTGCATAGCATGACCGCCTTCGCCCGCGTCGAGAAAGCAGGCGTCCAGGGCACCCTGAGCTGGGAACTGCGCTCGGTCAACAGCCGCTACCTGGAACCCCACCTGCGCCTGCCGGACTCCTTTCGCGACCTCGAAGGCGCCGTCCGTGAAGCCCTGCGCCAGGGCGTGTCGCGGGGCAAGCTCGAATGCACCCTGCGGTTCACCGAAGAAAACGCCGGCAAAGCGCTGCAAGTGGATCAGGACCGCGCCGCACAACTGGTTGCCGCCGCCGAGACGATCGCCAGCCTGATCAAGAATCCGGCCGCACTGAACCCGCTCGAAGTCCTGGCCTGGCCCGGCGTGCTGGTGGGTGATGCGACCGACCCGCAAGCCTTGAACGCCGAAGCACTGGCGTTGTTCAACGAAGGCCTGAAAGAACTCAAGGCCGGCCGCGAGCGCGAAGGCGCGGAGCTGGCACGGCTGATCAACGATCGCCTGACGTCCATTGAAGAGGACGTGGTGACCCTGCGCGAACTGGTTCCGCAGATGCTCGCCACCCAGCGCCAGAAAGTCCTCGACCGTTTCGCCGACATGAAGGCCGAGATGGACCCGCAGCGACTGGAGCAGGAAATGGTCATGCTCGCGCAAAAAAGCGACGTCGCCGAAGAACTGGATCGCCTGAGCACTCACATCATCGAAGTTCGTCGGGTACTCAAATCCGGCGGCGCTGCCGGGCGACGCCTGGACTTCCTGATGCAGGAACTCAACCGCGAGGCCAATACACTGGGCTCCAAAGCCTTCGACCCGCGCAGCACCCAAGCGGCGGTCAACCTCAAGGTGTTGATCGAGCAGATGCGCGAACAAGTGCAGAATATTGAGTAAGGCAACCCTGACATGACCCACAGCACCGGCACCCTGTACATCATCTCCGCCCCATCGGGCGCGGGCAAAAGCAGCCTGGTCAAGGCCTTGACCGACGCCAATCCGGAGATCCGTGTCTCGGTCTCGCACACCACCCGCGCCATGCGCCCGGGCGAAGTGGACGGCGTGAACTACAACTTCGTCTCGCGCGAACAGTTCGTGAAGATGATCGAGCACGGGGATTTCCTCGAGCGCGCCGAAGTCTTCGGTAATCTCTACGGCACCTCGCAAAGTCACTTGCAGCAGACCCTGGATGAAGGCCACGACCTGATTCTGGAAATCGACTGGCAAGGCGCCGAGCAAGTACGCAAACTGATGCCGCAGGCCCGTTCGGTCTTCATTCTGCCGCCGTCATTGCAGGCCTTGCACCAGCGCCTGACCAACCGTGGCCAGGACAGCGACGAGATCATCGACGGCCGGATGCGCGAAGCCGTCAGCGAAATGAGCCACTATGTCGACTACGACTACCTGATCATCAATGACGATTTCGCCCACGCCTTGCACGATTTGAAGGCGATTTTCCGTGCCAATCAGCTGCAACAGAAGCGTCAGCAGCAGCGCTACGGCAAATTATTGGCTGAATTGCTCGGTTGATCCGCTCTTCCCAAAACAGCTGCAAGGGCTTTACATTGGCACTTGCAGCGCGTTGAAGGGCTTGATCAAAAAATCAGCGCTTCCCTAATCGCTGGTGATTTTTTAAACTGTTGAGTCCGCTCGCCCATCCGGGCAGCGCGCATATTGCATTTGCTACGAGGAAGACCATGGCCCGCGTAACCGTTGAAGACTGCCTAGAACACGTGGATAACCGCTTTGAGCTGGTCATGCTCTCTACCAAGCGTGCCCGTCAACTGGCCACCGGCGGCAAAGAGCCGAAAGTAGCATGGGAAAACGACAAGCCTACCGTTGTCGCCCTGCGCGAAATCGCTGAAGGCCTGATCGACTACGCAGCTATTGCCGAAGCCGAAATCGTTGAAGATGAGCCGCTTTTTGCTGCATTTGAGGACGAGTCCAACGAGGCCGTCTAAGCCTATGCCTGGTCGACGTAGCACGGCGCGGGATAAAAGCTTACGGCAGGAGACATCATGCCGAGCATAGACGCCCTCGCCGATCGCTTATCGACCTACCTCGGCAATGACCAGGTCAACCTGGTCCGCCGAGCGTATTTCTACGCCGAACAAGCGCACGACGGCCAACGCCGCCGTAGCGGTGAGGCGTACGTCACGCATCCTCTTGCCGTGGCCAATATTCTTGCCGACATGCATATGGACCATCAGAGCCTGATGGCGGCCATGCTGCATGACGTGATCGAAGACACCGGTATTGCCAAGGAAGCGCTGCAAGCGCAGTTCGGCGAAACCGTGGCCGAACTGGTCGACGGGGTCAGCAAACTGACCCAGATGAACTTCGAGACCAAGGCCGAAGCCCAGGCCGAAAACTTCCAGAAAATGGCCATGGCCATGGCGCGCGACATTCGCGTGATCCTGGTCAAACTGGCCGACCGCCTGCACAACATGCGCACGCTGGAAGTGCTGTCCGGCGAGAAACGCCGACGCATCGCCAAGGAAACCCTGGAAATCTATGCACCCATCGCCAACCGGCTGGGCATGCACGCCATCCGCATAGAGTTCGAAGACCTCGGCTTCAAGGCCATGCACCCGATGCGTTCCGCGCGGATCTACCAGGCCGTCAAACGCGCCCGGGGCAACCGCAAGGAAATCGTCAACAAGATCGAAGAATCCCTCAGTCACTGTCTGGCCATCGATGGCATTCAGGGCGAGGTCAGCGGTCGCCAGAAACACCTCTACGGCATCTACAAGAAAATGCGCGGCAAACGTCGGGCCTTCAACGAGATCATGGACGTCTATGCGTTCCGGATCATCGTCGACAAGGTCGATACCTGCTACCGCGTGCTGGGTGCTGTGCATAATTTGTACAAACCGTTGCCGGGGCGCTTCAAGGATTACATCGCGATTCCCAAGGCCAACGGCTATCAATCGCTGCACACCACGCTGTTCGGCATGCACGGTGTACCGATCGAGATCCAGATCCGCACCCGCGAAATGGAAGAGATGGCCAATAACGGCATCGCCGCCCATTGGCTGTACAAATCCAGCGGCGACGAGCAGCCCAAAGGCACTCACGCCCGCGCCCGCCAGTGGGTCAAAGGCGTGCTGGAAATGCAGCAACGCGCCGGCAACTCGCTGGAGTTCATCGAAAGCGTGAAGATCGACCTGTTCCCGGACGAGGTCTACGTGTTCACGCCCAAAGGCCGGATCATGGAGCTACCCAAGGGCTCCACGGCGGTCGACTTCGCTTACGCGGTGCACACCGACGTGGGCAACAGCTGCATTGCCTGTCGGATCAATCGTCGTCTCGCGCCGCTGTCCGAACCGCTGCAAAGCGGCTCCACGGTCGAGATCGTCAGCGCTCCCGGCGCGCGGCCTAACCCGGCATGGCTCAACTTCGTGGTCACCGGCAAGGCCCGTACGCACATCCGCCATGCGTTGAAGCTGCAACGCCGCTCCGAGTCCATCAGCCTCGGCGAACGTCTGCTGAACAAAGTCCTCAACGGTTTCGACAGCGCGCTGGAGAAGATCCCGGCCGAACGCGTCAAGGCAATGCTCGTCGAGTACCGCCTCGAACTGATCGAAGATTTGCTCGAAGACATCGGCCTGGGCAATCGCATGGCCTATGTGGTGGCACGCCGACTGCTCGGCGAAGGCGAACAGTTGCCGAGCCCTGAAGGCCCGCTGGCGATTCGCGGCACCGAAGGCCTGGTGCTCAGCTACGCCAAGTGCTGCACGCCGATTCCGGGCGACCCGATTGTTGGTCACCTGTCTGCGGGCAAAGGCATGGTCGTGCACCTGGACAACTGCCGCAACATCAGCGAAATCCGCCACAACCCGGAAAAATGCATCCAGCTCTCGTGGGCCAAGGATGTCACCGGCGAATTCAACGTCGAGCTGCGCGTCGAGCTAGAACACCAGCGCGGCCTGATCGCCCTGCTGGCCAGCAGCGTCAACGCAGCCGACGGCAATATCGAAAAAATCAGCATGGATGAACGCGATGGTCGCATCAGCGTGGTCCAGTTGGTGGTCAGCGTGCACGACCGTGTGCACCTGGCCCGCGTGATCAAGAAACTGCGCGCCCTGACCGGGGTGATCCGCATCACCCGCATGCGTGCTTAAGCCACTTACAAGGAGTCATTCATGACCAAGACTGTTATCACCAGCGACAAGGCCCCGGCCGCCATCGGTACTTACTCCCAGGCGATCAAGGCCGGCAACACCGTTTACATGTCGGGTCAGATTCCTCTGGACCCAAAAACCATGGAACTGGTCGAAGGCTTCGAAGCCCAGACCGTCCAGGTATTCGAGAACCTCAAAGCCGTGGCTGAAGCCGCCGGTGGTTCGTTCAAGGACATCGTCAAACTGAACATCTTCCTCACCGACCTGAGCCACTTCGCCAAGGTCAACGAGATCATGGGCAAGTACTTCGACCAGCCTTACCCAGCCCGCGCCGCCATCGGCGTAGCAGCCCTGCCAAAGGGTTCGCAGGTTGAAATGGATGCCATCCTGGTCATCGAGTAATGTGTCCGGCGCAGCCTCGCGCTGCGCCGACTGCTCTGCAGCAAAGTAAGTTTGAAAGGATTCCACCATGCGCAAAGCGCTTGCTCTCTCGCTGCTCGCCCTGTTTTTGGGCGGTTGTGCCAGCAACCCTGCCGACCGTGATATCAGCGGCACCTGGATCAACCAGGTAGCAATCGATGCCGCATCCAAAGGCGTTCCCCTGCGCGAAGCGCTCCAGGCCTACGGCCCGAACCTGGAATGGGACGTCAACACCAAGGCCGGTCAGGCCCGCTACACCAATGGTTTTGAAAATGTCGACGGCAAGCTGCTGGGCGAAGAGTCCGGCGCCTGGAAAGTCGACTTTTATGGCAGTTCCGGTAGTGAACTGAAGCGCGACGGCAAACAATTGAGCCAGGCCGCGACCGAAAACGAACCGGCCCAAGTCTTCGACCGCGCCTTGATCCCCGTGCCGGATGGCGCACCGATTGGCGCCAGCTTCGAACGCGCACTGTATTCCGCGTACATGGGCGGCAGCTGGAAAGTCGTCAGCGGCCCCGGCGAAGGCAGTAACGTGCAGTTCCAGGCCGACGGCCAGGTGGCCGGCCTGCCGGGCGCTGATCGCTATGCGCTTTGCCTGGCCGGCGACTGCGCGTCGATGAGTGGCGGCAACGACAACATGTGGCTGCAACTCAACGGGCAAGGAACTGCCTGGATCTTTGCGCGCAAAGGCAAAGAGCTGGAAATCTTCCAGGCCGTGAACACGGCACAAGCGGACGAAATGCCGCAGTTCACCCCGGGTGATCGCAAGTGGTTGCTGGAGAAACAGTAAGCAACGCATAGAAACTGTGGGAGCGAGCTTGCTCGCGATGGGTCCGCAACATCCAACATCATCGTTGACTGTTATGCCGCCATCGCGAGCAAGCTCGCTTGTATGCTAGGACTTGAAGGGAGGAGGAGGGACAAGGCTCGATTCTGACTGTTGACGCAGTACAGATCCGTGGGAGATTTCGCCCCTCCTCCTTTCACCCAAGCGCCGATAAAGAATGCATCTGGCTAGACCGACGATAGGAACAAGCCTGCGCCTCTGGGTGAGCCCTTCAAGTGCTCAAA